>PABI01000033.1 GCA_002699125.1 Anaerolineaceae bacterium
AAGTCCATATATTGGGCCAGCCTTCTTAATAGCCCTATATATGGCGGTTATCAAATCTCGAAAAGTACCCATTTTATTGTCGAAAGATAAGTTGTGTAATCGGCAAAAAGCTTTTGCAAAAAAACCAGGGCGATTGGGCCGATTACTTGAGTAAAAGCGGGCGATTCGAGTGTTTTTATTTTCAAAAACTTTCCCGCTTTTACATGAAACCGACAAAAAAACTCATTTCTTTCTCCAATTCGCTGTAGTCACGTAATTTGAAAGGAGCTGGCCTTGGCAAATCCAACCAAAACCCACTTTAGAACCTGCAACCTGTGCGAAGCGATGTGCGGCCTGGAAATTGAGGTGCAGGGTGAAGAAATCCTGGCCATTCGCGGCGACAAGGCGGATCCGTTCAGCCGGGGGCATATCTGCCCCAAAGCCACCGCCCTGGCAGATATCTACCACGACCCCGACCGCCTGCGCCAGCCGGTGCGTCGCACGGCCAACGGCTGGGAGCAAATCAGTTGGGATGAGGCGTTTGACGAGGTGGTGAGCAACATCAAGCGGATTCAGGGGGAATACGGCCGTAACGCCATCGCCGTCTATCAAGGCAACCCCAACGTGCATAATTTAGGCGCAATGCTCTACTCCCCACCTTTTGTGCGCACGCTGCGCACGCAAAACCGCTTCTCCGCCACCTCCGTGGACCAACTGCCACACCATTTTGCCGCCTACTTCATGTTTGGCCACCAGCTCCTGCTGCCCATTCCCGACGTGGATCGCACCGATTTTATGCTCATGCTGGGGGCCAACCCGCTGGCCTCCAACGGCAGCCTGATGACCGCCCCGGACATCGCCAACCGGCTGAAAGCGCTGCAAAAGCGCGGCGGCCAGCTGGTGGTGATCGATCCGCGCCGCACGCAAACGGCCGCACTGGCCAACACCCATCACTTCATCAAACCCGGCAGTGACGTGCTGCTTTTGCTGGCCCTACTGCATACCATCTTTGCTGAAGGGCTGGCCAACCCCGGCGCGCTGGCCGCCCACGCCGATGGCCTGGAGACCGTGCAGCAAGCCGTGGCCGACTTTTCGCCGGCACTGGCGGCCGGCCCGACCGGGATTCCGGCTGAGGTGATTCGCCAACTGGCCCGTGATTTTGCCAACGCAGATACGGCCGTTTGTTACGGCCGTATCGGGGTCTCCACCCAGCAGTTTGGCGGCCTGTGCCACTGGCTCATCAACCTGCTCAACTTTGTCACCGGCAACCTGGACAGCCCCGGCGGAGCGATGTTTACCCTGCCCGCCGTCGATGTGGTGGGCATCACCACCATGACGGGGCAGACGGGACGATTCGGCCGTTGGCACAGCCGCGTGCGCCATTTACCCGAATTTGGCGGCGAGCTGCCCGTCTCTGCCCTGGCTGAAGAAATTCTTACCCCTGGCGAAGGCCAGATTAAAGGGATGGTAACGATTGCCGGCAACCCGGTGCTTTCGACACCAAACGGCCGTCAGCTGGACAAAGCATTCGCCGGACTGGAATTCATGGTGGCCATCGACATTTACATCAATGAAACGACGCGCCACGCCAACATTATCTTGCCGCCCACCACCGGCCTGGAAACCGAGCATTACGACCTCATTTTTCACGTTCTGGCCATACGCAACACGGCCAACTATTCGCCGCTGCTCCTGCCCCCGGCCAAAAATGCCCGGCACGATTGGCAAATCTTCCAGGAGCTGCGCCGGCGCATGACGGGCCAACCGCTGCCCACGCGCCACTCGCCGCAGGGCAAGCTGGACTTTTTTGCCCGGATGCAGCCGGACCAAATCGTTGATCTGGCGCTGCGCTATGGACCGTACGGGGCGCATGGCTTTAACCAGAAAAAGCTGCGCCAGCAGGGCAAGCAGGGGCTTAAGCTGCCCAGCCTGAAGCGACAGCCACACGGTGTTGATCTCGGACCGCTCCAGCCAATCCTGATGCAGCGCATCTGTACCCCCAACCAGCGCATCCAGCTGGCCCCTGAACTTATCCTAGCCGATTTAGACCGCGTGCGGCAGACCTGGCTGAACAGCTCGGCCAATGGCCAGACGCTGACGCTCATCGGGCGGCGGCAGCTGCGCAGCAATAACTCGTGGATGCACAACAGCCCGCGATTGGTGCGCGGCAAAGATCGCTGTACGCTGCTGATGCACCCGGATGACGCCCGGGCTCACAATCTGACCGACGGTGCATTGGTAAAAATTTGCTCACGCACGGGAGAAATCCAACTGCCGCTGGCGATAACTGATGACGTGATGCCGGGGGTGGTGAGCATTCCGCATGGGTGGGGGCATGATCGGGCGGGGGTGATGTTGGCGACGGCCGTACAACACCCCGGCGCTTCCATCAACGATCTTACCGATGACCAGCAAATCGATCAGCTAACGGGTAATGCTGCTTTTTGTGGGGTGTCTGTCAGGGTGGAGCCTGTGGTGTAACGATTTTTACAGGAGCGCCACATCCCCATAGACAGCCTCGCAGAAAGGTTTCTGCTTTACTATGAACCCTGGAAGAAGAAAGCGTGGGGAACAAATTAGCCAGCACCCAAGCACCCGCGAGAATTTTTTGGTTAACATAACTTTAAATATCTTTTGTGCGTAAAACGTGCTGGAGCCTCCTCCACGTCACAAATATTCACGTTTTTTACACAACACTTTGGTGGAGCTTCGCCCAAACATTCGTTTACCATTGTTGTAATCGGCGAAAAGCTTTGGAGAAAAACCCTAGCCATTGCGCCGATTGCTAAAGAGACCGACAAACCCTGCGCTGATGAGTGAGCTTTTGAAACAAGACCGAGAGCCAATCAACGAAGTATCTCCCGATAATGATGGGCTAACTCCACAAGAGATAGCCCAACTACAACGATTTCTGCCCGCCAATCTAATGCAATCCCTGGCCGCGGCAGGATCAAAACCGCCCCGTGCCGTTTTATCCTCTTGCGTATCCCATCTGGCTAATTTGCTGGAAGCCACCACATCCCATTTGCCTGCCTCGCTGGTGCGGCAGGTGCGGCGGCAGCCTCATCCCGGCCAGGCGGATGGCGAATTTGTCGAGGGCACGCTGCTCTTTGCCGACATCAGCGGTTTCACGGCCATGTCAGAAAGGCTGAGCCAGATTGGCCGCGAAGGCGCTGAAGAAGTCACCGACGTCGTGAATCGTTATTTTGATGCCATGCTGGACATTTTACGGGCTTACGATGGCCAGCTCATCCGGTTTGGCGGCGATGCGCTGCTGGGCTTGTTTACCGAAAATGGCTCAGCGGCCGATTTTGATGACATGTTCCCCGAGCTAAGCGGCGGCAATAGTCAAAACAGCGCCACGCTTGCCATCCAGGCGGCAATGAAGATGCAGGCGGCGATGGCCGACTTTGCCGAGACTAAAACGTCCCAAGGCACATTTCCACTGCGGATGAGTGTGGGCCTTAAATACGGCCGTTTCTTTGCCGCCCAATTAGGTTCCATCGAAAACATGGAATATGCGCTCTTTGGCCCGGACGTTAACGCCACGGCCGCTGTGGAATCGGCGGCGTCAGCCGGGCAGGTGCTCATCGACCAGGAAACGTACGATGCCGTGAGTGCCGATGTGCTGCTGACGGCCGTTCCCCTCCCTGAAGACCCTAACTTCTTGCTGGTGGAATACATCGACCAGCCATCCAACCGCATCTACACACCGCCACAGGAGACGCTCTATCCGCTGGCTCCCGATCTGGCCACGCTGCGCCGCCACATTACCTGGCTGGCCACGTTTACGCCTTACCTGCCTACCGGCCTGCTGCCCCGCCTGGCCAGCGATCCCCGTGCCCCCAGCCTGAAGGGTGAGCACCGGCTGGTGGCTACCCTGTTTGCCAACGTGGATGGCCTGGGTGATGTAGTGGAGCGATTGGGTGATGGCCGGGAAGTGGAGATCGTCACTGCCTTAAACCGGTATTACGTGAGCATGAGTGAAGCGATACGGCCGTTTGGCGGCGTCATGAACAAGGTCGATTTGTACGACCACGGCGACAAGGTGTTGGTCACCTTTGGCGCGCCCATCGCTCATGAAGATGATGCCGAGCGGGCCGTGCGGGCGGCATTGGCGATGCAAGAAGCGTTGGCCAAACTCAACCAGATGCTGCCCGATGAGCTGGGTTTGTCCGACTGGCAGTTGAGCCAGCGCATTGGCATCAGCTACAGCTACGTCTTTGCCGGGTACGTGGGTGCCAGCTGGCGGCACGAATACACTGTCATGGGCGACGAGGTCAATCTGGCGGCGCGCCTTATGTCGGCGGCCAAAGAAGGCTGCGTGCTGGTGAATGAAAACGTGCGCCGCCAGACGGAAGCGGTGGCTGAACTTCAGCCGGAAGGCGAGGTGCAGCTCAAAGGCAAGAGCCAGCCGGTGCCCATTTTTGCCGTCAACGGCTTGCGTGCCGTGGCCGAGCAAACACGTGGCTTGCCCAGTCCGCAGGGCTTGCAGGCCGCGTTGGTCGGTCGCGACGCGGAGCAGGCTGCCTTGCAGGATGCCATCGACCAGCTCTCATTTGGCTTTGGCCGGATTGTGTCTGTGATTGGTGAGGCCGGGCAGGGTAAATCCCGCCTTGCTTACGAGGCGCAGCAGGAGGATATGCGCTGGCTGCACGTGCGCTGCCTCTCTTTTACAGAGACGGTGACGTATCGGCCGTTCCGCGAACTGGTGCGGCAGTTGGTGGGCATTCAACCAGAGGTTGATGAGACCCAGGCGTTGCAAACATTACAGCAAACCTTGGACCAAAACTTACCGGCGGAAGAGGCAGCGGACAGCCTACCTTACCTGGCCAACTTCCTCAAGCTGCCGCTGGACGAGACGCTGGCGCAAAAGGTTCGCTATCTGGATGGTGACGCATTGCAGCAGCATACCTTTATTGCCATTCGCAGCTTGCTGCTGGCCCAGGCACAGCAACGGCCGTTCATCATCTGGTTCGACAATATTCACTGGATGGACAACGCTTCGCTTGACCTGCTCACCTTTTTGCTGCCGCTGGTGGAGCAGGTGCCGCTGCTCTTTTTGCTGCTGTTCCGCCCCGAACGGGAAAAAGGGTGCTGGCAGCTTCGTGAAACCTTGAATGAATCCCATCAAATGCACTACAGCGAAATCCGCGTGGAAGGATTGTCGCGCAAAGATGCGCGCACGCTGCTGCACAGCCTGGTTTCAATCGAGGAGTGGCCGGCCAATGCCGAAATACTTATTCTGGACCGGGCGGAAGGAAATCCGCTGTATTTGGAAGAAGTGCTGCGCTCGTTGATGAATGATGGCTTGTTGACGCAGGGAGAAAACGGCCGTTGGCAGTTCAGCCAAACCGTGGCCACCATCACCGTGCCGGAGACACTGGAAGGCGTACTTCTGGCCCGCCTGGACCGGCTGGAGGAGCTGTGCCGCTGGACGGCGCAGGTGGCTTCTGTCGTTGGTCGCTCCTTCCCCTACGATGTGCTGGACCACATCACCAGTGGGCGCAATGATCAGCCGTTGGAGGGTTACGTTTCTGAGCTTCAATTGGTGGAGATGATTCGCGAGGCACAGCGCAATCCGGAGCGCGTTTATGCTTTTATTCATTCGCTGCTGCAAGAGGTAGCCTACAACAGCCTGGCGGTCAGTTCGCGCAAAACATATCATCGGTTGGTGGCGGCCTTTTTGGAAGACGGCCGTAGTTCCGGTTGGGGTGATGTCGATAGTTTGTCGCCGCTGATTGCCCATCATGCTTACATGGGTGAAGATTGGCCGCGAGCGCTGAAATACCAGCTTGTGGCCGGGGAGCAAGCGCAGCATTTGTCGGCAAACCAGGACGCCATCGAACATTTTCAAAAGGCGCGCCACTGTGCCGCCCAGATTGATGAGTTTGATACGGCCGTTGCCCGGCAAAAAATCCATCTGGCGCTGAGCCAACTTTATGTGGGCACTGGACAGTATGATCAGGCGTTGGAGCATTTGCCTGTCGCCTATGAGTTGGCGGAGAGCAATCATGACGCCGCAGGGAAAACGGCCGTGTGCCGCTGGCGCGCCCGTTTGCATGAGCTAAAGGGTGAATATCCTCAGGCGTTCACCTGGATTGAAAAGGGATTGGCCGATGAAACGCAGCGCAATACGGCTGAATATGCCCAAATTTTACTCATCGCTGGATTGATCTACATCCGGCAGGGGCAGCAGGACGAGGCGCTGGAACAATGCCGCACCGCCCTGGAAATTGCCCAACAGCTGGGCGAAGTGACGGCTTTGGCGCGGGCTTACAACTTATTGGGCATCACCTCACTGCGCAGCGACAGCAATGAAGCCATCGAACGTTTCCAGCGTGCCTTTGAGCTGTACCAGCAGGCCGGTGATGTGCAGGGACAGGCCACCTGCCTTAACTTAATCGCCAACGCTTATTTTAACCTGGGGCGCTGGCGCAAGGCCGATTTCCATTACCGACAGGCGCTGCGTATCTTTGAGCAGATTGGCGACATTTACAACCAGGCAGCGGCCTACAACAATTTGGGCGGCATTGCTAAAAATCGGGGCCAGCTTGAAGAGGCGCTCGATTATTATCGGGAGGGGTTGCAGCTGGCCGAAAAAATTGGCAGTTCGGCCTGGATGGTGGGCGTTTTCCACATGAATCTAGGGGCCACCTATGTTTTTCGGCAGGATACAGAACAGGCTTATCAACACCTGCACCAGAGCCGCAGCTACTATGATCAGGTGCAGTCAAAGGATTTTTTGGCCGAGACGCTGCGCTATCTGGCCGAGGCAGCGCTGCTGGATGGAGATTTGGCTCAGGCCAAAGCGTGGGCTGAGGAAGGGGTTCATCTGGCCGACGAATTGGAGATGGCGGTGGACGCCGCTTGCTGCCGCTGTGTGTTGGGCCAGATTGCTATGGCGCAAGATGACTTAGATGAGGCCGAATCTCAGTTACGCCAATCGGTAACCATGCTGGAACCGCTTTCGGATGAGTATCAACTGGCGCGCAGCCGGTACTGGTTGGCCTGCCTGCTGCTGGGCATTGGCGAAAAGCAAGAAGCGCGCACGCAGTTGGATCAGGCCCATACTGCCTTTGCCCATCTGGATGCAGCGCTGGATTTAACGGCCGTCCAAACCCTGCAAAAGACAGTTGATCTGGCGTAGGAGCCTCCCCTGGCGCTGTCACAGTTACCAACTATTTTGAAAAGTAGAACACACTGAATGTGTAACCAATCGCGGTAAAAGGTGTGTGAAAAATAGCTGCAACTTAATTTATTTTGGTTTATGCTGCTTTGCGTGATTGTGTCCTAACAAATAGCTTCAGGTGCGACGCACTTTTCCTAAAAGTATTTGTATCAACAAGGTTCTTTGAAGTGCGTCGCACCTCAATCGTAATGTTTGTAGCGTGAGGAAAAAATATGAGAAGTAGATATCTAGCAATTTTTGGCCCGATTTTTTTCACTGTAATCGTATTGGTAGCTCTGGTGATGAACGGCCGTGTCGCAGCCGAACCAGCCGGGCAAGTAGCGGGGGGAGGGACTTTGCCCAACACGTTCCGCGTTTCCGAACCGGGCTCCGGCGAGGAAGCGGATGGGGATTCCACGATTCCGGCGATTTCGGCCAACGGCCGTTTTGTTGCGTTTGCCTCTCAGGCCACTAATCTGGACCCCCAATTTGATGATAATGGATTTCAAGACATTTTCCTGAAAGATTTGGCAACGGATGTAATCACCCGGGTTATTGGCTTTTCGCAAACCGGTACCCCCAATGGCGATTCCAAAAATCCAGATATTTCGGCAGACGGCCGTTACGTCGTGTTTGAAACGGTGGCAAATGATTTAACCAACGGCGAACCGGGCGATGATAATGATGCGTCAGACGTCTTCAGGTACGACAGGGATTTTCCATCAGGCCAGCTTCAATTAATCTCCATGAGCAATTTTGATTTTTCAATTGGCAATGGCCCCTCTTATTTGCCTTCTATCTCGGCGAATGGCAGCAAAGTTGCCTTTGTTTCTGAAGCCACAAATCTGACCCTGGACGACCAGGATTCAATCCCGGATATTTTTGTGTACGAGGAGGGCGTTGGCTTGAAGTTGGTTTCTGTCTCTACCGGCAGAATAAAAAGCAATGGCCCATCAACGAGCCCGGCAATTTCGGCAGACGGCCGTTACGTCGCTTTCCAGTCTGAGGCCACAAATCTGCTTCCACAAGGTCAAGATTCCAACGGCGTCTCAGATATATTTGTTCATGATTTAGAAACAGGCATAACCGCGCGTGTCTCAGTAGATGCCGGCGGTGGTCAGGTGCAGGGTGCTTCCAGCCAGCCGTCTATCTCCTTCAATGGCCAGATCGTTGCTTTTACCAGTTTAGCCAGCGATTTGGTGATCAATGACAACAATGATGTGGCAGATATCTTCGTCCACAACCGGCAAACGGGTAATACCAAACGTATCTCCGTAGACAGCAGCGGCAGTGAAGGCAACAGGCCTTCAGATTTGCCCATTGTAACGGACAGTGGCGCCGTGGTTGTGTTCCGTTCTGCTGCCACCAACCTGGTGATAGATGACAACAACGGCACGGCCGACATTTTTTGGCACAATATTCTCAGCGGGGTTACCCGGCGCGTTTCGCTGGCTTATGACGGGGCCGAGAGCAATGGCGGCGTTGGTGCACCAACCGTGTCGGCAGACGGCCGTCTCACCGCCTTTGACTCTGCTGCCGATAACCTTATTCCCAGTGATGGCAACAACTTCCTGGACGTATTTGTTCGCGAAGAAGATTTCCCGGCCAAATCGTTCCGCTACACGGCCGAAGAAGTGCCGGCGAATACCACGGTGGTCGGGACTGTTGAATCGGAAACGGCCGTGCAATGGTACAAATTTGACGTCAGTGAAGCCGGCTCCACCATCGACACCAAGCTGACCAACCTCACCGGCGACTACAATCTCTACCTCTTCGCCCCGGCCATTGACGAAGAAAGCGGCCAGATTCGTGACCTGGGTCAGATTTCCAACATTGGCCAGATCAGCAACATTGGCCAGATTTCTAACATCGGCCAAATCAGTAACATTGGCCAGATTAGCAATATTGGTGACCTAGTCGATTTGGGTCAGATTAGCAACATCGGCCAGATTAGCAACATTGGGCAAATCAGCAATATTGGGCAGATTAGCAACATTGGTCAAGTGGGCAATATCGGCACGTTGGTTGCTGTTTCCATTCAGCCTGACCTGACGGATGAAGCCATTACCTACAATGTGCAAGAGCTGTATGGTCCTTATTATCTGGCAGTCGTGCCGCAGAAACCAGAAGTTTTAGGCACAACGTTTGAACTCAGCATCAGCGTTGCGCCCCCGGTAAATCCTTATGGACCTGTTTTTTGTGACTTCTTTGACGAAGTTTCTACACCTGCGGTTGATCCCTCTGTCCGCACCCTGATCCTGGCCAATTCCGATGAGATGAACGATCTCTATCCCAGCGATGCAGCCACCATTACGACCTTGTTTACCCAACTCAATACACTTGCCGCTGATAGCAATGTCGATGGTGTTGTTGTTGATTTGGCAGCTTACACGGAACTGGGCTTTGCCTACAACAATTGGCGCGGGACGTTTGGTGAACCGGGCAATCCGATAGAGGCTAATTGTGTCGCGACGCACATCAAATCAATTATGTATTCGCTGCTGCCGGCGTATCCCAACCTGGAATATGTAGTGCTGGTGGGCGAGGATCGGGTAATTCCGCACCGGCGCATTCGCGATGATGCCCTAGTGGCCAATGAGCGCCACTACGCGCCCATTGCTGAATCCGAAGAGATTTCCGGTTCGCTGGAGTTGCGCTACTTCCTCACGGACGATTACTACGCTGCGCCCATCCCATTCCCCTTTAAGGATCGCGAGTTTTATCTGCCGCAGTATGGAATCGGCCGTTTAGTAGAAACACCCTCTGAAATTCTGGGCGTAGTTAATGCTTTCCTTGGCCAGCCCGTGCTGACGCCCGATGATGCCCTTGTTACCGGTTATGATTTCCTTATCGATCAGGCGAATGTCATTACCGAAACGTTAGGAATGCAGGGCATCACCGTTAATTCACCAGAGCAGTTCATCAACAATACCTGGACGGGAACTGATTTCAGTAATGAGTTGTTTGGCAGTGCCATTGCACCTGACCTCATCTCGTTGAACTCACACTTTGAGCATTACCGCTTCTTCCCCAACACGCCTGGTGATGACGTGTTTGCCACGCAAGTTGTGGCTGGCACCGATTACACGGGAACCGTTGTGTTCTCCGTTGGCTGTCATTCCGGCTTGAATATCCCGGATGTGGGCACGGCCAATGATTGGGATTGGCCGCAGGCGTTTGGCGCACAGGAAGCCACGTTCTTAGGCAATACCGGCTACGGTTATGGCGACTCGGATCTGGTTGCTTATTCGGAAGCGTTGATGGCCATTTACGTCAGCGCCCTGGGCAACTGGAGTGAAGGGCCGCAAACGGTGGGCCAGGCGCTGCGCATGGCCAAGCAGCAGTATTACAATGGACTGGCCGGGGGTTCCTTCAGCAACTATGACGAAAAGGTGCTGGAAGAAATGACGCTTTATGGTCTGCCTATGCTGCGCATCAACATGCCGGTAACAACCACGGAGTCACTTTGGGGCAAGAGTGTGGTTGAGGGTGTGGCTTCTCAGCGTGTCGAAGGCAGCAGCGGCCTAACGGCCACCCCGCTAAACTTCAACTTTACCTTTGACCAGCACACCATTCTCGATTCTTCTAACAACCTGCTGGGCAATTACTACACGCTGACTGGCGAAGATGATGTTTTTGTGGCCGGCGGCAAGCCGGTCCAGCCGTTGGACAGCGTGAGTGTTAGCCAGCCGGGTAATGTAGCCCACGGCGCGCTCATGACAGGTGGTTCCTTTACCGAAATTCCCAACTTCAACCCGGCCGTTTCGCAGCTGATCACCGAAGAAATCGGATTGATACAGGAAGAGCCACTCTTCCCGCTGGATTACTGGTATCCGGTGGCTTTAGGCAGCATCAACCGCTACCTGTCGATTGAAGGTGAATCGGTTGAACGTTTGGTGATGATTCCCGGCCAGTTTGCCGCCGTCACCGACGGCGTAAACGGAACAATTGGCACGCAGCGCCTGTACAACAGTCTAGAGTTTGAAGTGTATCATACGCCGTTTGCCAGCGACGATTTCATTGCCCCCAGCATTTGGAACGTGTGGGCCAATCGTCTGGCCAGCCAGGTAAACTTCCAGGTGCAGGTAACCGATGACAGCACTGAGCTTCATCGGGTAGTGATGTTGTATCGCGAGCTGCCGTCCACCACTTGGAAGCTGGCCGAGCTTACCTATGATGCAGAAACACAGGTGGCCACAGGCACAGTATTTGTGCCGATGGAGACAGAAATTGAATATTTCGCCCAGGCAGTAGACAGCAGCGGGAATGTTTCCGTGGCCCTGTCTTACGGCTTGCCGTACTTTGCCGCCAAGGGTGAACCGGCATTGATCTACCTGCCGGTTGCAATTAAGCCGTAAAACTGAGGAGTGGCAGTCCCATGTCTTGAGGCGTACAAAGCTTCTGGATTTAGGACTGCCAGTCCTGGCGCGCAGCGAATGTTGTGCCTAGGCAAATTACTCCCCAGCCATTTCTTGCACGGTAAACATCACCTCAAGCATGATGCCAAAAAAGCCCAGCGATGGCTCGTTGCTGTTGAACGTGCCAATCAACGTGGCGTTTTGTTCCGGCCAGTAGAAAGCAAAGCTGTTGAACAAACCGGGATGGCCAATGTTTTCGCCCAGGCCGGGGATGTCGCATTCTTCGTAGACAAAGCGATACAGCCCCATGCCATAGGAGGTGCCGCAGTCGGGGGTGGTCACCCAGGTGGTCAGGGCTTCCTGGCTGGCAGGGTCATCAAACAGGTCGCCACTGGCCCAGGCCCAGAGGAAGCGGTTCAGGTCTGGCGCGGTCGAGACTACGCCGCCGGAACCCCATTCGTAGGAATGGCTGTCCAGCTCATTCCACAACACCCCATTGTAGTAGGCGTTGGAGACGGAACGGCCGTTCACCCCCGTAACCACCGGCTCCTGAAACTCAAAGTAAGTATGTGTCATCCCCAGCGGTTCAAAGATAAACTGGCGATACGCCTCATGCAGCGGCATTTCCGATGCGGCTTCAATGATCATACCCAACAGTTGGTAGTTGGTGTCGCTGTAACTGAACATTTCCCCTGGCTGACCCACTGGCTCTACATTGTCAATAGCCCAGTCCAGTACCTGTGACGCATCCCAGAGGGTATCTGGCTCGCTCAGAACCAGCTCCTTGAAGTCGGGCACGCCGTTGCCATCAACATCCACGCCGTTGGAGAAGTCGCCCAGCCCGCTGGTGTGGTTTAGCAGTTGGCGAACAGTGATTGCCTCTCCAAAGGATTCTCCATCGATGATGAGCAGTCGAGAGACGACATCGTGCGGTAAATAGAGCGCAATGGGATCATCCAGATTGAGTTTCCCTTGCTCGACCAATTTTAGGATGGTAACGGCCGTAAACGTCTTTGTCATGCTGGAGATAATGAACTGGTCATCAGACATCATCGCCTCGTCTGTTTCCGGATTGGCCCATCCGGCCGCACCCTGGAAAATGAAATTGGCGTCGGGCATATCAACCATTAAGATGACGCCTGGCACGCCGTTTTCGCTTACCCAATTGTCGGTAATCGCTTGGAGCGCAGCGGTTAATTCAGGCAGTGTGTCCTCAGCGACCGCTACCGGATCGGACTGCCATTTTTGTTGCATGTGGGCAAAGAGGTAATTACGGGTGAAGCCACCTTCGTTGCAAGCGTCATCCACAGTTTGGAATTGAACCGCACCGTCGCCCAGGTCAAGCACATTGTAAACGCCAACAACATCGGCGCATTCGGTCCAATGCCCGGCATTTTCCAGATCGCGCAGATGAATCTGGCCGTCTTCAAACCAGTATTCACCGGATACCAAAGGCATGGTGGGTAAATTGTTCTCCATCAGCGCCACGTAGAAACGGCCGTCTGCCGTATACATCACATAGCCGCGCTCCCCGGCAATTGTTCCCAGCCAGATGCCCACCATCTCGTCTGCCGAAGTAACAAGCGCTGGAGCGGGTGTATTAGTTGGTTCAGGCGTGTAAGTGGGCTGGGGAACGGCCGTATTGGTGGGAACGGCCGTTGGTTGCGCAACTGGTTCGGTTGGTGATGCTTCAATAACGGTATTCGTTGGTTCTGATTCGGCCGTCTCTGTTGTGCTGGCTTCATTGCCACCGCAGGCCACTAGTAAAATCAGACACAGTATCAGTAAGATCCGTATTCCTTTCATAATTTTTTCTCCTCGTTTTGGGCAGCCGGTTGCTCGCTGGTCTCATCCCATAAGAAGTTGAGCAGTGCCTGCAAACTGGCAAAGTTTTGACGCTGGCCAGTTCTGGCTTCTTCCAGAGAGCAGCGCCAGCTGAAGTTCCCGTTTTGTTCCACTTGCCACAGCCGCAGCAAATAGGACCGATAGGTTGCCTCATCTTTTGCCATCGTTTGCCCGTGCAGCTTGGTTTTTCTTTGTGGCCGCTTCCTTTGTGGTAGGCTAGCAGACGACCGTTAAGAAAACGTCCAGTTCGTGTGATAGATTGATGATTTTTGTCAGGTGAAAACGGCCGTGCCCCACATTAAACTAAAAAGGATCAGTGAGGAGGGTGTTTCATGGCCAAACTTGAAATTGCTGCTCTGGGACCACTGCAAATCACAATTGACCAAGCCCCTGTTTCCGGTTTTATCTCAGACAAAGTGCGGGGGCTGCTGGTTTATCTGGCAGTCGAACAACCCCGGCCGTTACGGCGTGAAGCATTGGCGGCATTGTTTTGGCCCGATCAACCCAAAGCCAAAGCCCTGGCCAACTTGCGCCGTGCCCTGGCCAATCTGCGCCGGGTCATTGATGATGAAAACGGCCGTTTCCTGTACATCACCCGCCAAACTCTCCAATTCAATGCCGACAGCCAGGCCACGGTTGATGCTATTCAGTTTGCCCAACTTTTGGGTGGCGGAGAACCTACGCTGGCGCAGATGGAGGGAGCGGTGAAATTGATCAACGGCCGTTTCCTGGAAGGGTTCTCCATTGATGACAGCATCGCTTTTGAAGAGTGGGCCTTGCTCAAGCAGGAACAAATTCAAAGGCAGTTGCTGCACACGCTTAATCGCCTGACCGCCTATTACCAAGCCCACCATCAGCCGGAAATAGCCGTGCGCTACGCCTGGCAGCAGGTCAACATCGAGCCGTGGTATGAGCCAGGCCAGCGCCAGCTGCTTCGTCTGCTGGTTCAGACGCGGCAACGTGCTGCGGCGCTAGCCCATTATGAGCAATTTCAACAGGAGTTGGCCGACGAGCTTGGAGTGAGGCCGGAGCCAGCGACGCGCCACCTTTATGAACAGATCCACCAGCGGCAGTTAGAAATAACAGCGGATGAATCCTCACCGGCATTTTTGGCTGAACCTCCGAGCACCACTTTGCAGCCATTTGTGGCTCGTGCACCGGAACTGGCTCGGCTGCACGGGTTTTTGGAAACGGCCGTTGCCGGACAGGGAAAAGTCGCATTTGTCACGGGAGAGGCAGGCAGCGGTAAGACCAGCCTGCTGCAAACCTTTGCCCGACAGGCACAAAAGCAGTGTCCTCGGCTGATTCCTCTCTTTGGCAGCTGTCAGGCTCATATCGGTCCTGGGAATCCTTATCTGCCGTTCCGCATGATTTTGGCGCATGCTTTGGGTGACGTTGAAGCGTTGTGGCGCAGCGGTGTTTTTTCCCGCGCCCAGGCCAATCGGCTCTGGCATCTGCGACAGACGGCCGTTGCCCTGATGCAAGATGTTGCCCCCGATTGTCTGATGACATTGGTTGATGCCCTGCTGCTGCCGGAAGATTTGCCGCCAACGGCCGTTGTCAAAGCTCCGCCGCAGGAAATCCTATTTCAGCAAATGACTCATTTTTTGCAGCAGTTCAGCCAGCATGGTCCGCTGCTGCTTCTGTTGGACGATTTGCATTGGGCTGACAGCGGCTCAATTGATCTGCTGTTTTATCTACAGCGCCAGCTGGCCGGATACCCCATCCTGCTGCTGGATACCTATCGCCCGGAAGCGCTGCTGCCTGTGCCACCGGGAGAAAATCAGCACCCTCTGGCACGATTGGTCCACGAACTAACGACTAACTTTGGCGACATTGAGGTTGCTTTGAACCGCGCTGATGGTCGGGAATTTGTCGATGCCTGGCTGGATACAGAGCCCAATCAACTGGACGAATCCTTCCGCCAAACGCTCTTCAGCCAGACGCAGGGCCATGCGTTGTTTACAGTGGAATTGGTAGCAGATCTGCAAGAAAGTGGCGAATTATGGCGTGATCCCAATGGCATTTGGCAGGTCGGGGAGCTTGTTTCCTTGTCTCATCTCCCAACAAAAACAGAGGCCATCATTGCTGAACGATTCGGCCGTTTGTCGCCATCATTGCGCCAATTGTTATACGCTGCCAGTATTCAAGGCGAAGTTTTTGTCGCAGAACTGGTTGCCCAGGTTGTGAACCGCCCCATAGCAGAAATCATTCAATCTCTAAGCGGCCCTCTGGCCCGCGGGCACCGTTTGGTACGGGTCGTGGGACGGCATTTGCTGGGCAAGGAGACTGTTTCTCGCTACCGTTTTCGTCATAGTTTGTTTCAGCAGTATGTGTACGGCCGTCTCGACCCCAATGAACGCGCATACCTGCACCAGATGACAGGTGAGTTGCTGGTGCAGCTGTATAAGACGGCCGATGTTGCGCTCATTTCTGCTGCTGCCGAACTGGCTTACCACTTTGAAGCCGCCCAGACGCTGTCCAAAGCAGTACATTATTGCCAGTTAGCCGGTGAACACGCGCTAAGGCTCTCGGCCCATGCCGAAGCGATCAACCATTACCACCGCGGCCTGGCTTTGTTGTCTTCCCTTCCTGAAACGCCTGATCGTATTCGCCAGGAAATCGATTGCCAACTGGCCCTGGGTGCAGCGTTGTTGGCTGTTCACGGATATGCCGCGCCGGAGGTGAAGGAAGTTTATGATTGGGCTTTCTTTCTGTGCGGTCGTGTGGTTGCCACCGCCGAAACGGTAACCAGCCTCTTTTGGTTGACGTCTTATTATGCCGTCAGCGGAGATTTGGCCCAGGCGGTATTAGTCTCGCAGCAGATGTTGGCTATAGCTGATCAGGAATCGGTTAGCGCTATGCACCAGATGCAGGCCCATGTTTTGGCCGGACTCCCACTATTTTTTATGGGTTGTAATGAAGAAGCCCTGGCGCATTTCCGGCAGGCCAGCAGCCTGTATGATCCGGCCCGGCATCAGCCAATGGTTTACACGTTTGGCCAGGACCCTGGCATTGGAGCGATGATTTGGCAAGGGCACGTGTTGCTGCACATAGGCTGTATTGCCGAAGCCAGGGGTTGTTTGCAGCAGGCATTGGACTGGGCCGCAATGCTAGATCATCCTTACACGGCAGCATTTACCCATCTTTTGGCGGGCGGTACACCGAATGTGTGGTATGTGTGGGATTTAGCAACGGCGATGGGGCATGTGCAAACGGCCGTGCAACTCGCCCAAGAAGGAAACTTTGCCCATGTGCTGGCATTGGGTACTTTTTATCTGGGTTACCTCAAGGCTGTTACCTGCTTGCTGCAGCAAGGCGACATCGATGAGGAATCAGTGGCGGAAGGGTTTGCCCTGATGGAGCAAGGCATGACGCTGGAAGCGGAAATTGGCAGCAAATTGGGCCTCAGCTCACGCTGGCTGCTGCTGGCAGATGTGCATCGACAGTACGGCCAGATCGAACAGGCGTGGCACGCTTTGCAACAGGCTGAAATGGAAGCGTACGGCCGTCGGGAACTCTATTTTGAAGCCGAAATATTGCGTCTGAAGGGTGAGCTGTATTTGTTAGCAGGTGATGTGGCCCAGGCTAAAGCCAGTTGGCAAAAAGCCATCTACAGCGCCCGGCGGCAAAGGGCCAAAACCTGGGAGCACAGGGCCGAAGCGGCGCTCCAACGTCTTGGATAAGTAAGGAGAGTAGCGTCCGCCTTTAATAAAAAACGGCCGTTCCTGGGTGGGAACGGCCGTTTTCATTTCTCAAAAACTCCCTAATTGCTAGTTACTCATCTCCGCAATCAAACCAGTCGCCAGATCTCTCACCTCAGCCGCATCCGCTGCCGATAGGAAACCCGCATTCTCCATCGCATTGGTGATGTTGATGATGATGAGCAGATTTTGAATGGCCGGATTGTTGAAGCCGATGCTGTAATAAACCTGAGCCCGTTCAGCTCGAAGCACCAGGTTCTGTCCGACACGGCCCGGGAATTCGCCCGCATCTGTCAACATTTGCAGCTTGGCGATGAGCGCGTCAAATTGGTCATCGACCGAAGGCGCATAGGTGATGAAGCTGAACGACACCGGCACCTGCTGCACGTTGCCGTTACTCACCTGCCCGCTGGCCGAGACAGTGTACGTGGTGCCCTGCGCCAACGGTGCGTCCGGTGTAAAGGTGATGACCTGGTTGCTGGCATCGGCGCTAAACGACCCGCTCACGCTGCCTGATGGCCCAGAAACTTCAAAGTCGGTGCCGGCGTCCATCGGCAGGCTCCAGGTGAGGGAAACGGCCGTATCCACCGCCACATCCACTGCACCATCCGCCGGAGAAACGGCCGTCACTATCGGGTCGCGCCACAGCTGTACTGCTTTGGTGTCGTCTGGACCAGTGCCCCAGTCAGTGGCCGTTAGGTCCACCAGTTGGGTGCCGTTGCTGCCGTAGCTCACCGTCATTTCGCGGTTGGTCAGCCCGGTGATTTCGCCCCACGCTTCTACCGTTTCCCAGCTGCCGCGGGTGAACTTGTACTGAACGGCCGTGCCGTCCAGAATGTCCAGCGTGTAGCTCCAGGTGGTGGCATCCACCTGCGTCATCGGTACCAAACCGGGATTCCACGGACCAAACTCAGCCAAATCACCCACGATGTAGACAGTGCCCGGTGTGTAATCCGGCACGCCTACCAGGAAGGTGACGCTGACCATTCTTGCTTCGGCCGTAGCTTCCACCGGGTTGGAGGCCGCCGAGCGGTTGAAGCTAGTATCGAAGGCAACCAGATAGTAGCTGTACGTCGCGCCTGTTGTAACATTGGTATCGGTGTAGCTGGTCGCCGACGGGTCGGCAACGGTGGCGATGCGCGTGCCGTCACGGTACAGCTCAAAGCCAAACAGGTCGCCGTCACTGTTGGGATGGGTGTCCCAGGCCAGTGAGATGCTGCCGCTGGTTGTGCCGGCAACGGCCAAATTGGTTGGTGCGGCCGGTGCGGTGGTATCTGTGCTGGCCACCACGGTCAGTACGCCAAACGGTCCGGGACAGGTAGCGTTGCCTTCGTCTGGCCCGGTCACGGCATAGAACCAGGTGGTGCCGCCGTCACCACTGTAGCGCGTGGTGTAGCAGAAGGTGCCAAGTTGATCTGGCAGGAGACTGCCCACGTATTCATCGTTATTGCCTTGATCGCTGTTAAACGCCATGCTCGACCACGTCCAACTATTGTTTGGCGTAGAGCCAACCGGACCAAAACCAACTTCGGCCAGCAGGCCCGGTGTGGCTCCAGGCTGGCCGGTGATGCCATCGATCCAGATTTGACCGTAAACGTTTTCGGTGCGGTTGATGGCGCTGATGGTGTGGTTGAGCGTGGGCGGCCACTGCAAGTTGGCCCAGCCGATGCTGTATGCCGGTGTTGCCGCAGCCTCATTGGAATTGCCGGACACAAGCCCGGTAGCGTCATCCCGGCTGACAACTACGTAGTAGTAGTTGGTGGCTACGGTGACGCCGGTGTCGCTGTAGCCGGTGTCGGTTAAGTTAGCTATCAGAGAATAGCCACCGCCTGTTACCAGACTGCGATATACGTTGTAGCTGGTGGCCCCTGAGGCAGCGCTCCAGCTCAAGGCAACTTCATTGCTGGAAACGGCCGTACCTACCAAATCCGTCACCGTCGCCGGAGGCGCACTCAAAGTGCCGTCCAAAACCAGCACCGCGCCGCTCATACCCGGCACGCTGCTCAGCACGATGTTGCCGGAAGCATCTACACTGTAGCTGCCCCCGTTCAGCGCGTCGGTAAAGGTTGCGCCGATGGGCAGATAGCCGTTCACGTTTACGGTGACTGGCTGGGCAGCAGTGGCACGATTCACGACGACTACAGCTGCATCGGAATAGTCGGGGAGGAGACGGCCGTAAGCATACACATTCGCCGCGTCATCCACCAGCAGCGTGTCGAAGCTGCCGATACGGAGCGCTTCAGAGTTGTTGCGCGCCGTGGTCAGCGTCTGGTAGTAGTTAAACAGCGCATCCTGGCTGCTTTGCGTTTGCAGATGGGTGTAGAACGGCGTGCCCGTTTCGTCCAGCCACGGGTAGGGCAGCCGGTTGTACGGATCATCTTGCCAGGTAGAGCCGTCCCAGGTGACCGGGCCAACCAGACCCACCTCATCACCGTAGTAGATGGTGGGCGCGCCGGGCATTGTCATTTGCAGCAGCACCACGCCACGCAGGCGGGTCATGGCGTCGCTCCAATCGTAATTGGGATCGTCGTACAGGGTGTCGTCCTGCAGGCCGGTGTTTTCATCCAGCATGAACAGGGCGCGATTGGTGTCGTGGCTGCCCAGCAGGTTCATCATCGCCTGGAACGCTTCCGGCGGATATCGTTCTTCCAGGTTGTGCAGCCGCGCATCCAGCTGCGATGGCGTCAACGGTGTGAGTACGCCAGCGGAGCTGCCCGGATTGTGGTCGTTGTCCACAAAATCGGTGTCGCGCCAAAAGCTCATGATGGCCGAGCCGAATTGGTAGTTCATCGTCGCGTCCCACTCCTGGCCCAAGGTCCAGGCGGTGGCGATGTTCCACTCTTCACCCACGATGTAAGCATCGGGATTGGTCGTGTGTACGGCGTCGCGGAAGCCTTCCCAGTAATCATTGCCTGGGTCGTTGGTCAGGCCCGGATCGACATCACCGGCCACGTCTAGACGCCAACCGTCGGCCCATTGCATCCAATAGCGGCCAATGGTGTTGGGTCCGCCGGCCCAGAAGTAGTCGCGCACCTCTTGGTTGCCCGCGTTTAGCTTGGGCAGGCTGTCAAAGCCAAACCAGGATTCGTAGGTGGTGTCATCGGCGCAAGGTCCGCCGGTTTGTGGTGAGAAGTAATACCAGTCACGGAACGGGCTGGAAACGGATTCACAGGCACCTTCGGAGGCGTACCGATTGTAGCGGTCAAAGTAGATGCTGTCCGATGACGAATGGTTAAACACGCCGTCCAGCACCAGGCGAATGCCGCGCGCGTTGGCCTCGGCTGCTAACAGCTCAAAAAGCGCCTGGTCACCAAAGTTATCATCGATGACGCCGAAGTCGGTGGTGTCGTATTTGTGGTTGGATGGCGACTCGAAGATGGGGTTCAGGTAAATCACCGTCACGCCCAAATCTTGCAGGTAATCCAGCTTGTCGATGATGCCCTGCAAATCGCCACCGTAGAAGTTGTGGCTGTAGGCCTGGAAGCATTCGTCCTCATCGCGCGGATCGCAAATCGGCGTGTGCCAGTCGGTGCCTTCGGAGCGAACGATGCTGCCGCCGGGTGTGTCGTAAAAGTAGCTGCCGGCAGGTGTGTTGTTGGCCGGGTCGCCATCGCGGAACCGTTCGGGGAAAATCTGGTACATGATGCCATTTTTGACCCAGTCCGGTGTCTGGAAGGTGGGATCGTAGACGGTGAGCTGCCAGCTGTAATCCTGGCTGTCGCCAAAGGTCTGGCCCCAGCCGCCATCGCGGCTGTCGTCGTCTTCGTAGTAGGCAACGGCCGTTCCATCCTGGGCAATAAAGCGATACCAGTAAATGGTCGGTTCGGCACTGGCGGGCACGGTGGCCTGCCAATATTCATAGGTGCCGTCATCGGCGACGCGGCTCATGTTGAGCAGCATCTGCACGTTCAGCCGGTCGTCCCAGACGCGCACCTGCGCCCCCGTGAGATCATTGCTGGCGGCGCGGAGGCGGAGGGTAACCGGCGTGCCAGCTTCCACTGCGCCACCTGGCGTGCGGAACAGCGTGTCGCGGCTGTCGTGCCCCAGATCATTCCACCAGATGTCGTTATCTTGGCTGGCCCCGCCGCCGGAGTTGTTGATGCTGTCTTCGACGGTATTGTCGGCACAGTTGTAGCGGAAGGTAACGGCCGTTGCCGAGGCCACATCTAAAACAACGTTACCGTCAGGATAGCTCTCATCCCAGGCTTCGTTACGGGCGACTTTGTACTCCCAGAGGCCAGCTGGAATGGTTGCTGTCAGACTGTACCAGTCGCTGCCGGGGGCTTCCTGCCACAACATCGTACGCAGGTTATCTGGCGACCACTCAGGTCCGCCAATCTCGTCTTGAAAGCTGCCGGCGACGGTGGCAATACATTGGTTGGCGTTGTCGGCTACATTGTTGGAGCCGGGCTGGAAGTACCAGCGCAGTTGGCTGCCATCGGCCGTAAACGGCACGTTGTCGGCCGGATGGGCATTGTTCCAATCGTTGAATTCGACGATTTTGTACTCGTAGCCGCCTGCCGGCAGATTGTCGCCTGCAAAGCGGTAAACGCCGTCGCCATTGTTATCTTCCATGCCGGTTTCCACACAGACATTGTTCCATTCACCGCAAGCGGCAGAGACGGGCAAATCATCCTGGAAGTTGCCGACGACGACCCATTCCGGATCGGCTGTTGTCTGGATTTCGTGCTCTACGGTGTTGTCGGCGCAGTTGTAACGGAAGGTGACAGGTGATTCGGCCGTCAGGCTCAGGGCGACATTGTTCTCTGGAAAACTGTCATCCCACGCTTCGTTGCGGGCGACTTTGTAAGACCAGTCGCCGGCGGGGATGGCAGCCGTGAAGCTGTACCAGTCGCTGCCGGGCGCCTCTTGCCACAGCATGGTGCGCAGGTTATCGGGCGACCAATCGTTGCCGCCGAGTTCACTCTGAAAATCACCGGCGACGGTGGCTACACATTGGTTAAAGTTGTCGGCCACGCGGTTATCGCTGGGCAAGAAATACCAGCGCACCTGGCCGCCATCGGTGGTGATGCTCACATTGTCGGCAGGATGGGCGTTATCCCAGTTACCCGATTCGACAATTTTGTAATCATAGGTGCCGGCCGGTAGGCCATCGGCAACCAACCGGTGCACGCCGTCGCCGTCGGCGTCTTCTGTGGTTGTTTCAGCGCAGGCGTTGTTCCATTCACCGCAGGCTGAGGATACGGACCAATCATCCTGAAAACTGCCGGCAACCACCCAATCAAGCCCATCTGAACCGAAGACCAGATTTAGTGGGCCAACCAGCAGCAAAAGTAGGCTGGCACCGATCAGTAATTGCCACCTCACATGAAAACGTTGTTTCATTTGCAATTTTTGACTCATGTTTCCTCCAAAATGCTTCTCAATTCAGTGAAATTCGGATTTGCTTAGAACAAAAAAACCGCTTAGACCTTACTCAGGTGTCAGCGGTTTTGGTTAACAAAATAAGTTTTCATCCAGCGCATTACGCTGGCGTGAAGGGCGGGGCTGTGGATTGAAGCGGTTCCCCGGCTTGGGGGGCAAGGTCTGGTTCACTTTCTTCCCGTGGCGTACGGCCGTATCCAGTTAATCTACAAGCAAGGAAATAGTTGCATTCACAACTAGTTGACGTATCAACTAATTTTAGTATACAAAATTTAGGCAGTCAAGCTTACGGCATCCCTTACGATTGCGTTAATCGCTAGGCAAATGGGGCAAGTGGCTTCCGGCAAAACGAATGAGGGGCACGTTGTCATCGGGAAGTGGGCGGGGTATGATTTGCGTTCATGAGTGAACTGAGTGAACAACTGCCCAAAAGACCTATTGTGTTTGGCGTGGCCGGGGGAACGGCCTCGGGCAAAACAACGGTAGCCCAGGCCATTTTAAAAGCGGTGGGAGCCTCGCAAATCGCTTACGTGCCCCATGATGCCTACTATCGTGATCAGCCCAATTTATCGCCTGAGGAACGTCGTCAACTCAATTACGACCATCCCAATTCGTTGGAAACAAAGCTGATGGTAAAGCAGATCAAGCAGCTTCTAAAAGGAAAAGCGATTCAGCTGCCGGTCTATGACTTCACCACGGATCGCCGCACAGACGAGACGGTGTTGGTGGAGCCTGCGCCCATCATTTTAGTAGACGGAATTTTGATCTTCACCAAGCGGCGGCTGCGCGAGTTGATGGACATCAAAGTCTATGTGGATACAGATGCTGACGTACGTTTTATTCGCCGGCTGAAGCGAGATATTGAGGAACGCGGCCGTTCCCTGCAATCGGTGGTGACGCAATATTTGGAGACGGTGCGCCCGATGCACATTAAATTTGTGGAGCCAAGCAAGCGCTTTGCCGACGTGATTATTCCCAACGGCGGCCTGAACAAAGTGGCGATGCAGATGGTTGTATCCCAACTGCGAGCCTTGCTGCCGGAATCCCAACTCCAGGAGTGATTTTTCAACGCTGAGAAGGGAGCCTAAACAGTCGCATCCTTGATCAACCAAAACACCTTTGCCTTGTCATGCTGAACAAAGTGAAGCATCCCTACGGAGATAAAATGCCCGAAGGCTTTGCCCGCGAGCGAGAGTTCTGCCGGGCAAAGTTTAGAGGGGTTCTTCACTCCGCTGCGCTGCGTTCAGAGCAACTGTGTGATACGAAACCCGAATTTAGGCGGTTTTTACCTCAATTTGCCACGGTTGCATGTCGCGAATCATGGCATTTAGCA
>PABI01000034.1 GCA_002699125.1 Anaerolineaceae bacterium
CAGGGTAATCGCTTTCTAAAAAATGAGATACAGTGGTGACTCAATCAACTTGAGAGGTAAAAGTGAATGAGTCAGCAACTGTCAGACAGTTTTGTTCAGCATTTTGGGACTATTGAGGACCCACGGCGTCAAGCAGGTTTGCGCCACCAACTTGTCGAGGTCATGTTTATTGCCATTTGTGCCATCATTGCCGGTGCCGATGATTGGGTAGCTATCGAACGATTTGGTCAAGCCAAAGAGAGTTGGTTCCAGAAGTTTCTACCGCTCAAACACGGTATTCCTTCTCACGACACGTTTGGCGATGTATTCAGTGTGCTGGACCCGGAACAGTTTGCTGAAGCCTTTATCGGGTGGATGCAAATGATAGCAACAGTCAGCGGGGTGATAGCGCTTGATGGTAAAACGGTTCGTCGCTCATTTGACAAAGCTTTGGGCAAAGCCGCTATTCACATGGTCAGTGCCTGGAGTGCTGAAAATCGACTCATCTTGGGCCAGGTAAAGGTGGATGACAAATCAAACGAAATCACCGCTTTGCCCCAGCTCTTAGCCCTATTGGTCATCAAAGGTTGTTTAGTCACCATCGATGCCATGGGCTGTCAGACAGAGATTGCCGAACAGATTGTGGCCCAAGGCGGCGACTATTTGTTAGCCGTCAAGAAGAATCAAAAATATCTGTATGAAGATGTGGCGCATCTTTTCAAGCACGCCGTACCGGAAAACTTCAACGCTGAAGGATTTGATGAAGCGCGCACCGTCGATAAGCAGCACGGCCGTCTGGAAATCCGCCATTGCCAACTCATATCTGAACCTGAATGGCTAGACTACTTGCGCTCTCGTCACAACTGGAAAGGGCTTCATAGCGTCGTCAAGATTTGGACTGAACGTCAAGTTAGTGGCAAAAAGAGCTGTGAGTCGCGCTATTATCTTTGCAGCCGGGCGGCTTCCGCCGCTGATTTGCTCGCAGGGGTTCGTGCTCATTGGGGTGTTGAAAACAATGTCCACTGGGTCCTGGATGTGGTCTTCGCTGAAGACGCAAGCCGGACCCGAACCGGTCATGGACAGCAAAACCTAGCGACCATGCGTCGTATTGCTATCAACATGCTCAATCAGGAGCAAAGCCGGAAAGAGAGTCTTAAGGGTAAGCGACAATTAGCTGGTTGGGATGAAACATATTTGGAACGTATCGTTTTCAGTTAGAAAGCGATTGCCCTGACAGCCAAAGCCTCATCATCTGCGTTATAATATGAAGCAAGTTTTTGATAATGAATTTGGAGTCCCCATGACAACTGCCGCTGTCTATGTTCCCGCCATTGCCCATACCAAATCTGGACATCCTGAAAACCAGAGACGCATTGGCCAAATTTTGCCTTTCCTGGAGAAGGCGGGAATTTTAGCCGATATCAATTTGCTGGAGCCAACGTTGGCAACGATGCAACAGCTGCGCCGGGTCCATGCCCCGGCCCTTATCGAGCGCATTCGAGAAATATCCACGACTGGTGGCGGGATGCTGGATGTGGGCGACACGTATGCTACGCCGGCAAGCTACGAACTGGCACGGCTGGCGGCTGGTTCCACAATTGGCGTTGTAGACCAAATCCTGACAGGACGGGCGCAAAATGGCTTTGCCCTGGTGCGGCCGCCCGGGCATCATGCGGAACACAATCGCGTCAGTGGCTTTTGTTTGTTTAACAACGTGGCAGCCGCAGCGCGGCAGGCGCAGGCAGTGCACGGCGTGAAGCGCAGCCTCATTGTGGATTTTGACGTGCATCATGGCAATGGCACGCAGGATATTTTTTATGAAGATGATTCGGTGATGTTCATCTCCACGCACCTGTTTTTGCCGCGCATGTTTTATCCGGGAACGGGGGATTTGCGGGAATCGGGTAATGGCTTTGGCAGTGGCTATACGGTGAATGTGCCATTGATGCCTAATGTGGGGGATACGGGTTACGGCCGTATCCTTACAGAATTGGTCACGCCAATGGCCCGACAGTTTAAACCGGAGCTCATTCTGGTATCGGCAGGGTACGATGCCCATTGGCAAGATCCGCTGTCGATGTCTGGCCTGAGCCTGACTGGTTACGCCGAAATGTCGCGAGCCCTGGTGCAGTTGGCAGAAGAGTTGGCCGACGGCCGTATCCTCTTTGTGCTGGAAGGCGGCTACCAGGTGGAAGCGCTTTCTTACGGCATCCTCAACACCTTTTATGCCCTCACCGGTCAGGACAAGATTGAAGACCCAATGGGCAGTATGCTGGAGAGTGAACAGGACATTAGTCAGCTTTTACGCCAGCTCAAGCGCCATCACTTGATTTATTAGATGAAACTTTGCATAATATTTATGTAAACGGCAGCCGCTTTTAGGCAGCCAACTCACCCAAAAGCAACCGAGAGAAACGGCCGTATCATTTTCTTTCGTAGTTTATTGAGGCGAAATTGTGACATCTATTCTTTTACACGACTACGTCGAACAAGTTGACAAACTCATTGACGACAATCGCCTGGTTGAAGCCATTGAGCATTGTCGGCACATCTTGCACCACTATCCTCGCCACATCGACACTTACCGCGTTATGGGCAAAGCCCTGCTAGAAAAACAGGATTATGATGCTGCCGGCGATTTATTCCTGCGCATTTTAAGTGCCGATCCCAGCGATTTCATCAGCCACGTCGGGCTTTCCATTATTTATAAGGAAGAGCAGCAGTACGATCAGGCATTGTGGCATTTAGAGCGGGCCTATGAAATTCAGCCATACAACGTGGCTATTCAGAACGAACTACGCCAGCTTTATGCCGATCAAGCGGAAGTACGCCCCGGCGTTATTCCGCTGACACGGGGAGCCCTAGCTCGCCTCTACATGCAAGGCGAACTTTACCAGCAGGCTATCTCGGAACTGCGCAGCATCCTGGAAGAAGATCCCAGCCGGATGGATTTACAGGTGCTGCTGGCCGAGGCTTATTGGCGCGACGACCAGCGCATTGACGCTGAAGAAGTTTGCCTGAACGTCTTGAGTGAACTGCCTAACTGCATTGTCTTAAATGCAATTTTGGCTGAAATCTGGCTGCAAACGGGGCGTACACCTGAAGCCCAAAAATATTTGCAGCGGCTGCATGGTTTAACCCAACAGACCAAAACTGTGTTGGATAAAGAAACAATTGCCGGGAAGGCTTTTGCTACCGAAGGTGCTTTCCCCTTGCCCGAGCAAGCCATCGTTGAATACTTGGAAACCGGCATGGCCTTCCCTGATGCCCCTGCTGTGCCTACCGATGATTGGGTAGGGGAAGTGAAATTCGATCAGACGGGCGAGGATGAGGATTCTCTGGATGGTGTTGTGCTGGAGCCGGAAAGTGGTATGCACAGCTATGATTGGCTGGCCGATATTGGCGAGATGGAAGGGGAAACGGCCGTTCCCAACCAGGCAGACAGCGAAGCAGATTGGTTCTCGCAGGATAAAGCCAAAAATGAACTCAACATCTCTACCGGTGAACTCAATGCCGAATGGTTGGCCGATTTGCGCGGCGGCGAGGAAGATGAGGCAGATTTTCAACCCCTGGATTTGGAAGGGGAAGCAGTTGAAGCTGAAGGTAAACCGGTTGAGTCCGATTGGTTTATGGATGAAGAAGAGGATGATGAGCTGGTTGCTGGTTTAGACAGCGATCTGGAAGATCTACCCGCCGCAGCCCAGGAACAGGCCGATGAAGATGACCTTGATTGGCTGGAAACGCTGGCCGATGATGAACCTTCCTTGCAAATTGATTCCACCAATCTGATGGACGAAAGTTTGATAGATTGGGCCGGTGGAGAGGATGAAGATGAGAGTGAGCCTCACGTGGTTCAAGAACCCAAGACGCCTTTCTGGCTTTCTGAGATGGCCGATGAGGAGTTGGAAGCTGTTCAATTGGATCCTGAAGACGCGCTGGATTGGTTGGGTGAAGATTTAGAGGAAGCTGAAGCCCCTGAGGCATCTGAAGCAGGCGGGGACGCGTCAGAAATGGATGTGGCTGATACGGCCGTTACCCAACCCGATGAGCCAGCCGACCAGGATGCGCCTGCACCAGATACAGATGTCCTGGCTGGGGCTGACGATTGGCTGGCGGCACTCACCGATGGTGAAATTGATGCAGAGTTGGTTGACGAAGCTGAAGAAGAAAGTGAAGCGGATGAACCTGCACAAACAATTCAACTAGACGCTGCCATTGATGATGATGAATTGGCTGCACTAAGTGACGCGGACGATTGGATGGAATCTGCCGCTGCTGACCTCGATGCCATTCTGGAATCAGAAGAGATTGAAGTAGAAGAATTTCCCAATCTGGCAATTCCTGAGCTGGAGGGAAATGAAATAACCGATATTCCAGATTGGCTTGACGATGATGCCCCTGACGAGTTGGGTGCTGATGAGCCATACACTGACCTTGCAGAGGAATCGGAGGCCGCCGTGAGTAGTGAAAAGGACCCTCAAGAGACACCACAGGCAGAGGAACCCCAAGATAAGCCAGAAAAAGCACAAGACAAAGCAAAGGCCGAATCGGATGCCTTTGATTGGCTGGATGATTTGTCAGCTGACGATGGCGATATTCCGTCAGAGCCGCCCATTGAAACGGAGGGGATGCCTAGCTGGATGGCTGATGATGATGACGATGAGGCCGTTGAAGTCGTGGATGAGTGGGATTCTCAATCTGCGGATATTCCAGGTTGGCTGCAAGAACCGGTGGATTTGTCTGACCTGGACGAAGATGACAGCCTGCTAGAGGCAACTGACTCAGCAGCGGAAACAGATGAAGATGATGTGCCAGGTTTGACCGGGTTGCTGGCGGAGATGGAGACCAAAGAAGAGGCGCTGCCTCTGGATAATTTAGGTGATATGGATTCCTTATTCTCCGACTGGGTTGATGAGGACGATGAGGGTGGCCTGGCCGATTTGGTTGACGAGCTTGAGGGGGAAGCTGGCGCTTCTGCTGACGATTTTTCTTTTGAGGATAGTTGGGACGAAACGGCCGTCTCCGAGCAAGCAGACCAGGTTGACGAGGTGGAAGAACCCGCCGAGCCCGAAGAAGTTGGCCTAACCGGATTGCTGGCCAATTTGAATATTCCCGATGCCGAGCCAGACAGCGAAGCGGATGAAATGGATGATGACTTTTTGGGCGATTTGTTGACAGACGCTGACGAAGATGATTTAAGCGACTTCTTGTTTGAGTCGGATGACACGCTGGAGCCGGAAGCCGAGGGTGACGATGCCATTGGCCTGGATGATCTAGACCTGGAGAATGTTAGCCTCACTCAGCTGCTTTCTGAGGCTGATCTGGCGGAAGAGCCAGCTGAGATGAGCTCTTTGGCCGACGCTGACGAAGATGATTGGTTATCTGATCTAACAGACTTGACAGAGATTGAAGAGGAGCCTCACCTAGAAGCAGAAAAGCCAGAGGCAGAGGAAGAGGCTGGCCTAACCGGCATGCTGGCCAACTTATGGGCAGAGGAAGAGGGGGATGCAGACGATGTCCTCCACGATTTAGAGGATGAGCCGGCAGACGACATGAGCCTCACCGAACTGTTGGCTGGCATTGATTATGCCGAAGACGCTATTGATTCTGAGGTGGACTTACCCGATTTCGATGTGGAACCTGAAGAGCCATCTCTCTCTGAGATACTCTCGGAGCCAGAGCCCGAAGAGGAAGATCTGCCCGTTTCTGCTGAAGATACAACCTGGTTGATGCAGCTGGAAGAAGACACAGGCAGCCTGAAAGAACAAACCGACGAATTTGACATGGCTGAAGAAACGGGTCTGGATTGGTTAACCACGCCAGATGAACCCGAAGCTGAAGCTGAGGTCGAAGAAGAAGCGCCAGTTGAGATGGAAGTCGAGGAAGAAAGGGTAGAAGCAGATGGCACGGCCGAAGATTGGGACGATGCCATGTCCTGGTTAGAGGAACTCGCTGCCCAGCAAGACGAGCCGGTTGGTGAGCTGCCCAGCGTTGCCGAAACAATGTTGGACGAGGAACTTGATACCCCCGCCGATGAAATGCAGGTTGAAGAATTTGAAACAGAAACTGAATTAGAAGACGGCGGTCTGGATTGGCTGACGGAACTGACAGAAGAAGTCGAACTAGACACAGCCGACGAGGCTGATGAGCTGGAACTGCCGCAAATGGCAGCGGAAGAGGAAGAAGGGGAGGATCTATTCGATCTGGATGATCTGACGGCCGATGAAGGGCTTTCCTGGCTCGATGAACTGGCGACAGGCCAGTTGGAAACGGAAGATTCTGTGGGTGAAGAACCGGAAACTTTGGCCGAGCCTGTTGACGAACCAGAGCTATCTGACCTGGACGACGACAGTTGGCTGGATGAGCTAGGTTTAACCGATGATGAGGAAGATGATGTCCAGGCTGACTTTGCTGAGCTGCCAGAAACGTTAGATGAAGTGGATGAACTGGCTGATCCAGAGCTGGCTGTTTCCGACGCAGACCTGGACTGGCTGGATACGGCCGTAGATGAGCCGGAAGAGATTGCTGAAGAAATTGAAACGGCCGTTCCCGATGAAGAAGAGAAAGGACCATTGTCAGAAGAAGATTACAAGGTTCTTGGCGTTACCGATGCCCTCAAAGAAAGCAGCGGTATCGAAGAAGCGGAAGCCGATCTGGAAGAAGCGCTGGCGTGGTTGGATGAACTTGACGACGAAGGTGAGGCTGAGCCAGCTGATGAGGCTCCGCCAACCCTCATAACGCCCACCTATCACGATGAAGCAGATGAGGCACTGGATGATGAGCCAGAAACGGTTGTGGTGCCACCAGAACCGGATGAGCTGGCATTGGCGTTGGATCGCTTGGAGCAGCAGGTGAAAGAAGAAGGCGTGACAGTGCCTGAAACGGCCGTTTCGCCCCTGTTGCTATCCACTGCTGAGCTAAATGATGCGCTTGACTGGATTGAACAAATGGAAGCGGCCCCGGCTGAAGAACCGGGGGACGAAGAAGATGAAACTGAGTTCGACGAGATGGGTGAGCTTGCTCTGAAGACAGAAGCACCGGTGGTGGAAACGGCCGTTACGCAAGCCCCCTCGGTTGACGATGAAGACGAAGATGAAATAGACCTGGCCGCAATGGCCGACGACCCCGAAGCGTGGCTGGAGCAGCTGCTCAGTGATGAGTCAGACATGGATGTGGAAATGGAGCCGCCACCGATCAAGCCCAGCGAAGATGCTGTTTTTGTGACCGATGATGCCCCAGAAGCGGCAGAAGATGTGGTCGAAGAGCCAGAGATGGACACGGTTGAAGCGGATGAAGCAGCAGATTCCTTGTTAGATGATCTGACGTTGGATGAGATGCCCGAAGACCCGGATGCGGCCGTTGCCTGGCTGGATCAACTCGTAAGCGGTGACGATGAGTTTGAGATCGAGATGGAGCCGCCACCGATCAAGCCCAGCGAGGACGCTGTTTACGTGACGGACGATGCGTCGGTTGACGACGCGGAGCCGGAGGAAGCAGCCGAGACGATAGTAGACGAAACTGACGATGCTGAATTGAGTCTGGAAGATGACCCCGAGGCGTGGCTGGAGCAGATGCTGGGTGACGATATGTCGCTGGATGTAGACATGGAACCGCCGCCGATTAAACCCAGCGAAGATGCTGTTTACGTCACTGATGATGCCCCTGAGCCAGAGCCAGAAGCTGAAATCGAGCTGGATGAAGCGGTTGAAGAAGAAATGGAAACGGCCGTTTCCGCAGCCGCAATTGAAGAAGATGAAGCCGAAGTTGACGAACTTAACCTGGAAGATGACCCCGAGGCGTGGCTGGAACAAATGCTCAGTGGTGACAATGCGCTGGATGTAGACATGGAACCACCACCCATCAAGCCCAGTGAAGACGCCATGTACGTCACCGATGACGCTCGCATGGTTGATGCGCCCGCCGAAGCTGGGAGCGAAGCAGGCGAAATAGACGAAGCGGACATCATTGCCGACGTGCCTGATGACCCGGATGAGGCAATGGCCTGGCTGGAACAGCTGGCCGCTCGCCAGGGGGCCGATCTAGAAGAGCTGCCCAGCGTGACCGACACCGATGCCGAACCAGAAATGCCCGGCTGGATGGCCCAGGATTTAGAAGAATTAGAGGCTGAGCCGGATTTGGAACCGGCAGAACCAGTTGAAGAAGATGACGAAGAAACGGCCGTTTCTCTCGATACATCAGAGATCCGGTCAGAAGTTGAGGACATTGATGATGAACTGCCCGATTGGCTGGATGAAGAACCAAGAGGGCGTATGCTGGGACAGACCGATTGGCTGCGGGCCCTCCCAGAAGTTGATGTTGACACCTGGCTTTCAGCCGAAGAAGAAGCCACCATCACCAGCGCGACAGATGAAATTGTTCTGCCCGATACCGGCCCGCTTACGTCATCCTTACCAAGCACGCCTGATGAGGAAGAAATCGATGAGGATATGCTGTTTGAGCCTGTTTTAGAGCCATCCACCGGCGCATACAGTGTCGATGAGGCAAAGCTTGGCGTGGCGCAAGAAGCGCTTTCGGCTGGCCGTATTGACGAAGCTATCACCCAGTTCAAGGAGTTGGTCGCTGCCGGTTCCGGCATGATGTCTATCATTGCTGAGCTGGAGCAAGCGGCTGAAGCCTATCCGCAGGCACCGGCCTTGTCTCAGGTGTTGGGCGATGCCTACATGCGCAACGGCCAGCTGCAAAAGGCCCTGGCTTCTTACCGGGCGGCCCTGGACCAAATGTAAACAACGGCTTGCCGATTCAGCCCAGTTGGGTGACAATTGTGTAAGTTACAAATTTGAAAAGGCAGCGAAGCTTGAGCAAGCTGCCTTTTTTTGCGCCAAAAGAGACAAATGAACGGAGTAAAAACATGGAACGCACATTAATTTTAGTAAAACCAGACGGCGTACAGCGCGGTTTGATGGGTGAGATCGTCCACCGCTTTGAGCGGCGCGGCCTAAAACTGATCGGCATGAAGTTTATCCAGATGAGCCAGGAGTTGGCCCATCAACATTACGCGGTGCACAAGGAACGGCCGTTCTTCAACGATCTGGTTTCTTACATTACCTCAGGTCCTGTATTGGCGATGGTATGGGAAGGTAATGATGCCATCAATGCTGCCCGCGCCACCATTGGCAGCACCAAACCGGTTGACGCCGCGCCCGGCAGCATTCGTGGGGACTTTGGCATGGAAATCGGCCGTAACCTCGTCCACGGCTCCGACAGCCCTGAGAATGGCGTCAAAGAAGCCAACCTGTTCTTCCAGCCGGAAGAACTCGTCTCCTGGGATCGCGTCACCGAAAGCTGGATTCGCGAGTAATTCTTGTGAAAATGAAAAAGCCTGACTTCACAGCGGCGAAGTCAGGCTTTTTTTGTTTCGGCAAACGGCCGTTTACTGCATTCTCATAACCACGTGGGCATCGTCCCATAAACCTTCCAAATCATAATAGTGGCGCATGTCGGGTGAAAAAAGGTGAACCAGCAAATCGCCAAAATCAACCAGTACCCAACCAGATTCTGGCGCTCCCTCTATGCTTTTGGCCAATGCGCTTGCTTTTTGTTTGGCATCCTGGGCCACACTGTTGGCCATAGCCCGCAGCTGGCGATCATTCTCACCGTTGCAAATGAGAAAATAGTCGGCAAAAACCGCCTGCTCCCGTAAATCTAGCAGCGTAATGTCGCTGCCCTTTTTGTCTATAATTGTATCCACCAATAAATGAGCTAATTCTAAACTTTCCAGATCTTCACCTCCATCGTAAACTAATTCGATTGTAGCATGGAGGCTAAACTGCTGACAAGGTTCGTTAAGCAAGTGCCTGGCACTTTATGTTGTTGCAACATATAGAAACGAGCTTTACAATTAGAGCGAATGTTCTATTTCGTAAGTCAGGTTGGCCAACCTGACCACCTTGGAGAAACCCATGTCCGAAACGCAATATGAAGTGCCACCTCGTGCTGTGCCCGAAAATGATGCTGGTTATTTTGAGAAAATTACCCAGGCGGTGTTCCAGGCTGGTTTTAGCTGGCAGGTCATTCGCAGCAAGTGGCCCGGTTTTCAGCAAGCCTTTGCCCAGTTTGATGTGGATCGCGTGGCGGCTTTTACGCCGATTGATGTGGAGCGGCTGCTGGAGGACAAGGGAATTGTGCGCAACGGCCGTAAAATTGAAGCCACCATCAGCAACGCCCGCATCTGCCAGGACCTCATTACCGAACACGGCTCCTTTCATGATTATATGCGCACGATGGATGGCCAGCCGTATGAAAAGCGGTCTAAGCAGCTGTGCAAAAAGTTCAAATTCATGGGGCCGATGGGGGCCTATTTTTTCTTTTGGTCCGTGGGCGAAGATGTGCCAGAATACCATGAGTGGCGCGCCCAGCAAGAAAAGTAGCAGCGATGGCTTTCTTACGCAGTACCAGCTATTCCTCAGATTCCTGGACCGTTTCCGAACTGACCCAATACATTCGGGAGCTGTTTGAGATCGATTATCGCTTGCAAGATTTGGAAGTCAGCGGCGAGATTTCTAACTTTTCCCGCGCCCGCTCCGGCCATCTCTATTTCACCCTTAAGGATGACAAAGCGCAGCTCAAATGTGTGATGTGGCGTTCGGCAGCGGAGCGGCTGCGCTTTCAGCCGCAAGATGGGGATGCGGTGGTGGTGAACGGCCGTATCTCCGTTTACGAAGCCAGTGGCGTGTACCAACTGTATGCCGAACAAATGTCGCCATTGGGGCAGGGGGATTTAGCCGCCGCTTTTGAAGCGCTCAAGAATAAACTATCTGACGAAGGCTTGTTTGACGCTGAATTTAAGAAACCCATTCCCCCATTTCCGCGCAAAATCGGTATTGTCACGTCGGCCGATGCCGCCGCCCTGCGCGACATCATTAACGTGCTGCGCCGCCGTTACCCATTGGTCTCCGTGCTCATTGCCCCCACGCTGGTGCAGGGGGCCGACGCCCCGCCGCAAATTGTACGGGCGCTGCGCTGGCTGGACGGCCGTAATGACATCGACACCATCATCGTAGCCCGCGGCGGTGGCTCAATGGAGGATTTGTGGGCCTTCAACGATGAGAACGTGGCCCGCGCCATTTTTGCTGCCCAGCATCCCATCATTAGCGGCGTGGGGCACGAGGTCGATTTCACCATCGCTGATTTTGTGGCTGATTTGCGTGCGCCCACGCCATCGGCGGCGGCAGAGCTGGCAGTGCCGGATGTGAGTGAGTTACGGCCGTATTTCCTCACCGTCCAGCAGCAAATGAAAAATCTCGTATTGGAACGAATCGGCCAATATCGCTGGCAGGTGCAGACGCTGCGGCGGTCGCTCAACCATTTGAGCCCGCGCGTGGGCATTGCCGGCAGCCGGCAGCGGCTGGATGGCTGGCAGGCACGGCTGGATCGGGCCATGCAGCGGCGATTGGATCGGGCGCAGCACCGGTTGAACCTGGTGCAAACGCAGCTAACGGCCGTCAGTCCCAAAGCCACCTTAGAGCGGGGCTATGCCATTGTGCGGGATGGTGACGGCCAGATCATCCGCACCCCCACCGCCGTCAAAACCGGCGACCCGCTCACGGTCCAGGTTCGCGACGGCCAATTCGACGTGGTGGTGGATGATAGGGATTTATCCGCAGATTACACAGATTAACGCAGATTTTTCTCTGTGTCCCTCTGTGGCTACTCTGCGAAACTCTGCGTTCCGTTTCTGAAGGAGTGAAAATGGCCAACATTCTAGTGACCCAGCATATTGGCGATGAAGGCGTGCAAAAATTGTGCGAGGCCGGGCACGCGGTGACTTATCGCGACGAAACCGAGCCGATGACGCCGGATGAACTGCAAACGGCCGTTCTCGATGTCGATGGTCTTGTATGCTTGCTGACGGATCGGGTGGACACGGCCGTTCTCAACGCCGCTGCCAATTTAAAAATGATTGCTAACGTGGCTGTTGGTTACGACAACATCGATTTGGCCGCGGCCACCGAGCGCGGCATTTTGGTCAGCAACACGCCCGACGTGCTTACGGAAACGACCGCCGACCACGCCTTTGCCCTGCTGCTGGCCATCGCTCGCCGCATCCCGGAGGCCGATACATTCATGCGCGCCGGCAAGTACGATAAGTTTGAGATGTTCCCGCCGCTGCTGGGGCTGGACGTATACGGCAAAACGTTGGGTATCGTGGGGCTGGGGCGTATCGGTACGGCCGTTGCTCGTCGCGGCGCATTGGGCTTTGGCATGAAGGTTTTGTATACGGCGAACAGCAGGAAGATGGCGGTGGAACAAGAACTAAACGCGGCGCGGGCAACCCTGCCTGAACTGCTGCGCCAGAGCGATTTTGTCAGCATCAACGTGCCGCTCACGCCAGAGACGCGCCACTTATTCACCCTGGAAACCCTGCGCCAGATGAAACCGACCGCCTGCCTCATCAATACAGCCCGCGGTCCCATCGTCAAGGAAGATGACTTGCTGACGGCGCTGCGTGAGAAAACTATCTGGGGCGCGGCGTTAGACGTATTCGAGGCGGAACCACAGATGACGTCCGGTTTGGCGCAGCATCACGAGCGGCTGGTGGTTGCGCCGCATTTGGGCAGCGCCACGGGTGACACGCGGCAAAAAATGGTGAATACGGCCGTCAAAAACTTACTGGTCGGGTTGGCTGGCCAAAAACCACCCGATGTGCTTAACACAGAAATTGCGGACCAGGCAAATGAATAATCAACAGATTTCTTCTCTGTGCCCCTCTGTGCCTCCTCTGCGAAACACTGTGTTCCGCTTTTCAATTGAGCACTCGGCATGAGCTTGAAATATCGTGTGCTTTATTTGCTGGCCCGCTGCTACTGGCGCATTTTTCAACCGCTCACATTGGGCGTTAAAGTGATGCTTATTGAAAACGAGTCGATCTGGCTGGTACAGCACAGCTACCAGCCAGGTTGGTTTTTACCAGGCGGCGGGGTGAAGCGGAATGAATTGTTAGAAACGGCCGTGCGCCGCGAAGCCGAGGAAGAGCTGGGTGCAGAGTTAGGTGACGTGCATCTGTTTGGTGTCTATACCAATGCCAGCCAGCACAAAAATGATCACGTCGTGGTGTTTGCCTGCCATAGTTTCACCGTAGGCCAGGCCGACAAAGGCGAAATTCGCGCCGTGCAGCAGTTTCCGCTGCGGCAGCTGCCAACAGATGTCTCTCGCGGCACCCAGCGCCGCATTGAGGAATACTTGGCTGACAGGTCCCAGGCCAAAGCGGATATTTGGTAGGGTGAGGACTGGCAGTCCTGGTTTAAAATTGTAATGGCAGTATGGAGTCAGGACTGCCAGTCCTGGCACATGGAGCAAAAAAATGAGCAAAGAAGCTGAAAAATTATCGTTTGAAGATGCGTTGGCCGAACTGGAAAAAATCGTGGCCCAGCTGGAGTCGGGGGATTTAACGCTGGAGGCATCGTTGGACTTGTTTGAAAAGGGACAAAAGCTGGCCCAACAATGTAACGTGCAGTTGGAAACGGCCGCACTGCGCATCGAACAACTCACCAACGATGGCGAAATCGTAGAGCTAGACCTTTAGCCAATTGTCAGCCCCTGAAACAATCGCTATACTCATCCTTTGCACAGGGATCTGTTTTCGCTTGGCGCCATGGATGATACGGCCGTTGGCAAACCCCGTAACCTTAAATTGTCATTACTTCGGCAGGCTCAGTACAAGTTTGAGCGCAGCGAAAAATCCCACTAAACAACCTCAAGAATCAACTTTGGCTATAAAAAGCCTGAAGAGCTAAGGAAAGTAACTTGTTTAAAAGTATTCGAGATTCATTAAGCCGCACCCGTAACAACGTTTTTGGCCAGATCGCCTCCGTCCTGGGTGCGGGGGACATTACCGAAGAAACCTGGGAAGATTTAGAGGCGCTGCTGGTGCAGGCCGATGTTGGCGTGCCCACGACGCTGGCTGTTGTAGAAGCATTACAAGAGCGTGTGAAAAACGAAGGACTTTATCGCGCCGATCAGCTTACGGAGGCTCTGAGAGACGAGCTGCGCGGCGTGCTGGTCGATCCGCCGCCATTTGAGCTGGAAGCACCACGCCAGTTGACTGTAGCCATGATTGTGGGCGTTAACGGCTCGGGCAAGACAACCACCATTGGCAAGCTGTCCCAATATTACCAAAACAAAGGGCGCAAGATCATTCTGGCTGCTGCCGACACCTTTCGCGCTGCCGCCATTGACCAGCTTAAGATTTGGGGCGAGCGGGCCGACGTGCCGGTTATTGCCGGGCAGCCCAATGGCGATCCCGGTGCGGTGGCATATGACGGCATTCGCGCCGCCCGCGCCCGTGGTTTCGATCTGCTCATTATTGATACGGCCGGCCGCTTGCACACCAAGTTCAACCTGATGCGTGAGCTGGAAAAAGTATATGGTGTGTGCAAAAAGAGTGTCCACGCCGCACCGCACGAGGTGCTGCTCGTGTTGGATGCGCCCACGGGGCAAAATGCCCTGGTCCAGGCACAAAAGTTCAAAGAGTCGGTGCATGTCACTGGCGTTATTCTCACCAAGTTGGACAGCACAGCGAAGGGTGGCATGGTATTTGCTATTTACCGTGAGCTGGGGCTGCCGGTGCGCTTCATCGGCACCGGGGAACGTATTGAAGATTTGGCACCGTTTGACCCGGATTTATTTATTGATGGCTTGTTTGAGTAGGATTTCGCTGAGTTTTTGGCATGTGGATTCTCGCCTTCGCAAGAATGACAAGCAAGAGATACGTATAAATCAAAAATCAGGATCGCTTTGGGATCGCTATAACTGCATAATAAAAGGAAGAACATTGAAATGGACGAATTAGCCGAAAAATTAACCAATTTACAACAAACCGTAAACTTGCTCCGGAGGCGTCTTTGACGTACCGGCTAAAGCATTAAAGGTAGCCCAATTGGAAGAAGTGGCGGCGGCCCCGGGCTTTTGGGATGATTCCGCCGCGGCACAGGCCAAAATGCGTGAACTAACCAAGCTGCGCGATCAGGTGACCGTGTGGGAAGCATTAAGCCGACGTCTGGCCGATGCTACAGAATTGGCATCGCTAGGTGATGAAGATTTGCTGGCTGAGTTGTCTAAAGAAACAGAACTATTAGAAGCTCAAGTTGCCCGGCTGGCGTTCGAAACGCTCTTTTCTGGCGAATATGATGACGAAGATTGTATTCTGGCAATTCATGCCGGAGCCGGCGGCACCGAGGCACAGGATTGGGCGCAGATGCTGGAGCGGATGTTCATGCGCTGGGCTGACTCACACCAGATGGTAGTCGACATTATTGATGAGAGTCCCGGTGATGAAGCGGGCATTAAGAGCGTGATGATGGCCGTGAAGGGGAGTTATGCTTACGGCCGTCTCCAATCTGAACGGGGTGTACATCGCCTGGTCCGCATCTCGCCCTACGACTCATCTAGCCGCCGCCATACCTCCTTTGCCAAAGTGGAAGCATGGCCTGACGTAGCCGAAGATATCGAGATCGAGATCGATGAAAAAGATTTACGTATCGATCGGTTTAAAGCGAGTGGTGCCGGCGGCCAGCATGTACAGAAGAATGAAACGGCCGTACGCATCACCCACATCCCCACCGGCATTGTCGTCTCTTGCCAGAACCAACGGTCGTTGACGCAAAACCGGGAAGTGGCCATGAAAATCTTGAAGGCGCAGTTGTTTGATCTGGAGCAGCGCAAGCAAGAAGCAGAAATGGCCGCCCTAAAAGGTGAAGATGTGGATGCAGGCTGGGGCAGCCAGATTCGCTCCTACGTGCTGCATCCCTACAAGATGGTGAAGGATCACCGCACCAATTATGAAGTAGGCAATGCCCAGGCGGTGCTGGACGGTCGTTTGGACGATTTTATGGAAGCGTATTTAAAACTAAAGGTGGGCCAAACCGAAGAACCCACCCCTTAATTCAAAATATGCCACAGAGAGGTAACAGATCAATCTCAAAACTCTCTGAGCTCTCTGTGGCAAATCTTGAATCTTGTAATGGAGGTACACAAATGGCAGACGAACGTAAAAAACCTGGCACAGGCGCCCGGCGCACGGGCAGCTCTATTGGCGCCGCTGTGCATCGAGCATCCTTAAAACGACGGGTACGGCCGTCTGCCAGAGCCAGAGCGCGTAAAGAGGCCATCAATAAACGTCCCATGCCCAAGCCGCCGGCGCGCCGGCCGGTGAAGCGAACCACAGCAAAAGCGGCCGTTTCGCCTGAACTGGCTTCCCAAATTAGCAGCATCCAGGACAAATTTGAACGGTTGGAATCCCAGGCGCAGCTGGAAGATATTTTTTCGGCCGTAGGTGAAATTGATAACAAACTGACCAAGCTGCCTTTTGATTTAGAAGCCCTGCGTGACCGGGGCTATGTTCATTCGGGCCAGCTGGAGGATAAGCTGGAAGCGCTGGATGACAAATGGGACGAAGTTCGTCCCCGTGTAGAAAAAGCGCTGGCTGAGCAAGTCGAGCGGCTGGATCGCGAGCTGGATCAAACAGAACGGCAGGTGAACCGGTTAGGTAATGCCAATGCGGCGCTGGTGAAAACGGTGGATTCGGCCGTGGACAGCCTGGGCAGCCGCGTCACCGCCGCCCGCCGCGCCCTGGATGGTCTTTACGATGGCATTCAGAGTGAGATGTATAAAATTGAGTATTCCTTGGGCCAGGTAGGCAAAATGCTGGACCTGATTGCCGGTTCGCAGGAAATTCGTTTGCAAGAAGCTGAGGGGCCATTGCTGGCCGTGAAGGCGGAATGGCACCAGGATGGCGAAGAAGGCCCCAAGGGGTATCTTTTCCTTACTGATCAGCGATTGTTATTCGAGCAGCGTGAGGAAGTTGTGACGAAGAAGCGGTTTGGCATCTTCAAAGCAGAGTCGGAGATGGTGCAGAAGCTGCACATTGCGGTGCAGGTGCATGAAATTGAGCAAATTGTGCACAAAGAAGAGGGTGGCTTCCTGGGCATGGGCAAGGACGATATTTTGGAACTGGTTTTTGCTGCCACTGCTGCGCTCTCACGAGCCCGCTTTCATTTGGATGGGCAGGATTCAGAAGATTGGGCAGCCATGATCAACCGGATTCAGTCGGGCGAAGTTGACGGTGACCGCTCGGACGAGTATGTGGATGAGCTGGAGGCGGCTCAAATTACCAGTGCCAGCTTCCCGGAACAATGCCCCAACTGTTATGCGGCCGTTCCCCAACAGCCACGCGGGGTCACCACCTACACCTGTGAATTTTGTGGAGCAACAGTTCAGCCGTTGAGCTCGGGTGCATAAACCGTTTATCGGCGACGAAAATTGGGACTTGTCAGAAACGGCCGTTTTCCGTATAATTCAGGGCTTGCATATGCTTACGTAACTCTTATGTAATAGCGTTGACTTATAGACGGGTACCGATATAATCGCCATACATAAAGTAAAAATTGCCACGACTTTTTAAGAGCGTTGGTCCTGATCAGACCATACGCTCTTTTTCCGTGTTTACGGAAAACATTTTAGACAGCATTTTTTAAGCTCGTGCGCATGACGTAAGGGAAGATATTTTTATTTAGGGTTGGAGCTTTATTCTATTTTGGGAGGTCACCTGGTGGAGACAACAGAATTCCGCTCGTTACGCATTAGTTTAGCATCCCCGGACCAGATGCGGTCATGGTCATATGGAGAGGTCACAAAACCAGAAACCATCAACTATCGCCGCTTGCGTCCAGAGAAGGATGGTCTATTTTGTGAAGCCATTTTTGGCCCAACGCGTGACTGGCAATGCTACTGCGGCAAATATAAGAACGTTCGATACAAGGGCATTGTTTGTGATAAGTGTGGGGTAGAAGTAACCCGTTCGGCCGTTCGTCGCGAGCGAATGGGGCATATTGAATTGGCAGCCCCCGTGGCGCACGTTTGGTACACGCGCCGTGTGCCCAGCCACATGGGTTTGCTGCTGAACGTTTCGCGCCGTAATTTAGACCGCGTCCTCTATTTTGCTCAATACGTCATTACAAGTGTTGATGAAGAAGCTCGCCAGCGGGCGTTAAAGCGCCTTGAAGAGGAGCTGGCAGAAGCTGAGCTCAGATTTGAAGAAGATTTGCAGTCTAACATTGGCGACGCCACCTCAGATGCTCAAGATCGCCTGCAAGAGCTGGAAACAACATTAAAAGAGAAAAATGAATCTTTTGATGATCGTCTTTCCGCGGCGACGGACGCGGTGGTTAACGAAGCACAGTCCGTTGAGCGTCGCTTGGAGAACCTCAAAGGTTCTGCGGCCAGCGAAGATATCGCATTGGGCGATACCGTTATCGTTAAAAAGGGTGAAACCGTTGGTCGCGAGCACAGTGTCTTGGTACAGGAAGTCACCTCAGAGCGGTTGACGCAGGTGCAAAAAGAGAGCGAAGAAGATCATCAAAGCGATGTCGCCACGATGCAGAAAGAGATCGAAGAACTGCGCACCGAGGCGGATGCCGTTGGTGTCGATTTGCGCGATGAACTTTCGCAAAAGCTGACCCGCTTGCGCCAGCAAGCCCAGGCTAATCGTGAACAGCTGGAAAACCTGGAGCCGATGGTTTTCTTGAATGAAAATGATTACCGTGAGCTGAAGAGCAAATTTGGTAACGTATTCCGGGCCGACATGGGTGCCGAAGCTTTATACGATATCCTCAAGAAGATGGACCTGGACAGACTGTCTCGTGAGCTGTGGCGTGAAGTACGGACTACACGCTCCAAGCAAGCAGCCAAGCGGGCTACCAAGCGTTTGCAAGTGGTTGAATCCCTGCGCAAGAGTGGCAACCGTCCTGAGTGGATGATTTTGACTGTCTTGCCGGTAATTCCCCCAGATTTGCGCCCCATGGTTCAGTTGGACGGCGGCCGTTTTGCCACGTCTGACCTGAACGATTTGTATCGTCGTGTGATTAATCGGAATAATCGTCTCAAGCGTTTGCTGGAGCTGGGTGCGCCTGATGTCATTGTGCGCAACGAAAAGCGTATGCTCCAGGAAGCAGTAGACAGTCTCATCGACAACAGCCAGCGCGGCAAGGCGCTCAGCCGCCGTGGCCGCCGCGAGTTGAAATCGCTGTCTGACATGCTCAAAGGCAAGAAGGGGCGTTTCCGCCGCAACTTGCTGGGTAAGCGTGTTGACTACTCAGGCCGTTCCGTGATTGTGGTTGGTCCGACGCTGAAATTGGGCCAATGTGGTTTGCCCAAGACGATGGCTTTGGAGCTGTTCCGGCCGTTTGTTATTAGCAAACTGGTGGAATACGGTCACGCCAGCAACGTGAAAGGCGCTCGTCGCTTCATTGAGCGTCAGCCTCCCGAAGTTTGGGAGGTGCTGGAAGAGGTCATTCAGGGACGGCCGATTTTGTTAAATCGTGCCCCGACTTTGCATCGCCTGGGTATTCAAGCCTTTATGCCAATGTTGGTTGAGGGAAAAGCCATTCAGCTGCATCCGCTGGTATGTGCTGCGTTTAACGCTGACTTTGATGGTGACCAGATGGCTGTGCATGTACCGCTGTCGCAAAGAGCAGTGGATGAAGCCAAAGGTTTGATGATGGCCACGCGTAACTTGCTGAAGCCATCGGATGGCCAGCCCATTGTGGGACCATCTAAAGATATGGTTTTGGGTGTTTACTATCTGACGTTGGTGGTAGACGGCCGTTTAGGTGAAGGCAGCCGGTTTGGCAGCATGGAAGAAGTGGAGACTGCCTACGAGCTGGGCTACGTAGACATTCATGCCAAAATCAAGCTGGAAGTTGAGACTTACTTTAAAGAAGATCATACGCGCTATGCTGATGAGAAGCCGCGTCGTCGCGTCATTGAAACATCACCCGGGCGTGTGCTTTTTAATATGACGCTGCCCGAAGAGTTTCATTTCGTTAATCGTGTATTAGACAAAGGTGGGGTGAATTCACTCATCAATCGGGTTTATCGTTTATTGGGTGATGAAGCCACTATTGATATGGTAGATGCCATTAAAAATATTGGCTTCCGCTATGCTACTGTCTCTGGTACTACCATTGCCGTGGCCGACCTGACAATTCCTGAGGAGCGTCAAGGCATTCTGGATGATGCTTTGCAGCGCGTTAATGAGATTGATCGCCAATATCGTCGTGGTTTGCTGACGGAAGAAGAGCAGTATCAGCGCACCATCGAACAGTGGAACGAGGCCAAAGACAAGGTCGAGAAAGCTGTGCGTGATGCGATGGACCCCGCCAGCCCTATTGCAGTTATGGCGCTTTCCGGAGCGGGTAAGGGTGGCTTTGGCCCCATTACTCAGCTGGCCGGTATGCGTGGGTTGATGGCAGATCCGCAGGGTAAGATTATTCCCGTACCGATTCAGTCAAACTTCCGGCAGGGGTTGGATACGCTGGAATATTTCATCTCCACGCACGGTGCCCGCAAAGGTTTGGCCGATACGGCACTGCGTACGGCTGATGCCGGTTACCTGACCCGCCGTTTGGTAGACATCGCCCAGGAAATGATCGTGATGGATGACGATTGTGGCACAACCAAAGGCATTTGGGTGCGTCGGGTTGATAATTTTGGCAAGCAGACGTTGGCTGAGCGTATTTTGGGCCGCGTGGCTGCTGCACCAATGACCGATCCTGAGACGGGTGAGATTCTCATTCAAATCGGTGAGTATTACACGGATACGATTGCTGAGCGCGTAGATGAAATGGGCGTGGTGGAAGTGTACGTCCATTCGCCTATGACCTGTGAAATGCGCCGTGGTATCTGTGCCAAATGTTACGGTATTGATTTGGCGCGTGGCAAACCGGTGGAACAGGGAACGGCCGTTGGTATCGTCGCTGCCCAATCCATTGGTGAACCCGGCACCCAGTTGACGCTGCGTACTTTCCACACTGGTGGTACCGCCTCTGCTGGTGGTGACATTACCCAGGGTTTGCCCCGTGTTGAAGAGCTGTTTGAGGCGCGGCAGCGTCCCAAGGGTGAAGCGGTCATTACTGAAATTGGTGGTAATGCTGAGATTCGCGTCATCGATGGCGTCCGTCATGTTTTTGTTACCGATGTCCGTCTGGTCGATGATATTTATGAAATCACCGAGGGCTGGGAAGTGAAAGTTGGTGATAAAGACACTGTTGAATCCGGTGGCGTTTTAGCCGAAAATGAAGACGAAGTTGTTGTGGCGCGCCACGGTGGCCGTGTCTCCCGCAACGAGGATTCGGTTAAGGTAACCTGGGAAAGCAAAGACGAACGCGATTACGAAATCCCTGCCGGTATGCGCCTACTCATCTCCGATGGTCAAGAAGTGAGTGCTGGTGAACAGCTTACCGAAGGGTCCAAGAATCCGCACCGCATTCTGGAAATTTTGGGTCGTGATGCCGTAACGCAATATTTGCTGCGTGAAATGCAGCAAGTATATCGTCCACAGGGTCAGAACATCCATGACAAGCATTTTGAAGTCATCATTCGCAAAATGCTGAGCAAAGTAACGGTGACTTCATCTGGCGATACGGAGATGCTGCCCGGTGAACTGATCGAGACTTCTATTTTCCAGGCAAACAACGAAGAGATCATGGACGAGGGTGGTCAGCCAGCTCAGGCAGAGCCGATTTTGCTGGGTATCACCAAGGGTGCTTTGAACACAGACAGCTTCTTGTCGGCTAGTTCCTTCCAGCACACGATCAAAGTGTTGGCCAGTGCTGCTATTGCTGGCCGTGAAGACGATTTGGTTGGCCTGAAGGAAAATGTGATTATTGGTAAGCTAATTCCGGCCGGTACTGGTTTTGATGTGTATACCAGGAAGCAAGAAGAGCTCCAAGCATCTCTGGTTGAGGATGAAGAGCTGTTGGAAGAAGCATCAATGGATCTGTCTGGCGCGTTGATTGACGATAATACGGATGATGCCGTGTTAGAAGCGATTGCCGCCGCCGCCGCCGCCGAAGCAGCTAAAGAACAGCTAGATGCTCCTGAAGCGGAGGAAGAAGCGTAAGCATTCTTGCCTCGTTTCGTAGATAAAAATCAAAACGGTGACTCAGAAATGGGTCGCCGTTTTTTATCCAAGTTGATGAAGATACTGATATTTGGAATCAAAAATTTCGTTGGAGCAGCATGGCAGACAATTGATTGAGGGCAGTAAATGCCGGGCCGGCCGGTTGGGCTTCTCCCAGGTGGTGCAGGGCGTTTTCAGAATAGTAGGTCGCACGCTGGGTGGCATAATCGCGCGCGCCGGTTTTGTTTAACACGGCAATTGCTTCTTGGACAAATGCTTCATCTGTGTTTTCTTGTTCGTACAGTTGGCGCAGCGCCCCATTTTGGCTGAGGCCGTAAAGCACGGGCAATGTTTTCTTTTTGGTGAGAATATCGGTGGAGGCGGATTTGCCAATGACGGCTTCGTCTCCCCAAATGCCCAAGATGTCGTCGATGACCTGGAAGGCAAGTCCTAGATTAAGGCCAAACTGGGCGTAGTTGTGCACAGTTTGCGCGTCGCAACCGGCAATGAGGGCACCAAGTTCGGTGCAGAGGGAGAGCAGCACGGCCGTTTTCCCCGTGATCATCGCCAAATATTCATTAACAGTGACTTCGTCTCGCGTTTCAAAATCCATATCGGCGTGCTGGCCCTGGGTCAAGCGAACACAGGTTTCATCGAAGCGGCGCAGGGCGTGTACGGCCGTTTCTGCCGCCACTCCACGATCAACCAGCCGATTTAAAGCCAGATGCGCCAAGGCAAACATGGCATCACCGGCGTTGATAGCTTGTTCCGTGCCCCAGATGGTCCACAATGTTTTACGGCCGCGCCGAGTAGGACTGGCATCTTCAATATCATCGTGGATGAGGGAAAAGTTGTGCAGCAGCTCAATCGCCGCCGCTGCTGGCACCGCCTGTTGCCAGTCGCCACCGGCGGCCTGACAGGTGAGCAGGCAGATCACGGGCCGAATTTGCTTGCCCGCGTTCACGTCGGCAGGCTGTAGCTGCTCATCACGCCAGCCCATGTGATAATGCATCATGCCGTGGAAAAGATCGGGCTGTTGGTCCGTGGCGTTGAGCACTGCTTTCATTTCGGCGTTGACTGCCTGGCGCATTTCTTGGGAAAGTTGTTTAAATTCGTTCATAAATTAGAGATTAGAGACTGGAGATTGTTTTCGTCTCCATTCTCAGGTTATTTCAGGTATTGCGTTTGTAAAGGTGTGCTGCCCAGAGCGTCAATATTTTTTGCTCCGGCACAAAACATGGCCACGCGCAGTTCATCGGTGATTGTTTCAGCCATCTCGATGACGCCGGCAACGCCGTTTTGGTCGGCAGCGCGCAAAAAGTCCCCGGCAAAGCCAACCAGATTGGCACCCAGAGCAATGCATTTGGCTACGTCGATGCCGTTACGGATGCCGCCGCTGGCGATGATGGGTAAATCGGCGGCGGCACGACGGCAGTATTGGATGGAAACGGCCGTGGGAATGCCCCAATCAATAAATGCCCCCGCTACCCGGGCGTGCCGCTCTGTAGGTGCCCGGTACATCTCCACCTGGCTCCAGGACGTGCCGCCTGCCCCGGCCACATCAATGGCCGCTACGCCGGCGTTGACCAGCTGCCGGGCTGTTTCCTCGGCAAAGCCCCAGCCTACCTCTTTGGCAATAACCGGCACCGGCAAATCGCGACAGATTTGCTCCACTTTGCTGAGCAGGTTGGCAAAATTGCCATCCCCTTCTGGCTGGACAGCTTCTTGCAAGGCATTAAAATGCAAAATCAGAGCATCTGCTTCAACCATTTCCACGGCGCGCATACAGTGTGCCAAACCATACTTGTAGTTGAGCTGCACCGCACCGATGTTGGCAAACAGCAAAATGTCCGGGGCTACCTGGCGCACGTGGTAGGTGTGGGCCAGACTTTGGTCTTCGATGGCGGCCCGCTGGGAGCCAAGCCCCATAGCGATGCCTGCGGCCTGGGCCGCTTCGGCCAGCGTGCGGTTTATTTCGCCCGCTTCAGGCGTGCCGCCGGTCATGGAGGAGATGAGTAAGGGGGTGCTGAGAGATTTTCCCAGAAACGTGGTGTGGGTGTCTACGGCGGCCAGGTCAATTTCTGGCAGCGCCTGGTGCATGAAAAAATAATTTTCCAGGCCGGTGGTGAGCTTGTTGAAGGCAACATCTTCTTCTAGATTGATGCGAATATGATCAGCCTTGCGCCGCTCGTGGATATTGGTTTCGTTAGGGGCGGCAACGGCCGTTTTGCTTTTGGGCATACACCTCTCCAAGGTTCCGATTATGCGAATGAGTATACCGTGACGAAGGTGGTTTTGCGAGAATAAAATGACAACTGTTCAGATGAGGTGTAAGTGTGAGATGGGTACAATGGGTTGGTTTTGGCGTACTTTGATCGTATGCAAACCGACTGTCGATTGTACGGCCGTATCATTCGTCTGACTTTCCTGGCTAAGATACAATAGCCACCACCTGAACAACATCTAATTTAAGTGCCAGCTTGAGGACGCAGCCCTGGTGGACGAACGGCCGTTACACCCCTATTTATTTCGATAGCCATGCACCTCACCGGCTGGCAAGCAAGCCCATTTGTCCATCTTTCTAAATTTATAGCGAATGGACACATAAGGAGACATTAATGCGCGTATTAATTACAGGGGCAGCTGGCTTCCTCGGCTCTCACCTTTCGGATCGCTTCGTGGCCGAAGGTCATTCTGTGGTGGGAATGGACAACCTCATTACCGGCAACATGGACAATATTGCTCATTTGATGGAGCATGAACGATTCCACTTTTTTAAGCATGATGTGAGCAATTATATTTATGTGGCTGGTGAAATTGATGCTGTTCTGCACTTTGCCTCACCAGCCAGCCCCAATGATTATTTAGAGCATCCCATCCCCACGCTAAAAGTTGGTTCTTTGGGTACGCACAACAGTTTGGGGTTAGCCAAAGCCAAAGGGGCCCGTTATTTACTGGCGTCAACCTCAGAAGTATACGGTGACCCACAGGTGAACCCGCAGCCAGAAACATATTGGGGCAATGTGAACCCAATTGGCCCGCGCGGTGTTTATGATGAAGCCAAACGGTTTGCCGAGGCGATGACATTGGCTTACCAGCGGTATCATGGCCTGGAGACGCGCATTGTCCGTATTTTTAACACCTATGGCCCCCGGATGCGGCTGAATGACGGCCGTGTGGTACCCAACTTCATCCACCAGGCGTTGACCAATCAGCCCATTACGGTGTACGGTGACGGCAGCCAGACGCGGGCATTCCAATATTACAGCGATCTGGTAGAAGGCATTTACCGCCTGTTGCTTTCGGATGAGGATTTGCCGGTGAACATTGGCAATCCCAATGAGATGACCATTCTGGAGTTTGCCCACGCCGTCGTGGAAATTGCCCGCAGCGATTCAGAGGTTGTATTCGTGCAGCCCACGGATGATCGCTTTACCGATGATCCCAAACAGCGGCGTCCAGACATCAGCAAGGCAAAGCGGGTGCTGGGTTGGGAACCCAAAGTGGCGCTGGCCGATGGGTTGGCGCAAACGCTGGATTTCTTCCGTGACAAGGTTTAGGGTACTAGACCTGAAAGGTTTACGAACGATCCAGACTGTAAAGCAACTTTATGATACAAAGCAATCTTACCGGTAAAGTGCTAAGGAAACCTGTCAGGGCTCAAGCCATTTTGATCCAGCTAACCGGCAAGCAGCAATGGCAGCCAGTTTGGTTTGTTTTGCTGGCGCTGCTGGTAGGCGGATTGCTGACGCAGCTTTCTCCAGCTGAGGCCGGATCGCTGCTGCTGCGAACGGCCGTTGTCATCCTCACCCTCATTGAGCCATTGTCCGGGCTGTTTGCTGCGCTGCTAACCGGGCCGTTGGGGGCGACCGAATCTGGTTTGCTGGACAGCGGTCAATTTTATCTGCTGCTAAGCTTGCTGGCCTGGCTGGCCCATGGATTGCGACAGCGGCGTTTGTTTGTGCCGCGTACTTTTTTGGCGGTGCTGCTGGCGTTTTTTACGGGGATTGCGGCCGTTTCGGTGATTAATGCGCCATCCTACAGCTTTGGCTTCAAAGAGCTGCTTAAGTGGGTGGAGATGTTGGCCATTATGCTGCTGGTAGTGGACCGCGTCACCATCTGGCGCGCGCGATATAGTCAGCGTGGTTCGGCAATCGTCTGGCTGCTGGCGGCCTTGTTTGCTGCCGGATTAAGCCAGGCGTTGCTGGGCATTTACCAGTTTGCCCTACAGCCCGATGGCCCGGAGCATTTTTTGGTGCTGGGTCGTTTTTATCGGGCATACGGCACGTTTAACCAGCCGAACCCGTTTGGCGGCTTTTTGAACTTTACGGCCGTTCTGGGCCTGGGTATTTTTCTAAGTTATCTACCTAAGTTATGGCGAATCGTTCAAAAGTGGAAATTTCAATCTTCAGTCTTTACTCTCCGTTCTCCAGATTGGCTGCCTGCTTTGGGCGTGGGGCTAGTGACGGCCGTTTCCCTGCTGGGCGTGGTTGCCTCCTGGAGCCGGGGGGCGTGGTTGAGTTTGGCGGTGGGCACGGCCGTTTTGCTGCTGTTCTGGCCTAGGAAGTTGTGGCAAGGTGTTTTGCTGCTGCTACTTGGTGGCGTACTGCTGCTGGGTGGCATTCAGGTTGGATTGATACCTACTTCGGTAACGGAGCGCATCACCAGCTTTAGTGAGGATTTGCGCTTTGGCGACGTGCGCGGCGAGGACATCACCGATGAGAATTACGCCGTGCTGGAGCGGTTGGCCCACTGGCAGGCAGCTCTGGCGATGGCCGAAGATCATCCGTGGTTGGGCATTGGCTTTGGCAATTACGAACCGGCCTACGCCGATTATGCGCTGATCAACTGGCCGTATCCGTTGGGACACGCCCATAATTACTATTTAAATTTACTGGGGGAGACGGGTATCATTGGCCTGCTGGCTTATTTGCTGCTGTGGACGGCCGTTTTCTGGCAAACCATCCGCGTTATTCGGCAGGCAGACGGCTGGCGGCGCGGCGTGGCCCTGGGCCTGCTGGGCGTTTGGGTGGCGCTGACCACCCATCACTTGGTCGATAAGCTGTACGTCAATAACATTTACATCCAGCTGGGCGCGCTGTTCGGCCTGCTCCAGTTGCTAGATAATAAATCCGCAGATTTCGCAGATTAACGCAGATTTTTAGCTTATGGCAAAAGTTAATCTGTGCAATCTGAGTAATCTATGGAAAAATTTCTGTTAAGAGGATTCGCATGGTTTCTATTTTTGCCGGCGTGGCCGGCCGATTTGGGGTAAACGAGCGGGAGGCGGAGCGCTTCTTTAAGTTTGCCGTGGTTGGGGTCATTGGTTTTATTGTTGATTTTGGCATTTTTAATTTGAGTTTACGGCCGTTTGAACTGCTGCTGGATAACGGAACGGCTCTGCACAACTTTTTTATCGGTCTGGGGCTGAATGATGAGCAGACCATCTCACTGGCCCGAACGTTTGCTTCAACCCTTTCATTTATTGCGGCGATTGTCAGCAATTTTATGTGGAATCGGTACTGGACTTATCCCGATTCCCGCTCCCGGTCGGTGCGGCGGCAGCTGGCACTGTTTACGGTGGTGAGTGTGGCCGGTATTATTATTCGCGTGCCAATCATTACTTACGCCCACACACCGCTTACAAATATAGTCGCGAACATCGCCGCGCTAGAACCCTACAGTGTGCGCATTGGCGATAATCTGGCGCTTGTCGTAGCGGTGATTGTGGTTATGTTCTGGAACTTCTTTGTGAACCGCTATTGGACTTACAACGACGTTGAGTGAAGCGTGATGCATGAAACGTGATTGTTCTGGTCACGCATCACGTTTCACGTTTCACGCTCAGTGATTTTCAATCATGGTTATTGGCATTGACGTAACGGCCGCATTAACGCAAGGTGGGGGAATCGGCCGCTATACGCGGGAGTTGGTTCACGCTTTGATAGCGGTGGATGACACCAATCGCTACCGGTTTTTTTCGGCGAAACCGCCGGCCGTGCTGCCGGTGCCTGAGCCACTGCCCCAGGCCAATCACGTCACGTACCGGCCCGCGCCGCTGGACGAGCGCTGGCTGTACCGGCTATGGTACCGTTTGCGCCTGCCGCTGCCGGTGCAGTGGGTGACGGGTAAGCTCGATTTGTTCCATTCCCCTGACTTTGTTCTGCCGCCGGTGAACGGCCGTATCCCCACCCTCCTCACCGTACACGACCTTTCCTTCATTCATTATCCCCACGTTTTCCCCGAGCGGTTGGTAAGCTATCTTAACCAGGTCGTGCCCTGGTCCATTAGCCGCGCCACGCACGTTCTGGCCGATTCTGAGGCGACGCGCAACGATTTGCTCACCATCTGGCAGGTACCGCCGGAGAAGGTGACCGTGCTGTACAGCGGCGTGCACGAGCGGTTTCAGCCGGTGAGTGACGTACAGAAGATTACGGCCGTTCGCCAAAAATACCATCTGGCAGAATGGCCCTATTTGCTCAGCGTAGGTACTTTGCAGCCGCGCAAAAATTACCAGATGCTCATTCGCGCTTTTGCCCCGCTGGCTGATAAGGTGCCGCACCATCTGGTCATCTCCGGCGGCAAAGGCTGGCTGTATGATGAGATGATGGCCGAAGTTGCGCGGCAGGGTTTGACGGAACGTGTTCATTTCATCGGCTTTGTCGATGACACCGATTTGCCCGCGCTGTACAGCGCGGCGTCGCTGTTTGTCTTCCCCAGCCTGTACGAGGGCTTTGGCTTACCCCTGTTGGAAGCGATGGGGTGCGGAACGGCCGTGCTTACCTCCAGCAGCTCTTCACTGCCTGAAGTGGCCGGTGAGGCGGCCCAACAGCTTCCCCCCGATGATCAGCATGCCTGGACCGAAATGATGCTGGCATTACTCACCAATCCCGTACGGCGCGAAGCATTAGCGCATGCCGGGCATATCCAGGCTAAACAATTCTCCTGGCAGGCATCAGCGCGCCAATTGTTAAAAATTTACCAGCGGCTGCTGTCTGCCTAAAGTTTCCTCGTATTTTTAGTACCCATTGCCTATGACCCAGAGAGGGACCTAGTACCAACGTCTCATTATGTGAACTATGATTTCGTAATAGTACCGGGCATAATGGGAGCAATTATTAAATTTTGGATCACAGAGTAGTGCCTTAACTGAATAACAATGGATGAAACGGCCGTTACCCTTTGGCCACTCTTTTGCCCCAACTGGTTCCACTAACTTAGCCAGTGGGAAAGTTCACCAAGAAAAATGGGTTCCTGCATGCCCAGGTGAATGGCAAATATTCCAGGCGCGCATCTGAGGAGGATCATAAGTGACGATGACATCTGGACTTTTCCGTGGTGTCATGAAACTCAAAACGCTTTGTGTTGCTGGTGCTTTTGCCCAGCCGCAAAATTCACAACCACAACCAATCTTCCCTAACAATGTTTTGGTTCATACCCACATTTTCAAATTTTACGTGGAAAGCGCCTTCGACAAAGCGCTGGACGTCGTTAATTCCAATCGGGACATCGACTTAATCTTTATTGATGCTGACAGCGATTCCCTGCCTGAGATCATAATGTTCATGACCCAGGCGCGTGAAATACGGCCGAAGCTCCCCATCGTCCTTTTTACCAGCCACGCTGATGACCGCATGAGGTACCTGATGCGCGCCGGTGCCACCTGGCACTTCCTCAAAGAGTCGCCCAAAGTGGCCCATCTGGTGGAGCAAGTACAATCCCACGTCTTTTCACCCACCAAATGGCACGAACTGTTCGACCAATATGCCAACGAAACGCTGAAGCCTCGTATTGAGCCGGGCCTGAGCTATACCGACCTGGAAGCGCTCACCCAAAACCCTGAAGAACGGTACATCATCAAGCGGCTTTTTGCCGGCAGCGATGTGGTGCAAATCTTTCGCATGGATGAAGGGTTTAGCGGCTCCCGTATTTACACCGTGAAGCCCGCTCACCAGCTCAAACGAATCCTCAAAATTGATGTGGCTGACCGGCTGGAAGCGGTGCAAGAAAAGCAGGAGCGCCTCATTCAGCCGCGCCTGAACCGGCAGGTGGGTCAAATTCAAGGCAAGATGATTCGCGGCGAGCATTTGGCTGGAGCGTGCTACACGCTGGCCGGTTCCAATAAAGATGCCATAACCCTTACCCAATTTTTGCGCGATCAGAACCGCGTGCGCAAAGAGCTCATTGACAAGGTTTTGTCCCAGCTGCGCCTGAGCCTGGAGCAGCTGTACGCCGGCAGCTCCGACACGGAGCTGCGCTACTGGGCACCGCTCTACGCGCGTGTTTTGCCCCCCAGCCTCACGCTGGAAGATGCCGAGTTGATTGATCCCGATGATTCGGACGCAGATTTTGTCATTGCTGCCGAGGAGCTGACGACGCTCTCGTCGGTGCCGGGCAATACGGCACTGCGCACCATTCACAAGGCGGTGCGGCAGGGCGAGACGCCCCGCGTCGTGCTGCGCGGCTTTGAAGTGGCTGAGCTGGACACGAAAGAAGGCGTGTTGTACGTTCATGATGATTTAATTTCACGCTACCCAATCTCCAACCTGCTGAAGGATAAAAATCATCCTATTTTGCGCTTTAAAATTCAGCTGAAGGAATCCCAGCGGCAACTGCTGACCCATCCGGTGTTTCGTCGGGGAAAGCGGATTAGCGTACGTGGCCGGGTTTTGGCTACGGATGAAACGATTCTGGCGGAGAACATCGAGGCAATTACCGGAAATCCGTTTGACTTTGAAGATGATTCCTTTGAATTTGCCTCGGGCCGCTTTTTGTCGCCGATTACCAACGTGCGCTGCCTGCTTTGGGAAATTGGGCGTGAAGATATGATTGTGCCTATTCCGCAGGTTTCGCCGGTGGTGCATGGTGATTTAAACACCAGCAACATTTTGGTGGAAGTCAGCGATGAGATGCCGGTCTGGTTTATTGACTTTTCGGATGCCAGGCCGGGGCATGTTTACTTTGATTTGGCCAAGCTCGAAGTTGAGTTCCGTACCCATATTTTGTACCGTCTGTACAAAGAGATGGTGGATGAAGGGTTGTGGGATGAGACGACAGCAACGCAGTTTGCCATGTTGGTAGAAAACGTGCTGCTGCAAACGGCCGAATTCAGCTTTGAAGATTTCCTGGCCAGCCTGCGTGATTATCAGCCGGAATGGTACGACAATTTGTACACGCACTTTCCCATGTATTCGGAAAATTTGTTGTACTTCTTGTATTCCCTGCGACAAATTGCCGAAACGTACAGCCCGGAGCGGTTTAAATATCATTTTCCGGTGGCCGTCTTTTTCCACAGTGTAGCGGCGCTTAAATTTAAAGGGCTGGATTCGGAGCCGTGGGCCAAGCGCCTGGCGCTGTGCTCGGCATTGGTTTCTGGCAAGCAGGCAATTGAAGGTGGCGAACGGCCGTCTGATCTCACCGAAGTATTAGGCAACCTGCGCCAGCGCAGTTCTTTTGCCGCCGTCACCATCGGCAGCGGCGAAGACCGCAAATATTTGCTGCAATGGAACAGCAACTGGGGCATGTTCAACCTGATCGGCGGCAAGATTGATAACCAAAAAGGGGACCGTGACTCGTTTGCCCGTGCCATCCAACGCGAATTGCAGGAAGAATTAGGCATTCGCAACCCCAAAGATTACCGCATTGTGCGCGAGTTCAAGCCGGTGAAACGGCGGCAGTTCTCCCGGCGCGAGTATGTGTTTAAAGATTACGAATTCCGTATTTTCCAAATTGAAATGCAGCCGCGGCATCCACTCTCCCGTGAAGAGTTTGAATGGTACGCGCAGCGTTTTTCCAAGGATCGGGAAAACATGCTGATCTCCCGCGCCGAAATTGAGCGGCTGCGCACCATCGACAACCGTCCCATTTCTGAGACCACGCGCATGATTTTGCAGGAATTGGGTGAAATTACCGCCACAGAAGGCTCGGATTTAACCGTCTCCCTTGATTTTGAGCTGGAAAGCGAAGATGTATTCGTGAGTCGTGGTCGGGCCAACGTCTTGGGTCGTTTGATCAATCCGCTGTTTGGCAACCTGGTGGAAAATGTGACTCTGGAGGTTTTGCCTTCCAATGGGTATGAGACGGAACGGGATTCGGCCGTTTTGCCCGTTGGTACCCTGGATGCCGGCCAAGAATATCCCGTTTCTATCTGGCTGCAGCCGCGTGAAAAACAGACCAGTCTCACCCTTCGCGTAACCTATTACGATGTGCGCGGCCATGAATATCGCCAGCTTATTGAGAAGCCAGTGAACTTCCAAGCCCAGGAACGTTCCATGTTTCACATTAACAATCCATACGTAGTGGGCAAACCGCTGACCCCGGCTTCTGAAGAACTATACAAGGGGCGGGAAGACGTGTTCATGTGGATTGAGGAAAATCTGCTGGGCAAAACCCAGCCGCACACCCTCATTTTGTACGGGCAGCGGCGCATGGGTAAAACTTCTACCTTGTATCAGCTAGTGGGCGGCAAGCGCGGCAAAACCATCCGCGAATATCCAGGATATCCGATTTATCCCGTTTACATTGATTTGCAGCGGCTGGCCGGCTGTGAAATGCCGGAATTCTTTGCCCGCTTTAGCCAGCACATCATCCGCAATTTGCACAAGCGCGGCATTGAAATTACACCGCCGGAAAATTGGTCTACCAATGGCACTATTTTCAGTGAATTTGACAATTTCCTGGACCAGATCGAAGATGTGCTGCCGCCCAACGGTTTGCTGGTGCTCATTATTGATGAAATGGAGCAGCTTCAGGAAAGTGTGGAACGCGGCCGTTTGTCGCCCGACATTTTCCCCTACCTGCGCTCTTTGATGCAGCACCGAACGCGCATCACCTTCATTCTGGCCGGAACCAACCAGCTGGTAGAGGATTTTTGGAGCATTATTTTCCATGTGGGCATCAGCCGGGAAATTGATTATTTAAGTCGTGAAGAGACGGAAACATTGATTCGCGAGCCGGTTGCCCCAATGATTCAGTATGATGATTTGGCAGTGGACCGCATCTGGCTGACAACGCGTGGGCATCCTTACTTTAGCCAGCTCATTTGCCACCGGTTGGTGAGCTCAACCAACCTGGAAGGACGGCGCAGCAAGCTGATTACCATTGGCGACGTGCGCGAGATTATCAATCTGGTCATTGAAGAAGATGACAGCCATCTACAGCATCTTTGGAATGAGAGTACGGCCGTAGAACGGTTTGTCATGGCATCATTGGCCGGAACCCACGACATTGGCGAAGAAAACGTGTCGCGGGCCGAAATTTCTGCCCGGCTGCGCGAAACGACGTATTCTGAAGACGCCATTAACATGGCGCTGAAGCAGCTGGAAGTGCGGCGCTTGCTGACGCGGGTGTCCGTGGAGCGGCAAATTCAGCGCCGCCTGGCTCAACCCAACGGCTGGGAACCCACGCTCATCAGCAAAGATTATGCGTATGCCATCTCGTTTGACCTGCTGCGGCGCTGGGTGGCGCGCAAACATCCGTTGGGATCGCTTCTATCGACGACTTAAGCACAGTAACGTTTAGTACTGGTGGAGCTGTATTTTTATGTCGTACATTGTTGGACATCCAATCAAACATCCGGCCGATTTTTACGGCCGTCATGAACAAGTAACCCGTTTTTTTGAAATCATCGGGGGGCGACAGGCGCAGTCCGTTAGTGTATTGGGCGTGCGCCGCGCCGGTAAAACCTCATTTTTGCAATATGTGGCCCATCCCACAACGATGGCGCGCTATTTGTCCCAGCCTGATGAATACACCATGGTTTACCTGGACGTCTCGTCCTGCAAAACGCCATCCGACTTTTATTATCGCCTGCTGCAGCGGCTAAAAGTGAGTTTGGGCAAAGCCGAAACCGATTTTTTGTGGAAGGAATCACCCCTGGGCCAGACCAAGTTGTATGACATTGAGGCCTATCTGTGCCACTTCCCCGAAAAACGCATTGTGCTACTGCTGGATGAGTTTGATCATTTGCGCACTGAATCATTCACCCAGGATTTTCTGACGGAGCTGCGCGCCATGACCGGCGTGCTGGAATACGATCTGGCCTGCGTCACGGCCTCGTACTGGGATTTGTACACGCTGGGAACTCGTTTGGGGCTGCCGCCCACTTCGCCCTTCTACAACATTTTTTATCCAACGCCCATCTATATGTCGGCTTTGGAGCTGACGGAGGCGACGGAGCTGATCGACACACCGGCAGCCAAGGGTGGGGTTCGCTTTAACGAGGATGAGGTGCTAAACATCCGGGAGCTGGCCGGCTCGCTGCCATTTTTTGTGCAGGCAACGGCGGCAAAATGGTTCCAGCGCAAAAGGGCGGGTAGTGTATCCGATGCGGAGGCGATACGGCAGCAGCTGGCCGCCGATCTGGCCCCCTACTTTGACCAGTGGTGGCGTAACTTTGACTGTGGTGAACGCACAATTTTGCTGACGGTGGCCGGAGAACGGCCGTTAATCGAGCTAGATTATCCACCTATTGAATTGGATGCGATTATGCGCCGGCTGCATGGCTATGGTTTACTTTTTAAGGCAGATGGGGCGTGGTTTATTAACGGCCGTATCTTCCAAACCTGGCTGCGGCAATATGCCCAAATGGAGCCAGCCAAGCCCGTGGCCGTGACACCCTACAATGGTGCAGAGCTGGCCCGCATTCGCCACGCGTTAGTAGATTCGTTTGACCTGGACGAACTGCGCACGCTTTGTTTTGATCTGGGCATGGATTTTGAATCCTTGCCAGGGCAAAGCAAGCCGGCCAAGGCGCGCGAAATGGTTAATTACTGGCGCAACCGGCACGATCTTAGCCCCCTCACCGATGCTATCCGCCTGGAGCGTGGCAACATCATCTAAATGTTTAGGATTGCTACACCTGAATGTGAAAATGCCAGGCAAACGATTCTTGCCTGGCATTCTTATTTTACGCAGATGAGGGTTTCTTGATTCTACCCCCAACCCTCACTATAATGCAGGCACTGAAAAGAAAGCGTTACAGTTGAGGAAGGATGATATGGTACCAATTTATCGTACAGATGGTGAATGGGTAGCAGTTTACACCAATGGGCACGTTTTTAACGTGGATGGTGAGTGGATTGGTTTTACCGTGGGGCGAGACGTGTACGATACAGGTGGCCTTTACCTAGGCTTTTTGAGCGATGATAAACGGCTGCTGCGCAAGCGTACCCGCCCGGTAGATAAGCTGCGCCTGGAGCCGCCGCCGCGCCCGGAACGGCCGAGACTGCCCGCCAACATGCCTCTGGCCCCGCTGCTGCCCTCACTGCCACACCAGATTATTGATATGTTTGAAGAATACCCCGAACGGCTCATTTACGTTTCTGAGACCCGTCCCGACATGGAATAGAAATTAATGCCACAGAGGAAAGAGAGAAATTAGAGGAAGAATCCGTTCTCAAACTCTCTGTGAACTCTGTGGCCAATCACATAATGAGCAGTATGGAAGGAAAACGGCCGTCTGAATCCCAAATTACCCTAACCCAACTGATGGGACCCACCGATGCCAACACCTTGGGCAATGTCCATGGCGGCTTTATCATGAAGCTGTGTGATGAGGCGGGGGGGATGGCGGCGACCAAACACGCGCGCCGTCCCGCCGTTACCGTGGCCGTCGATTCAATGGCCTTCCATTCTCCGGTGAGTATCGGCAATCTCATGACGGTGCGCGCTGATGTCACCTGGGTAGGGCGCACGTCGATGGAGACGCGGGTAGTGGTAACGGCCGAAAACGTCATCACCGGCGATGTGACCCACACCAACACCGCTTATTTTGTTTACGTGGCGCTGGATGCAGACGGCCGTCCCGTTTCTGTCCCTCCCTTGATTTTAGAAAGTGAAGAAGAAAAGGCACGCTTTGAGCGGGCGGCCAATCGGCAGGCAGTTCGCTTGCAGCGTCGGCATCAGGAAGAATTATGACCGAGCGCCAATCCAAGCTGCTAGACATTTTGCGGCACGCTTCTGCCGCCAAAATCACCGCGCTCCCCGATGCCGATTTGGGCCGGGCGGAAATTGAGCCATTTCCCTTTTTGGCCATCGTGGGCCAGGTAGAAATGAAGCTGGCCCTGACCCTATCGCTGATTAATCCGGAGGTGGGTGGGGTGCTGCTCATTGGTCCGCGCGGTACGGCCAAGACAACGGCCGTTCGCTCCCTTACCGATTTGCTGCCCACCGTCAAACACAGCTTGTGCGTCCACGGCTGCACCGAAGAAATGATTGAGCAGTTTGGCATGGATGGCGTATGTCAGGATTGTGCCACGAAGTTTGGACACGGGGAGCCGTTAACGGTTGTTGACAAAGTGCGCATCTTTGAGCTGCCCCTTAACGCCCGGCTGGACGATGTGGTTGGCGGTATCAATGAGCGCGTGGCGTTGGAACAAAACCGGGTGCGGCTGGAGCGCGGCATTTTGGGCCATGCCGACCGGCACATTTTATATATCGATGAGGTAAATTTGCTCGATGACGTTATCACCGATGCTATTTTAGACGCGGCGGCGCAGGGACATTACACCGTGCGCCGCGGCCCGCTGAAGATGACTTACAATGCCCGCCTCATGCTCATCGGCTCCATGAATCCGGAGGAGGGGCGGCTGCGGCCGCAGTTGATGGATCGCTTTGGCCTGCGCGCCGTGGTGCGCGGCCTGGATGAGCCAGAGATGCGTTACCAGGCATATGAGCGGTCGATGGCTTACAAAAACCGTCCGGAGCTGTTTGCTGCCAGCTACGCTGAAGGTACGCTGGCCCTGGCCGAAGAAATCCAGCAGGCGCGGGACCGTTTGCCAACCGTGACCGTGAGCGATGCGGCCCGAGAGTTAGGTTTGGCGTTGGTTAAAAAGTTAACGATTGATTCCAATCGGGCGGAAATTACGCTGTTTGAAGCCGCCCGGGCCCACGCTGCTGCCGACGAACGCGACGAAGTGCTGCCAGAGGATGTGGAAGCCGTAGCCCTACTGGCCCTGCGCCAGCGCCAAAGCCCGGAACTGGCCAAATTCTTTGCCGACCAGGCAGAAGAGGATAAGGTGTTGACGGCCGTTTTCAACCACAAATAAACATGGCACGTAAAATTGTCATGCTGAACGCAGTGAAGCATCCCTATCGCGTAACGATGCCCAAGTGCTATGTTCGCGAGCAGGGGTTTCATAAAGAAAAGTTTAGAGGGATTCTTCATTGCGCTGCGCTTCATTCAGAATGACAGGGGGAGCGGCTTCGTTTGCCGAAGAATTTAAACTTCCCAAAAATCTACCGAAACATGCTCACATGATTAAACAACATAGACAAACCTTCTTCCTGCTCAGCTTTACGATGATTTTTATTGGATACTTGATGGTGTGGCTGCCGGGACCATCGGCGGGGCTGCAATTTTTGGGCATCGAAATGGGGGAATGGACCAAGTTTTTTGGCCTGGGCGTGAAGCGAAACTGGTTCTATTTGCCGCCGCTGACCCTCGCTTTCATGATGCTCTTTTTTACGGCGGGGTGGGAGAACGGCCGTTTCAAAACATGGCTTTTTCGTGGGGTGGCGGTGGCCATCAGCCTGCTGGCCTTCCCGGCACTGGAAGATTTAACTGGTCCCAGCCAGAGCGAATATTTGTCTAGGGTAGTGGGGATTGGTCTGGTGGTTGTGGTCGCTGGCTTGCTGCTGTTGTTCGGTGGACAAAAACGGCCGTGGCTGCCAACAGTAGGTTGGGGCTTGATGGCCGCTGCCGGGTTGGTCGGGCTGATTCTGCCGACATTGATTTATGGGGAAGTACGGCCGTATGCCAGCGAACTGATAGGTGTTACCCTGGGGTATGGTCCCGGTTTCTGGCTGAACTTGTTGGGACACGCGGCTGTGGTTGGGTTGGCAGGCACCCAATTGGCAAAAAAATAGCACCCACCGTAGAAAACTCGCGGTTCGGGTGCCTGGTTTTCAGTAATTGGGGACTTGAGTAATTGAACAAATAAATTGCCAAATTACTCAAGTCCCCAATTGCACGTTTCTAAGCGCGCATATGCGTGTCGATGTAAGAGACAGCTTCACCTACAGTGGTAATTTTCTGCGCTTCTTCATCAGAAATCTCGCCGTCGAATTTTTCTTCAAAGGCCATGATCAGTTCAACCAGGTCCAATGAATCCGCTTCCAGGTCCTCCCGGAAACGCGCGTCGGACACAATTTGGTCTTCGTCAACGCCCAACAATTCAACAATAATTTCTTTTACCTGCGCTTCAGTATCGCTCATCCTACTCTCCTTCAAGGGTATCGTTAATTATATTTTTTAGCGTATGGCGGGCAATTTTAGAAATAACCCACAGATTGTCAAGCAATCCTACGGCCGCAGCTTACCCGCACCACAGAGGAAAACACTGTAAAAATGGGTTAGTTACGCCGAACCATCCCTGATTTTACCTGACTCCTGATTTTGTAGCCAAACGGCCGTTCCCAGCAGCAAATAAAAGGCAAACGCTAGATCTACCAGGAAAAAGCTGTGATCTACCAATCCGTGAAAAACCATGTCGGCCAGTGCCGCGCCAAGGCCAACCACCACCGGCAGCCATTCCGGCGAAATCTGTGGCCGCAGCCGCCACAGCGTGCGTGCCAGCGTAACGATGAGCGATAGGCCCACCAGCAGACCGGGTAGACCTATGCGTGTGGCAAAGTCCAGAAAAATGTTGTGGGGATGGCTCAAATTGGGATCGCGCCAGGCGCCTTCCAAAATATAGCGTCCGCGATATTCGTAGAGGAAATTGTCCAGCCCCACGCCAAACCAGGGATGGTCGCGCACCATGTTGAGGCTGGCCTGCCACAAACTGAGCCGGAAAACGCCCGTTTCCCCGGTGAGGCTGAGCCGCCCGGCCAGCGCCGGGATTTGTTCAATGGCAAACAGCCCGACCACCCCCATCGCCCCAAACGCCAGCAGCCAGGGCCAGGCTTTACGGCCGTTCACCCGCTGCCACTGCCAAAAAATCACCACAAACGCGGCCGGCAGCCCTAAAAACAGACCGCCCTTGCTGAAGGTGAGCAAAAAGGCCAGGAGGGTGGGGATGAGAACGGCCGTATAAATCCACCATCTTTTGCCGTGAAACTGCCTGCTGCCCAGCACCGCCATTGCCCCCAGCAACGGCACGATGCGTCCCAGGTAAAGCGCTACGTTGTTGGGCGAGCCGTAAATCGAGCGCAGGCGCAGTAGGCCGCCCTCGGCGGTGATCAGTTCGTCGCGGGCAAACCCCATCTGCCACAGGCCGTATAGGGCCACGACCAGTCCACCCAAGATGAACCCATCGAGGATGCGCCACATTTCGCCGGCTGTTGGTTTGCTGCCGCGCAGCACCCAGTAAAACAGGGCCGGTTCCAAAATGACCACGCGCCACTCGTTGCTGGCTACGTTCAGCCGGTTGGTGAAGAAAAGGGAGGCGGTGGCAATTGCGGTGAGAGCGATGACGCCGTAATCAATGTTCTGTAAGCGGAAATCAGTTTTCAGTGAGCGGTTTTTGAAGCGTTGCAGCCAGGCGGTGAGGCGATTTGCGGCGTAGGCGGCAAAGGTGACGAGGGTTAACACTTCGATGGGGGAGAAGCGGTAGTTGAGAATGGGTTTGGGCAGGGGGGGCACGTAGAAAGGAAAGCAGAAGGCGATGAGGACCAATCCCCAGACGGGTCGCCAGTAGAGCAGAACAAATAGGACGGCCAACGCGGCAGCGTAAATAAAAAAGGTGGGCGTGACGTAATAAATCGAGGCGACGGCAGCGGTGAGGGCCAATTGGCTGCCATCCCCCAGGCGGCGATAGAGGCCGCCCATTTGTTCCGCCCAGGTGAACCAGCCGGCCAGGAAGACGAGCGCGGCGGTGACGGCCGTTACGCCCAACTGCCAGCTCGCGTTCAAAGCCGCAAACCGTTCCCGCTGGCGACGGAACCAATCAGGCCACGCTGCCCGCCGCCCAATTCGTATAGCCAATATGAGTGAGAAGACGGCCGTACCCGCCAAAAGCCACATTCCCCAGCGATGCCACGCATCCGAGGGCTGGTAGCCGACGCTGAAACCGTTCAGCGCCCACTGGTCCCAACCGCGCGAAGCGATGATTTGGGCGGTATGGACGCCGGGGGTCAGGTTGCGCGCCACTGGCTCGGTGGCGATATAGTCGTCGCTTTTTACGGCCGAAGTGAGGATGAGCATGCTGCCGTTTTCGTCGCGGGGCAGGGCGTTGGCCGGTTGGCCGTCGATGGTGATGTAGAAGCGAGCGCGGAAGTTGGCCCGGCGCACCCGCAGCCCCAGGTCGGTGCCGTAAAAGGTGAAGGTCACTTTGTCGCCCAGCAGCACGTCGTCCGGCTGCTGGCCGATGTCGGCACCAAATTCGGGGGAGAATTCCCAATTGCCTTCATAAATTTGGTCCGGATTGTTGGGTTGGGCTAGATGGAAACCGGGTTGGGCCACTGCTGGATTTTGTTCGGCGAGATAGTTTTGCAGGGCCGCGGCCGTGGTTGTTGAGCTTGTCGCAACTCCAGCTATGCTAAATCCCCAATGGGGATTGTCTGGCGGCGCGTTTGGCTCCCAATTCTCCAAAAAGGCGACGCCGAGCCAAGGCCACTCCAGCCGGGCACGCTCCAGGGCAGCGATGGTGAATTCAGCCTGCTGTGCGGCGGTGACCTCGCCCCAGATGGAGGGATCGCCGGTCCAATCGGCGGGCAAGCTGTTCCAGCCCCAGTTGCCGGCCCAGATCGCTTTGTGGCCGTCGCCGTTGCGCCGCATTACCTCGCGCAGCAAAATGACACGGCTGAAGTTGAGCGTCTCGTTGGCCATGGTGCGGTCATCTGGCGGTAGATCGAAGCCGTATGGCTTGGCGGCGGCGATATCGAACGCCGTAGCGGCATCGGTTTCGTATAGCTGTTGGAGGAAGAGATGGTCGGCCAGATTGTCGGGGCCGGTTTCTACAGTGGGGGCCAGCGGCGCGGCCACAATCACGGCGTCGCCATCGGTGCTGCGGATGGCGCTGGCGGCGGCGCTTAAAAGCGCGCCGTAGTCGTCGGGATTGACGGGCTGGTTGCCCCAATGGCTGGCCAGGTTGGGCTCGTCCCAGATGATGTAGAATTGGACAGCGTCGCCGTATCGTTGGGCAAATTCGGCGGTCCATCGGGCGAAGACGGCCGTATCCACCGGCGCAAAATTATTTTCAGGATTGCCATCCAGCAGGGGGACAAGGGTGAGGTTGTGTTGGGAAACGGCCGTCACCAACCGGTCCGCCTCTACCCAATTAAAATCCTCACTAAAATAAAACGGCTGCTTCACAAACTGCACGCCCAAATCAGCAATCTGCTGCAGATTGTCGGCCAAAGCCGCATCGTCGTACTGGTTGAGGTAAACATTGAGGCCAGGCTGCACCCCGCCAAAGTTAACCTGTTCCGGCAGGCCGTCGGGGAGGCCGCGCGTGAGGAAATTGTGCCTGAACTGGAGCGCACCAATGGCCAGCAAGTCCACCAGCGCCAAAAATAGCCAAAACAGGGTAAACCAACGGGCACGTTTTGCAGGATTCTGTGCAGCATTCATGCGCCTGATTTTGCCACGCTCCAAATTTGGTGCAACTATACTTTACAAACGGTTTGACTACGTGCCGATGTCTTGATATAGAAGCAAGCGTTATCCTGCTTGGTGAAGATTAACAAAAATGTGTTACTATTTTATCTATGGAACAGGCCCCTTTATACACAGTTCCCCAGATGGCAAGTGGGCAAACGTCCGTAACGTTTTCTGCCGAACAATATCGCACAGAAGCCTATGAAGCTGTAGGGGATGATTCTCGTGCCGAAAAAGGGCAGTTTTTTACCCCACCACCCATCGCCCACATGATGGCTGCCCTGTTTGATTCCCTGCCGTCTGAAATCAGGCTGCTGGATGCGGGAGCAGGGGTTGGTACGTTAACGGCCGCATTCGTCGATGCCCTCGTCGCGCGGCGAAAATTGCCGGAGAAAGTTCGCGTTACTGCTTATGAACAGGAAGAAGAATTCCTGCCTTATCTAAAAGAAACGTTGGGCAAATGTCGTGCGGCCTGTGAACAGGTTGGCATTACTTTCTCCAGCAGCATCAAAACAGAAGATTTTGTCGATGCTGCCAGCGCTATGCTGCGGCCGCGGCTATTAGAGGGACAGTTCCAGCGCTTTAACTGCGCGATTCTCAACCCACCGTACAAAAAAATTCATAGCCAATCTGCTTATCGCCGGCGTCTGCGCGAGGCGGGGATTGAGACGGGTAATCTTTACACAGCATTTTTGGCACTTGTCTCTGGCGTATTGGAGCCGGACGGACAGCTCGTTGCCATTACCCCGCGCAGTTTTTGTAATGGGCCATATTATAAAGCATTTCGTAAGCTGTTTGATGCACAGATGGCCTTCCGGCATATTCACCTGTTTGAATCACGAAACCGGGCTTTTGTCGACGATGATATCTTACAAGAAAATATTATTTTCCATGCTGTAAAGAGTCCAAACAAGCAGGATGTAACAATTACAAGCTCGCCCGGTGCCGGAGAGGATCTTCGGGTGCAGCGCACGGTTGCTTATGAACGGGTTATCAATCCTGATGATCCTCATCTGTTCATTCACATTACGGCCAGCGATCTAGATCAAAATATTGCCGATCGAGTCGAACATTTTCCCTGTACATTGGCGGATTTGGGTCTGGAGGTATCGACGGGGCGCGTGGTTGATTTTCGGGCAAAATCGTTTCTGCGCCAATTGCCGGATGAAGATAGTGTGCCATTAATTTACCCACACCACATGAAAGATGGCTTCATTTGCTGGCCAGATGCCAATCATCGCAAACCCAATGCTTTTGCGAATGTGCCGGAAACACGAAAATGGCTACTGCCGCCGGGGTTTTACGTTGTTGTGCGCCGTTTTTCCTCAAAAGAGGAGCCGAAACGAATTAATGCGGCCGTTTATGATCCGGAAATGCTTGGGGAAACGACCACGTCGGCAGGTTCAGTACAAGCTGTTGCCTTTGAAAACCATGTCAATGTATTCCACGCCTGGAATCAAGGAATCACGTCTGACTTAGCTAGAGGATTAGCTATCTACCTCAATTCGACCTTGCTGGATGTTTACTTCCGGCAGTTTAATGGGCATACCCAGGTCAATGCCACAGACTTGCGTTCTCTTCTGTATCCACATCGCGAGACGCTTGAACAGTGGGGCCAAAGTTATCACATTGAGTTTCCAGACCAACAAACGATTGACTCTTTAATAGAAGCGGAGTTGCAAATCATGACTGATTTAGAAACCCCCGATCCTGTAGCTGCTAAAAAGCGAGTTGCTGAAGCATTAGATGTTCTTGAGTTACTTGGTTTGCCAATGGCACAACAAAACGAAAGATCGGCCATGACGCTTCTGGCATTGTTAAATTTACCACCTCATCAGCCCTGGTCTTCAGCTGGTAGACCGTTGCTGGGAATCACCCCCATCATGGATTTCATTCGTGAGTATTATGGGGTTGCCTACGCGCCGAATACACGAGAGACGATTCGCCGCCAGACAGTTCACCAGTTTGTTCAAGCGACTATAGTGGTCGAAAATCCGGACGATCCCACGCGCCCTGTAAACAGCCCCAAGTGGTGTTACCAAATCGAACCAACGGTTTTTGAATTGCTGCGGCAGTATGGTGATGATCAATGGGAAAACTTGCTGGCTCAGTATTTGGAAACGGCCGTTACACTTAAAGAGCGATATGCCCGGCAACGCACACTGAATCGCGTTCCTGTACAAGTAACTGCTGACCAGGAGATAACATTATCAGCAGGCAAGCATAGCATACTAATCAAGGAGATCATAGAAGCATTTGCCCCACGATTTGTACCAGGAGGGAAGTTAGTTTATGTTGGTGATACTGGCGACAAATGGGGCTATTTTGATGATGTATTACTCGCTTCTTTAGGTGTAAAAGTTGATTTGCATGGCAAAATGCCAGACGTCATTATTTACGATTCAGCTAAAGATTGGCTTTTGTTAATTGAGGCAGTTACCAGTCATGGACCGGTGAACCCCAAACGGCGGATTGAACTGGAAGAACTATTTGCTCCAGTGCGAGACAAGATTGTTTATGTGACGGCTTTCTCCACGAAAGCTGAATTATCACGCCACCTGGCCGACATTTCATGGGAAACCGAAGTTTGGGTAGCCAGCAGTCCCAGCCATTTGATCCATTTTGATGGCGTTCGTTTCTTGGGACCTTATGGTTCTGAAGATAAGCTCTAGTCCCTGCTTTCTCCAACTTTTTGTAATTTCCACCAAATCGAGGCAAAATCCAGTTACCTTGCACCCCGACAACTCACGTTCGGCTTTTGATACTCACAGGAGAATAGCGTATGGAACTTTCAGTTTCGCAGGCAAACGGCCGTATCCCCGTCACTATTTTTCACCTTCAGGGCGATTTAGTAGAAGAGGAACCGCTGCGCAGTGAAGCGGCGCAGGCCGTGGCCAACGGCAGCCAGGCGATCTTGCTCGATTTGCAGAATGTCCCCTACATCAGCAGCGCCGGTTTGCGGGCCATCCAGGGCCTGTTTGAACTGCTTCATGATTCAGACAACGTGGATAAAAGCGCCATGAATCGCGGCATCGCTGCCGGAACTTTTAGCGCGCCCAACCTCAAGCTCCTCAACCCTTCCAAAAATGGGGCCAAGGCGCTGCGCGTCTCCGGCTACGATATGTTTTTGCAAGTGTTCACCGACAAAGACGAAGCGATTCGCGCCTTTTAGCCTGCTC
>PABI01000035.1 GCA_002699125.1 Anaerolineaceae bacterium
ACATCACCCTCTCGTTTAGCTACTATCTGGCGCATCTGAACAACGCCACCAGTGCCGACTTCCTGCGGGTTACGGCCGTGGGAAGTAGCAGCCAGGTTGTGTTTGAAGAACTGGGGGCCGGCGACGATGATGATGCCGTCTGGGATACGGCTTCGGTCAGTCTCAACGCCTTTGCCGGACAGACGATCTACCTGCTCATCGAAGCAGCCGATGCGTCTGGCGGCAGCCTGGTGGAAGCAGGCATCGATGATGTGGAAATCACGGCGGGGGCACCGCCCGCCTGTGTCACCTACACCAGCACCAACGTGCCCATTGCCCTGCCCAACGGCACCAGTTCCATCAGCTCGCAGCTGACGGTTGGCCCGGCGGCGACGATTGCTGACCTGGACGTGGACGTCAATATGGCCCACGCCTGGGTGGGTGACTTGAGCCTGGTGTTGACCCATCAGAACACGGGAACCTCAGTGACCCTCATCGACCGTCCCGGCGTCCCGGCCAGCACCTACGGCTGTTCCGGCGACAACATCCTGGCGACGTTGAGTGATGAAGCGGCTGCGCCAGTGGAGAACCAGTGCGGCGGCAGCACGCCGACGATCAACGGTACGTTCAGTCCCAACGGTGCGCTGAGTGCCTTTGATGGTGAGAGCAGCAGCGGCACCTGGCAGTTGACGGTGACCGATGCTTACACCTCAGCTGACGCCGGCACGCTCAACGGCTGGAGCATCACCGTTTGTTCGCCGTAGTTAGCTAAAGTTGGCCACAGAGGGCATAGAGCTTTGAGAGAGTTTTTCTCGTTTGCCTCTGTATCCTCTGGGGCTTTATGAGCTAGATCAAAAAGAGAGCCTCGCATAAGCGGGGCTCTCTTTTATGTTGACATAATTTCCATCTGTGGACCCTGACTAGGCAAAGTCAGGGACAGATACGCGGGTTCAGGAAAGTTTGCCTGTGTGGATTTGGGAGGGTGGATTGTTTGATTGTGAGATGAACCGGCTAAAGATGCTGCGCCACTGGGCCATACGATACAGTTTGCGCATTGGCTGCTCTCCGGGCGCATAATTGGGACAAATGGCCACAATTTGCCCAAACAGCCGGGCGGCTTCTTCCCATTCTCTATTGTTGAAGGCGATAGTTCCCTTCTCGTATAAGGCGTTGAGCTTGTGTTCTTTTAAGCAGCGATTGGCTGCGGCTTGCCATTGGGCACGGCCGTTTTCATCATAATACAGCGTGCACAAATAATTGTATTTGGCAGCCGCCTCTTGCCATTTACCATCGGCTTCCAGCTGCCGGGCGGTTTCTTCTTCCCGCTGGCGCAGCCGCAAAAATTCATCAACATTTTCGATGCGGGCTAAATGCCCAATTTCACGGTAAGCATCCAGTGCCTCCTGCACGTGGCCTTGGCGCAGCCGCTGGTCGGCCAGCAGCACGACCTCTTTGCGGGCTGCTTCAGACAGGGCGGCGGCGGAACGGCCGTCTTTGCGAAAGTAGGGATCAATCACCAGGACCTGGGCAAACGCTTTGTATGCTGTGCGCCATTGACTGTTCTCCAGTGCCTTGAGGCCGATCTGGAAGTAAGGCAGCAGTTCAGCTTCCCAGCAGCTTTCTTTCTTAATTTGCCACATGGTTCCTTTTTCATGGGCTGGATATTCATTGAGCAGATGATCATAAATCCAGGCGGCTTCCTGATAATTGGCAACGGCCGTTGCTTTTTCTGCTTTGGTTTCCAATTCCTGAATGGTTAGCAGCGCATGTACCTGATTGGCCTGTTCAAAATCATCCGCTTTCTTAAACGCATTGAGCGCTTTTTCCAGCTTGCCGGCGGCCAGCGCCGCAGCCGCTTTCCGTTCATAGCGCGCTTTTTGACGAAGATAGCTGGCGCGCTGACCTTCTTGCTCATAATGGGAATTATGCGCTTCAATTTGGGCAAAAATCTCTTCGGCGCGCTGCCACTGCTGCGTCAGCAGATAGTCAAAACCCCGATTGAACAAGTTGTTGAGATACGCTGGGGTGGCCTCGCGTTGGGAAACGGCCGTTCCCCTATTTTTTGCGGCGGAAGTGGGTTCAATGTGAGTATCATTCATAATTATTTGTTTTGTCATTATGATTTGGTGGTCTCCCCAGGCAACTAACTTGTTTGCGACTTGTGCCTGACCACGATGCATTTCTTTCTCCACTGTCAGCGTAGGGCAGCACCCTTAAATTGCAACTTACACTTCAGTGCCAGAAAGGTTGACGGCCAAGGCGTTTTATGACCTTTGAGTTTTCAGGCGGCAATTGTGGCATGATGCGTAAAACGTGAGGCTTTCGCCCATGCTTCATGCGTATCTTTTCATGTGCGATCTTGAAATTTATTCGCTTAATCGGTGAAATTGGGTGGGGCGTGTTGACGTTGTATCGTTGGCTACCATTTGGGAATGTTGGGGATGGTGTGCATTGGCTTCGTTATTGGGAGCAAACCAGGCAACAGTATGGTTGGCTGGCTGGTTTTTTTGAGTAGCTGCTGTGGTGAAGATGAGGGTGAGCTGGTTGCTCTTGGGGCCAAGATAGACATCACTCAGCTGGTGAGGGCACAGGTAGAGGCCCGTTTGCTGTTGGGCAAGCTGGACGGCCGTTTGCCACGGAGCCATCAAGCCAGACGCAGTACCCCCGGGCAGCTGCCAGGGTGCATTGTCATTAGGCCGGTGCCACAAGTGTGCACCGGCTTCGTTGCGATGCAGAAAGTAGCTGGCCACTTCCCAGGTTGGCGGCGGCTGGTACGGCGGCTGGCCTTGCAGCTTGCGCTTCACATCCAGCCAGCGATAAACAACATGTTGCAAGACAAAGCGGGCAGCTTTGTTAAGGGGGGAGATGGGATGCTGGAAGAATAACGGCCGTTCCCCGGCATGCCCCAAGCTTTTCTCCAGCCGCTCTCGGTGGAAGCCACTCATGCGCCGGGGCAGCGGGTTAGTTTTGAAAAAACCAACCAGCGGCGATTCTGCTGAGGTGGTGATTTCGCCGCCGCGCAGTAAACAGCGGAAGGTGAAACCCAAAAAGCCAAAAGGGGATAGGGGAAGGTAGGTAAGTGCTGCCAGCCGCACCGGCAGGACAATCAGGCCGGTCTCTTCACGTACTTCGCGGGCGGCACCGTCCGGCGGCAGTTCGCCGGCATCGAGCGCACCGCCGGGTGGGGCAAAGGTGCGCGTGTCGTTGCGCTTAATCAGCAGCACGTTGCCGTGCTGGTCTACAACAATCCCATTGGTGCCTACATTCATCTGCAAAATCCTGAGTTTAAGTTGAAAACCTCCGACGCAAAGAACTAAAAGTTTCAAAAGGCGCTTATCTCTCTTGGGCATCCTTTTGCTTCTTTGCGCCTTTGCGTTAAAAAAATCTCCAATTTACCATCTATTGCGCGTTTCAATTATAGCGCGTTGGATTGGCTTTGGCTGGCGGGCACAAAGAGCTGGATGCCGTGATCTTCGCTGAAGAGAGCATCTGGCGGCGCTTTGTAGACGCGCCCGGCCACCATAAAATCACCGATGGAAGCGGCCGTATTCAGCAGCAAAGCAATCAGCAGCAGCTGGCTCAAAGCAGGCGGCAGTATAAACAACAGTCCCCCGCCAGCCAGGGTCATCACCACCACGGGTGTCAGCGTCATGAACAAATATTGTTGCCGGTTGAGGTAGCTGTCCTTCTGGATGGAGGCGAAGAGAAATAGTTTGGTGAACGCGTAGCGCGGCTGATAACCGCACAGCTTTAGCGCCACGCCGTGCAGCCATTCATGCAGCAGCATCGATCCCAAAATGATGAGTCCACCGGCGGCAATTTTCCAGCCTGGGGACAGCGTCCAGGCCGGCCAGATGGCAAACTGGCTGCCGCTGTAGCTGTAAAATTGATACGGTAGCCACAGCAGCAGCACACCACCGCTCAACGGCAGCAGCGCCATGAGATTAGCCCAAATGAGCAGTATCCATTGGGGATATTTGTCCCATGAATCCCAATCGGAGAAAAGCGGCCGTAAATGTATGTAGCCGGGCGGAGGTTGGGGAGAGGTCGCTTTCATTCTGGCCAATTTTTTGGCAAACGGCCGTCTTGCTTGCGAAAAACAATGCTGCTTGAGCCATTAAAAGCATCCGCGACGCGTTGGCGGTGCTGGGGCGGCGTGTTGGCCGGTTCCTGGCCGGGCAGGAACCAGCCAAAGGCAGCCGATTCTGGCCCGGTTGTCAGCTGCCCGCTCACAATTTCGGCCGTGTAGTTGAAGGTGAGATTGGCTTCGTTCGTGTAGCTATTGATGCTGGTGAGATTGCATAGGCGAACCTGGCAGCCGGTTTCTTCAAGGGTTTCACGCACGGCCGTTTCCCACGGTGGCTCCTCAAGTTCGCCGTCATTGCCTCCGGCGCCACCGCCGCCCGGCAAATTCCACAGATCTTTATCGGTTCGTTTAACCCACAGCACGGCACCGGCCTCGTTGCGAATAATGGTAAATGCGCCCATACGCCAGGTTTCCGCTTCGGGCCAGGGTGGCTGCCCACTGCGCCGTCGTCGCCAGCGCTGAATGGGGAAGAGGATGCGGCCCAACACCTTTTTGCCCGCTTTATGGGTAAGCGTCATTGGTTGGGCCAGCTGAATTGGCTGGTTATCTTCATGGGCCAGGCTGTGGCGAATGCGCTGCCGGTGCATGGGCAGGATGCGCTTAGGCAGGGCATCGGTGGCAAAAAAGGCGACGCGGGGCGTTTCTTCAGACGGCCGTAGCGCGCCGCCCAAACAGTCACAGCGAAAGTAAAAAGAGAGAAAAGCGTTGGGCTCATTGGGCCAATGGTAAAGGCCAATGAGTTGAGATGCCCGTACCCTGAGCCCGGTTTCCTCCAACGTTTCGCGAACGGCCGCTTCGGTTGGCAGTTCACCAGGGTCTATGCCGCCGCCGGGCACATCAAACGTGCGAATGTCGTGTCGCTGAATGAGCAACAGTTCTCCGGCTTCATTTGTGACGATGCTGCTGGCTGTCATGCGCATACGGAACTCTCGATGATGCTTTGCTTTATAGCGTAATTTTGTTAAAGGCAGCAACAACTTGGGCGTGGGTTTTTATGCTTTCTAGAAAAGATTTTCGTAAAGCATCATCTTTTAATCTGGCAGCACGCTCTTGTAATTGCTGGTGGGCAGTGGCCAAAATATCGTTGGCGCGAGGATCTTTACTGGCAGCCAACACCCGGTAACAGGTGAGCCAGATGTCAAACGGCTCAAACGTACTTTCTAAATTATCTGTGTAACCGGGCAGGTGATGCAGAATCTCAGCAATACAGGCCATGGCTCGCTCCGGTTCGTTTTGGGCTAACGCAATTCGCGCCAGGCCGGCCTGCGGGGTAAACATGAGATGATGCTGACCGGACCCCTGCCACAACGTTAAAGCCTGTTCATAAACGGCCGTTGCTGCGTCATACTGGCCCAACCCGGCATAGGCATGGCCTAACGTTGTATGCAGATGGCCGTCAATATCCCGCACGCGACGGCCGTTAATCAATTCAAGGCCTTCTTGACTGGTGGCTACGGCTGCTGCGTACGCCTGGCGGTGAAGGTTCAGCCAGCTCAAATAAAACAGGGTAAATGCCTCTCCCACCTGGTTTCCCACCTCACGGCGCAGCTGCAAACTTTCATTGAACAGAGATTCTGCCCGATCAAAATCACCCAGGCGCATCACCCCCACCCCGATATTGCCCAGGCAAATACCTTCACCATAACGATCGCCGGTTTGACGATAGATCGCCAAACTTTGCTCATAATATGAAAGGGCTGCCGGGTAATCACCAAGGCGGATGCAGGCTAAACCCAAATTGGCAAAGGAAATTCCTTCGCCTGCCCGATTACCAAATAACTGGTTCATCGCCAACTTCTCTTCAAAGTAAGTACGGGCGGTCTTATTGTCTCCCTGATCGGAGGCCACTAGCCCCAGGTCATTGAAAAGCAAGGCTATCATACGTTGGTTTCCAGTTATGCGGCTCAGCTTGAGCGCTTGCTCGTAATGCGCTTTGGCCTGGGCATAATCGCCTTGCCGATAGTGGATCATACCCAGGCGTTGCAGCCCACCTATTTGCGTGTGAATATTTCCGGTTTCCTGGGCAATTGCCAACATTTGCCTTGTGCAATCCTGGGACAGTTTGAGCTCATTCTGCTTTCGCTGCCAGTCGCTTAGCTGGCTCAATATATCTGCCTTGATCGTTAACAATGAGGTGTCTGGCATTGCCTGTTGGTTCAAGGCTACCTGTACCAACCCCAGCGCTTTGTCGAAAGCATCATAGGCTTCAATCATTTTTCCCAGATGCATTTGACAAATGCCCCACTGTAACTCCCCTTCAGCCTCTTGCCCATTGCTGTCGATCTGCCGGGCCAGGGCAATGGTTTCTTGGGCAGCAGCAGCGGAAGCCTCAACACGCCCCTGCTTAATGAGCAGGTCAGAGAGTTCTGCTTGTAAACGTGCTAAAAGATACTGGATTTCAGAAAAATTTTCATGATGGTTGGCGAGATCATCAGATACGATGGCAATTACTTTCTGCAAAAAGGCTGTGCCTTCCGGGAGTCCCAGGAGGCGATAAAATGTGGCAAAAGCGTTCAGGGCTTGCGCTATATCATCTAATCGGTGAGCATTGACGGCAAAATCCCAGGCGAGGCGCACATTGGCAATGTCGTTTTTTATTTCGTCAAGTGCAGCCAAAGATTCTGCGCTCAGCAATCTCATTTCCCGCTCGGCAACTAAGGAGAGATAGTAGCTGCTGTGCTTGTTTTGCACGGCCGTTTCCCCCAACCTTTCACCAGCATAATGGCGTAACACCTCATGCATATCAAACCGGTCAGCCTGGTTTTGGCGCAGGAGCGACTTATCGCGCAGCTGCTCCAAAAGTGGCAGCGAAGCGCCCGCCACGGCGTCGGCGGCGGCAATCGTAAAGCCGCCGCGGAAGATAGCCAGTTGGCTGAGCACAGAGCGTTCTTGCGAGTTGAGCAGCTGCCAGGAGTAATCAAAAACGGCCCGCAAGCTGCGCTGCCGCTCCGGCAAATCTTGCATGGTCGTGGACAAAACGTCCATATTCTGGACCAGCCGTTCGGCAAATTCAGCATACGATGTTTGGTGGGTCTGTGAAGCTGCGAGCTCGACTGCCAGGGGCATCCCTTCGACCAACTGGCAAATGCGAACAATGGCTGCATTTTCCCCCTCGGTTTGTGGCGCTGATTTTTGTATTTGCTGGACGCGTTGGTGGAATAGTTGTACGGCCGTACTCCGTTCAATATCTTGCGTTTCGGTACCCTCTAATACAGTTAGCCCATCAATCTCATACAGCCATTCGGCGTGCAGGTTCAGGGCAATTCGGGAAGTCACCAGAATTTTAACCGTCTGCGCCTGCTGCAAAATGGCCATGAGCAGCGAGAGGCCGCCATCCAACAAATGCTCAAAATTATCCAGAACCAACAGCAATTCTTTGGCTTGCAGATAGTTGGGCAGCTGCTCCTGAACATCCACCTGGCTGTTCAGCGGCACGCCCAGGCTGGCCAGAATGGTGACTGCGATGTCATCGGCGGCGGACAATGGGGCCAGCGGCACAAACCAGACGCCATCCGGGTAATGTTGGCTGCCCTGTTGCGCCGCTTCAATGGCCAGTCGTGTCTTGCCCACACCGCCCGGCCCCAGAATCGTTAACAAACCGCAAGCCGGATTTTGCAAGCGACTCAGAATGTCAGCAATCTCCTGGCTGCGGCCGACAAAGGTTGTGAATTGGCGGGGCAGATTATGTTGCGGCCGTTTCACAACAATCTCAGGCTCCTGGCCGATAACCGGTCCACCCGGCTGCAAACGATCTTCCGTGATTGAGCGAAAAAGCGCCTCGGTGGGGGGCGACGGTTCGGCTCCCAACTCTTCGGCCAGAATGCGGCGGCACGTTTCATACTGGGCCAATGCCTGCCCCCGCTGACCGGCCGCGTGGTAGATTCGCATCAATTGCCGGTGTGCCGCCTCGTGCCAGGGTTCCAGTGCGACTTGCTGGGCGGCAAAATATTGCACCTGCTTAAAATCTTGAGCCTGTTCGTAATGAGCGGCAATTTGCTGTAGAGCGGTCAAGGCTTGTCTGTGCAGCATTTCTCGCTTCAGCACTACCCAGTCGGAAAATTCCGGGGCATCATCCAGGCTAAATCCCAGCAAAAATTCCCCTTGATACAGGGCGACGCCAGTTTCCAGTTTTTGCCTGCAAGCTAAGCAAGATACCGCTTCCTCATGTTGATGGTTAGCTGTATCTGCGACTGCTTGCTGCAATTGGTGGACGTCCAGCTGCAAATGCGCAGCATTTATTTGTACCGATTGCTGAGAAATAGTCAGGAGGGAATCGGCCGTTTCTTCGCCTAGAGCCTGGCGCAGCCGGTGCAAGGATTTACGCAGATTGCGCAAACTGTCTCGTCTGGACCAATCGGACCAGAGTAAGTTGGCCAGCATTTCCCGCCGGTGGGGACGATCTGCCTCGACGGCCAGGTAAGCCAGCAGCGCCCGAATTTTGTCAGAACGAAAGCGGGCGGTGGGTACGCCATCGACAACCGTCACAAATGTTCCTAGTAACTGCACAGCAAGTTGGCTCATCGCAAAAGGCATTATACACGATGGGGACGCTTTGGGGACGGCCTTAATTTATAGTGCTGCCGTCATCAGCTGTGTCCTGACCCGAGCATAGTGCAGCGAAACATCTAGGCAAACAACTCATGCCTGAGCAACAGCCCTTTCAACAATCTTATTTACTCCGTTTGTGGCGAGAAGATGCGCAATCCCCCTGGCGCGCCTCTTTACAAAACGTGGCTACAAACGAGCGCATTGGCTTTGCCGATTTACAGAGCTTGTTTCTCTTTGTGCAGACACAAACTGAAGCATCAAGCAAATCACAAAAAGATTCCCAAAATGAGTAGAGCTTCTTGTGATTTGCTCAAGTAAAAGCGAGAAAAACGGTTTGTCTACCGCAAAAACTTTCCCGCTTTTACACAGAAAAATATAGAAAGTACAGGAGTTTCTACTAATGAAGATGCGTGCCCCCCAAAATCCTCTGAATCGGAATAAAATCGTCACACTGCTGCTTTGTATCGTTATATTGGCCGGATTAATTTTGAATCAATTTACGGCCGTTTCCCCCACCCACGCCCAAAACAACCAATCTGCTGAAACGGCCGTTCTCCCCGCCGATGCCATTCAACAAGCCTGGCATCGCGCCCAGGAAGCCGGCGCATACCAGTTCAGCGCCGACGTGACCCATGCCACCATTCCCCTGGCGACGGTGACCAACGTCGGCCGTTCCGCCGACCGAACCCGCTTCTACCTGGAGGGCGAAACCGACCTGAACAACGAGCAAATGCAAATGTTCCTCTGGTCCAACGGGGGCAACATCACCCAGCCCGGCGATGCGCTTGCCATTCGCATTGAAGATGGCCAGGCAATGGCCCAGCAAGGCAATGGCCAATGGCAGGAATTGGACAACTTCACCGGCTCCTTTGCTCCCGATGGGGATTTTTTGGCCTATTTAGCCGCAGCCAAAGAGATCGCATTCACAGGCAACCAGTCCAGAGACATCCCGACCGCTGCCGGCATGGAAAATCGCACGTTTGCCGTGTACACATTTACCGTAGACGGTCCGGGATTTGCGGCTTATGCCCGCGACCGGGCGCAGGCGTCGTTAGCCGCCGAAGGCAAACTGCCCCAGGGGACACAGGTAGAGCTTTCACCTATTTACGCAGGCATGACCGGCACTGGCGAGCTTTGGCTCGATGAAACGGGCCTGCCTGTCCGGCAGATTTTGCATTTACAGTTCCCTGAACAAGATGAGGCCCGCACGGAAGCAGACATCGTTGTTGATTTTTCTGGTTTTGCCCAGAATACGGCCGTATCCTCACATGCCCCCATCGCCACCGCCCTGGTAGAAAAAGTTACCACGCCGCAAACGGCCGTTTCCGTCACCGCGCTCATCCTGGGCCTGGCCTTCTTTGTTTTCCTTATCCGCAGTGCTTCTTCGCGCCGGGCGTATGCTGCGATCACCATCGTCTTCATCACCTCCATGACGTTGACACCGCTGCTGCAGGGCCAGCAGGCGGCTGCTTTAGGCAGCGGTAGTTCCGCCGCTGCTGCCGAAGAAGTGGCCAACGATCCACCCTTAATTGAGACAAATGACCCGCCAATTAGCGGCGAAGCGCTTGCCCTCATCCAAAATGATGACGGGCACGACGGTGACCAGGACGGTCTGACCGATGTGCAAGAAACTTTCCTTGGCACCAGCCCCATTTTGGCCGATACGGACCTGGACGGCAGCGCCGATATTTTCTCCACTGCGGCCCTGAATTTGTTGCAGGTGAATCCCGACGGCGACGATGACGGCGACGGCCTGACCAACTATGAAGAGTCGCTGCTGGGCACCAGCTCCAGCACCGATGATCTGGACAAAGATGGCGTGGCCGATGGGGTGGATACCGATGGCGACACCATCAGCGATCCTTTGGAGCTGGATGGCTTTGTATACGCTGGCCAGACGTGGTATTTGGACCCCAACGAAACAGATACAAACCGGGATGGCCAGGCCGATACGTTTGAGTGCCCGGTGGCCAACGACCAGCTGGCCTGCGCGGATACCGACAACGACGGCGTGCCGGATGCGTTTGACGACGACAACGACGACGACGGCATCCCGGACCGGCTGGATATTTCCCCCAATGCCTTTCAGAGCGAGGTTTTTGCTGAGGAACGGCCGTTTGAATTAACCCTTGATGGCCTGACGACCGATAAAATACAGTACGTCGAATTCCAGCTCCGGCCGGAAGACCCGGACCACCTCTGGTACGCCTTCAACGTTTTGGACTGGCCCCGCGACGAATTGGGCCAGATGCAGGAGTCAGATTCCCCTGAGGATTCGGTTACCTTCTACGATTTATGCGCCAACGGGCTGGACGCAGGCCAATCGCCGGCCGACAACTGCACCCCGCGTGAAGACAATGGCGATGTGAAGCTTGTTCCCATGCTGGAAATCCAGGTGCCGGCCGACAGCCAGACCTTGCCGCCAACCGCGCTGCTGCAAAACTATGGCATCAACGTGCAGCCGATTAACAACAACAACGATCTGGCCGCTTATGTGCCGCTCCAGCTCACCACCGATCCCGCCGGGGATCGACACGTCGCCTTCTACGGCAAGATGCTTTACCAACCAACCAGCGACAACTGGAACGGCGCGCATAAAGTGCGCCTCGTCTGGGCCGTGCAGGCGCTGGTAGACAACGTTTGCGTGGAGGTGGACGCCGGCGAATGCATTGACACAGCCGATAATCAGGTCCAGATCATTCACAGCTATTATGACGATTGGCAGTTGGCCGGAATGACCGTGCGTGAAGATCACGGCACGGACCTGGCGCTTATTTACGAAGACCCCGATGTAGATGAGGATTTACACAATGACGATGCTCTCTCTTTGCTGGCCAATGGTTTGGGGCACACCTTCCTGACCGGGCGCGATTGTGATCAACTGTTGACGGACGGCACCTGCCTTACAGATGGGGTACGCGACGTGACGGTAGGCGAAATCGAGAGCCGTTTTGATCATGCCAGTAACAGCGGCGTGAGTCTGACACAGCGCTGGGGCATTTCCAACACCTTGAGCGTAGAAACGTTCAGCTACAGCCATATTGATGAGGCCCTCATTACTACAGCCATGACGGAAACAACCGCTCTTTTAGATAATGAATTTGCCGCGGCCGCATTGGCAGATCCCAGCATCGTTCCCAACATCATGGTCGCCCGTGAAGAACGATTCCGCGAGCTGAACCTGGACCTGGTGGGGGATAGCCAAGAGGTTGCCTGGGACAACGGCCGTCTCAGCCTAAACTTCAGCGACGGCGAAAGCAACCCCGTCATGGTGATGGCGGCCCTGAGCCTGTCACCCTACCGCTATGATGGCGTCAACGGGACGTGGCAAAATCAGCCCATTGATGAATATCTTGACATTCTGCGCCAGCGGTATGAGAGCGAAGTAGACCCCCTCGGCGATGAAATTACCCAGGGTGGTGAGGTATTGGCCACGCTGCTCTTTTACATTAGTTTGAATCAAGGGTGGTTTAATGCGGTTGCCCAATTGCCCGGCAGTGACGCTGAGCAACTTTTTGTCCCGGCTGAAATCCGCAGTGACTTTGAGCTTGAAGGCTTGTCCAAAACAGTCCTGACCGGTAGCCGTACGGGCGCAGTCAGGGTGGTCAAAGAAGCTGTTTTATGGCGTATTGCCAGTAAAGCGGACTTTATTGATTATTTAGGGCATGTCAACAGAGAGATTGTGTTAAACAGTGACTTTAAGACTTTAAAAGGAATCGGAACTGACGACACGCTGCATATGCTGAAAGCCAAATTCGATAAGTTTAGAGCATATAAGTTAAGCAAAATGGTCGGCATTGTGGCCCTGGTAACAATTGGTATTAGTTTGGTAACGGCAGCGCTGCTTTGGGAACCAGGGCCAGGGGCAGGGGGTGCTGGTGCAGGCTTTAAGATAACTGGCGCTGTCCTGCTCGGATTGGCGACCTTTACGCTTTCGGTGATTTTGCCGGCAAAAAGGATCGTCAGCGTCTTCAACGATCTTAAACAGGTGACCTCAACAAGTGCGGCGGCCAAAAGTGTGCTCAAAGCCAGGGGAACACTCATAGGAATGCCGGCCAAAGCGGCCGTAGTGGGTCTTGTATTAGACGTAGGCATTACCTGGGGTGTCTTTATCTACCAGGTTGCTGCCAACAATCTCGATCCGGGCAGCGTGGCTTTTAACTCCCTGCTTGCCGCCAGTATTGCCGCAACCGTTGTCGCCGTCCTCTTTTTTCTGCTCAGCTTAACGGCCGTTGGTTTCATCCTGGTCTCACTGGTGGCGGCGATTGATTTATTCCTTTTCTTTTTATGCAAGGCTGGTGTTGATGGCGCTTGTTTTAGCATTTCCCAAGAAATTACAGAAGCGTTAGCCGGCGTTATCTATAACTTTGAAAGCACCATTGATCTGGACATTGAGGACAACGACGGCAACGCGCTGCTCATGCAGTGGGATGATCTAAGTCACCATCTAACAGACCCTTCTCGCGGATTTGAAGCCGGTAACGGCATCGTTTATGATGCCACCATCTTCACCAATCTTTACCACAAAGCCCCCAGCGAATTGGGCGTTTTATCCACCAAATATTTTAGCGCCGATCGGCTGAGCCAGGCGACGTTTGAATACAACCTTGCCCTCTCCAGCGGCGATCCGGACGCTGTGACCCTGGGTGAAATGAGCGATGGCTGGTATACAGAACATTGGCGTACGCAAACCTATATGGTCCAGGGTTTGCTGGCCGTCGTTCCCACAGAATTAGACCTGTACTTTGGCCGGAAACGGGATGACATTACCAGCCCAGCCTATACGCTGGAAGCCGGGGTGAATGAGCGCGTTCCGCTCTATTTCCAATCCAGCTTCATTGTGCCTGCTTATGAATGCTGGGTGGGCTTCTGCGACCATCAGAGCATTGCTCATCAGGATTCAACCAATATTGGCAATGAAATGTTTTTTGACGTTTACCCGGAAACCATCGAAGCGTTCTATAACTTGCAGTGGGACGGCGTCTTTGAACATGCCGATTTGGACGGCAACGACCAATGGTATGCCCTGGATCATGATGGGGACGGTTTGCTCAACAAGTTCGCGGGCGGTAACGACCCCAATGACAGCGTTTTTGACTGTGACGGCCTTTGTTGGGATATAGATGGCGACGGCCTGTCCGACGCTTTTGAATTGGAAATGCGTCAGGACGGCGTGGAATTTGACCCGGAGAACGCCAACAGCGACGGTGACGCATTGACGGACGCGGAAGAACTGTTCTGGAACAGTGATCCCACCAAAGCCGACAGCGACGGTGACGGCCTCCTGGACCACGAAGAGGTCAACGGCTGGCTGTTCAGCTACGGCAGCGGCAAAACCACCTGGGTCACCTCCGATCCGCTTGATCCAGACACGGATGGCGACGGCATCGACGACGCTCTGGAAAAAGCGCTGCATGAAAGTGATCCCACCGCTTTCCCTTACCATCCCCGCGTCAACAACCCCAGCCCAGTGGCTTTGTACGCTGATACGGCGGAGAAGATTTATACGTTTGCCCCTGGTGAAGAATTTACTTACACAACGGCCGTTCGCAACGAACTCGCCTTAGATTTGTACGCCGACGGCAGCCTGCAAACGCAAGCGCCCACCCTTTTTGGCGGCGCAACCACGGTTGAGCCATTCAACTTATATCGCGGTGAGGAGCTAAAAGTAGAAAACAGTTACCAGGTTCCCGCTGGCACCAGCAGTCAAATCGTCACTTTTGCCAACGAAGCCACGGCCGAATTGCAAGATTCAAACACCCAAACAGCGCCTGACGGCACGATCATCACCAGCCGCAGCCTGGACATACAAATTGACAACGATGAACCCACAGCCACCATGACCACGCCCGCTTACGTCATTCCCGGTGGCGTGCGCATCATTGGCGGCGAGGCCACCGATCCCACCTCCCGCGTTGATTTTGTCGAGATTCGCGTGGACGGCGGTGCCTGGCAGGCAGCCAATGGTGCAGCCAGTTGGGCCTACGCCTGGTCCGTGCCCGATGCGCCGGGATCGTACACCATTGAACTGCGCGCCACGGACATCGTGGGCAACGTGCAGTCAGCGCTGAGCCAATACACCATTTTTGTAGACGATACGCCGCCCACAGTGGACATCGCCACAGAATTCCAGGGCAATCCGTTCACCGCCGCCAGTCGCAACAGTGATGGGGTATGGACGGTGCCTTTGGCAGGAACGGCCGTAGACGCCGATGCCGGTGTACGCACAGTAGAAATCCGGCTGGAGCCGGGCCAGGGCGGCTGGCAGCCAGCAGACTACAACCCCACAGACAGCACCTGGGCAATTGATTACGAACTAGGCAGCTTTGGCAGCGGCAACGTTGCCCTAACCGAAGCGACCGGGCAATACACGGTCCACATGCGGGCTTTCGATTGGGCTTTGGACAACGGCAACAGCGCCACCACAGACGCCACGATCCGCCTGGACACCACGCCACCGACCGTCACCCTGGATGAATTGCAGCCCAGCGACGTCATCTCCGGCACCGAATACACGATCGCCACGCAGCCGATCACGACCACACAGCCAATTGGCGGCACCGTCATTGATGATGGTCCGGTTGGCGCGGGCGTAGAAAACGTAGAGATTGCCTTCATGCCGATTGACACGGTGCAATCTTTGGCCGACCCGGCGCTGCTCTTGCTGCTCAACGAGCCGCCCCAGGCCACCAACTTTGTTGATCTGTCTGGACGGGGACTCACCGGCGTGTGCCCCATTGGGCAGTGCCCCGACAGCGATGCAGACGGCCGTTTCGGCACCGCTGCCTCGTTCAACAACAGCCAAAATCAATACATCGACTTCAACGGCGTCCCCCTGACCGGAAGCGAATACAGCGCCCTGTTCTGGTTCAACACCACCTGCATCGACTGCGGCCTCCTGGCCGCCGACGCGGGCGTGTTGGGCAGCCTGGGCAATGACCGCGATCTGCACCTGCAAGGCGGCAACGTCTGCGCGGCTACCACCACCGGCAGCACCGCCATCTGCTCCGAGGGCGTTAACTACGCCGATGGGCAGTGGCACATGGTGGCCCAAACGCTGGACAATAGCAATCACCACCTTTACCTGGACGGCGAACTAGCCGCCTCTGGCGTCAGCAGCGGCTCGCCCGCCGTGACGCTTACGGGAGTGAATGTGGGCCATTCGCTGCTAGCCGGCACGCCGTTTTTTAACGGCCGTCTCGACGAAATCACCCTACTCAATGAAACCCTGGCACCAGAAACCGTGCGCGGCTTCTACCAATCGTGGACGACCGTCGTGCCGGTGACGCCGGGCGAGGTGGCCACCACCTGGAGCAGCACCGTGCCCGCCGGTCTGGAAGGCCAATACCAGATCGACCTCACCGCCACCGACGCCGTGGGCAACCGCAACGATTTGCGCAGCACATGGAACCATTGGCGCGGCGAGATTGATACGGCCGCACCGCGTGTCTCCTTAAGCCGAACCTACATTGGTTCTGGCTCTACGGCCCAAACGCTTTATGAAGGCAGCGCCAGCGACGCAAATCTGACGGATTTGCGTTTTGCCGCGCCTTGCGCTTTGGAACCGGCCGATTACCAATACGGCAGCGACGGTCAGCTTGAGAGCCTCAACGTCACCTGCGCCGTCTCCGGCTGGCAAAAAGAGACCGTTTTCTTACGCGCCTGTGACGCCTATGCTCACTGCGCCGCCGCTTTCCCCAACCAACAGTTCCTGTACTGGACAGAAAATAATCGGCTCGAACGAGCCCCCCTGGCTGGTTCGCAAACCACCGAAGCCATGATTCAAACCCTCGTCACAGACCAGGAACGCGCCCACGGCATCAGTTTGGACATCGAAAACGGCCGTATGTATTGGGCCGAGTTTGGCAGCGGCACAGACACCGGCCAAATCTGGCGGGCCAACCTGGATGGCAGCGATGCCGAACTGCTGGTTAGCGGCATTCCAACGCCGCCGGTGGACAATCGCATCTCGACACGGCCGCCGCAGCGGTTCGGGCTGGCATTGGACGTCAATGCCAACAAAATGTATTGGACCGAAACCGCCACTGGCTTGATTAAACAAGCCAACTTAGATGGTTCCGGCGTGACCACACTCGTGGATATGTGGGCTATTGTTCCCAACAATACCAGCCTATCTTGGATTGTTCTGGACGCTGAAAATCAGCAACTTTACTGGATGCAAGGACGGAATGGCTCCCTGTTTGCCTTTGAGATTTGGCAAGCTGACGCCAATGGCAACAACCCTCGCGCCATCTATACCGACGGCAGTTTCCTCGATGGGCTAGCCGTCGATAGTTCAGCGAGCAAATTGTACTGGACGGAAACATTAGAGAATGAAGATGGGGTCATCATGCAGGCCAACCTGGATGGCAGCAATCCCACGGCTTTGTATACTGGCCTATTCACGAAAGGCGAATCCAACTTTGGCGGCATCACCCTCGATCCGGTGGGTGATACGCTCTACTGGCGTTCCGGCACTGTAATAGACGTCACGAATCCCGCCAATATTATCGCGACCCAGTCCCATCTGCGTCAGATAGACCAGGATGGCAACAATGGCAAACGTGTCTATCCGCTTACCTTACCCGATACGATCTGTGGCGCTGTTTGTCCATTTGTCATCGGTTCCATCGACGGTGGCGGCCAAAATGGGCTGGCCGTAGGCAATGTACCAGGTGGCTCGGTAGAAACAACCGATCTGACCGTAACGATGACCACAGACAACGATCTGGCCCTGGTGGGCGAGACGGTGACGTATGACCTGGTGGTGCGTAATCAAGGGCCGCTGGATGCTCTGGAGGCACAGCTCGACTTCATGATCCCTACAGGGATGGACGTGGCCAGCTTCCCTGGCTGTACCGTGAATGGTGTTACAGCCGTCTGCGACCTGGGCACTATGTTGGAAGGGGATGAGATCAGCTTGCAGGTTGTCTTGAATGTGTTGAGCGGGGCCAACGGCCGTCTACAAAGCCAGGCCACCGTCAGCACCGCCATTGGCGATCATGTGCCGGGCAACAACACGGCTTCGGCCATTGCTTTCTTCGCTCCACCAGCGCCAACGTTGCCCGCCGGCGGCCAAATCGAACTGGTTACCGCCGACGCTTTTAACAACAGTGTGATAGAACAAATTGATTACCCCATTGGTCGCGACCCCGTTATTGCTTCTGGCGATGCAGGCAACGTGCGCGACCTGATCGTTAACCCGGCCACCGAGCTGCTTTACTGGACGGATGAGGGGAGTGGGAGTGGCAACGGCCGTATCTGGCAATCCAATCTGAACGGCCAAAACCAGGCCGTCCTGGTAGAAGGCCTGAACTTCCCCCACGGACTGGTGCTCGACGCCCTCAACGACACGCTGTACTGGTCAGAAAGCGACAAAATCAGCCGCATCGATCTCGCCACCAGCAATGTCGAGATCGTCATAGACGAATTAAGCAGCCGTGCCGAAGATTTAGCCTTAGACCCCTACCGCCAATATCTGTTCTGGGAATCGGCCAGCAACACCATCTTCCGCTATGACCTGGTGACCGAAGCCACGCCGATGGCCGTCTTAACCGGTCTCTCGGCTTTGGACAGCCTGGCGATTGATGTGTATGGGGGCAAGATCATCTGGGGCAAAAATAATTATTACGGCACCATCTACCGGGCCAACATGGACGGCTCACAAAGTGAGGTGTGGCTGGATGACGTGCGCACGCCTACCGGCTTCTGGTTTGAACCGAGCACCAACGAACTCTATTGGTATGGCTTTGACGGTATGGGCATTGTGCCTGGCTACAAGCTGTACCGTACGGCCGTTGGCTCCACCAGTAAACAATTGCTAGACGCAGGCTTCCAGTTTGCCCAGGCGGTGGCCGGTTGGGCAGATGTGCCGCAACAGACGCCGCCCACCATCACCAGCACGCCCATCCTGACGGCAACCACTGAGCAACCTTACACCTATCAGGCTCAGGCCAGCGGCAGCCAGCCGTTTAGCTGGACACTCACCGGCGCCCCGGCAGGCATGAGCATCAACGCCAACAGCGGCCTCATCTCCTGGACGCCGGCGACCGTGGGCAGCTTCAACGTAATAGTGCAGGCCGGCAACACCGCCGGCACAGACACGCAAAGCTACACGCTTGATGTTACGGACCCGGCTCCACCCACAATCACCTCCACGCCGGTAACGGGCGTCGAAGTGAACCAGCCGTACAGCTACCAGGCGCAGGCCAGCAGCATTGGCGCAGTCACCTGGTCCCTGAACGATTCACCGGCAGGCATGTCGATTGATCCGGTCAGCGGCCTCATCACCTGGACGCCTGCGGTCACTGGCACTTTCAACGTAGAGCTGCAAGCGGCTAACCTGGGTGGGGCCACAACCCAAGCCTTCACCGCCAACGTATTTGATTTTGCTTTCTTCAGCCAACTCTACTGGACCACGGCTGCTGCATCGACCGGTACCGTTATCCAACGGATTGATCCCACCCAAGGCGCTGTTGTCACCGTCCATAACACGTCCGATCCGGCAATCAGAAGCGTCGCTGTTGACACGCTTCGGCAAAGACTGTATTGGATAGAAGGACAGCCAAGCACATCTGGAGATGGCCAGCAATTCATCTATCATGCAGACGTGATAGGCAACGATGCAGAAATCTTATTACCAAATGTTGACGCGTTTGACCTTGAAGTGGATGTGGTCAACGGTTATCTTTACTGGACGGATGATTTTAACGGCCGTATCCAACGGGCCAACATCGACGGCAGCAACGTCATTACCGTGGCCACAGGCCTAACCAAACCGACCAGTCTGGCCCTGGACGTAGGCCGCAACCGGCTGTTCTGGGTTTCCGGTCAGTGGTTTGAGACGTCGAATGCGCTCATGAGTGCGCGGCTGGACGGCTCTGAGGTGACCACATTGCTAACTGGTTTGAGCCGCACGTCTCACCTGGCGTTAGATGGTGAGTTGGGCCAAATCTATTGGCAAACAGAAGTTGCCGCCTCTTCTTCAACTACTGGTTTCTTTACGATTCATCAGGCAGATTATGATGCAACCGGCGCTTTAAGCAATGTCGCAGATGTTATTGTCGATGTACTTCCCGGCAACTCGTCCTCAACGACGATTGGCGGTATTGGATTGGACCTGGATGAAGACAATTTGTATTGGATTATCAGTGGCGGAACTGTCAATCAGCAGTTGTGGCAGGCATCGCGTGATGGCGGCAGCAGCCCGATTTTGATCACCTCATCAGACACGAGCGAAACGGCTGATCTGACGGCCGTATACCCCTACTATGAAGATTACCCTGGCCCAGAAACGGCCGTCATCAGCCCCACCAACGGCAGCACAATCAGCACCTTTGATCCGGTCACGGTCAGCGGCGTCATCACCGCGCCGGTAACGGCCCAAGCGCTCACCGTGCGCCAGCTCATCGACAGCAGTTGGACCACCGTCTACAGCCAGACCTGGCAAATGGGCGAAGTGACTACGGTACCCTGGGAGTTTGAGTGGCTGACGCCTGCTGATGGAGAAACGGCCGTTGGCGATCACCAGTTCGAGATAGAAGTCGTCGATTGGGCCGACCGCACCACAACCCTGCCCTACACCCTGACCATCGAAGCGCCCCCGGTTGATCCGCCCGGCGATGTGATCCTGCCGCCAACCCTGGGCACCATCCATGCCGAGATCACAGCCCCGGCCAACGGCACCGTCTTCTCCACCGCCGATCCCGTTGACCTGACCGGCGGCGCAGTGGCGACCAGCTCGCTCAGTTCGCTGGAGCTGCGCGACTTGAGCAGCGGCGACCTGCTGTACAGCGATAGCTGGACCGAAGACGAGGTCTTCACCACAACCTTCACCACAACCTGGACCCCGCCAGCCCTGTCCGACTCATATCAGTTTGAACTGCTTGCTGTAGGCTGGGACGGCAGCGAAGAGATTATCACCCACACCCTGTCCATCGCCTTGCCGCCAGCTCCCAGTGACGAACCGCCCGGCTACGTCGGTCCGCTTTTGGACTCCGTCATCCTCACGCCGACGGACGGCACGCTGCTGACGACCCTGGACCCGGTGAACGTGGCTGGTGAGGCGTTTGCCCTTGATTCCCTGCAAAATCTGACAGTGGCGGTGAATGACACGGCCGTCTTCAACCGAAGCTGGAGCGACGGCGAAGCTGCCGAAGCGTCCTGGAACTTCAACTGGACACCCCCGGCCGACGGCAGCTACGCGCTGGTCTCTGAAGTAACCGATTGGGCCGGGCGGGTGCAAACCGACACGCAAACCATCCAGATCGAGGTGCGCCAGGTGCTGCCAGAAATCAGCATCGATCCGCTGGTGCTGACCACGACCCATCAGGTATCATCCCAGGCTGTGCTGCTGACCGGCATCACAAACGCCGGTGCGGGTAGCCTGGTTGAAGTGCAAATCGACGGCGGTGCCTGGATTCAGGTAGCCAACGACGGCACGGCTTGGCGCTATCAATGGCCCGTGTTTAATGAAGATGGCGTGGCGCACGACGTTTCTGCCCGCGTGACGGATGCGGCGGGACGAACGGCCGTAACCAGCGAAACCATCCTCGTTGACGTGGTTCCACCATCACTGGTGGACATCAGCCTCAGCTACCTGGACGGTGGCAGTAATGTGCCCATCGCGCCCGGCGAAACGGTCTACGACAGCAATCCCACGCTGGTGATTGACTGGACGGCGGTCAGCGATGGCAGCGGTCTGGGCGATTACCTTGTGGGCTGGACAACAAGCCCGACGCCAACCGCCGCCTCACTCACGACCACCACTACCTCTGGGGCACACCAGCAGGCCGTGACGGAAAGCCAGACGTGGTACGCCCACGTCGGCGTGCCGGACAGCCTGGGCAATATCACCTGGCAAACGCGCGGCCCCATCACCGTAGACAGCCCGGCCACGCCGGACTTCATCGCCGACCTCAACTATGACGGCTGGATGGGCAGCGGCGCGAGCCAGATCGGGGCTAACCGTGAAGTCTCCTTCAACGCGCCAGACAGCGCCGCCTTAAAAGCCGTGCAGCGTTTCTTCCTCTCCTGGGACGACACTGCCCTACGCCTGGCCTGGACGGGTGCCGATTGGAACAGCGACGGCGACTTGTTCATCTACCTGGATACGGCCGCAGACGGTGCCACTGAAGCGTACAATCCCTACGGCGACGGCGTCACCATCACCCTGCCCAGCGAAAACGGCCAGCCCTTGGCCGCCGACTATCTGGTCTGGGTGGAAGATGCGCAAACTGTCACCCTGCTCAGGTGGGACGGCAGCAGTTGGGTGGTTGATCAGAGTATCTCAGCAGAAAATGTGCAGTTGAACGGCCGTACTCTTGACCTGCTCCTGCCCTTTAGCTGGCTGAACCTCAGCAACACCTCCTCGTTAAAACTGGTCGCTCTGGCCAGCGAGGAAGACACCTTGAAGCTGTGGGCCACCATGCCGGACAAAAATCCGCTGAACAGCCCGCGCGTCATCAGCCCGCTGGCCTTTGGCCGCGACCTGAACAGCTTGGCCCTGACGCAGTATTACGAATGGGCTTCCCTGCCCGTCGCCCCCGGCATTTTGCCCAACGAAGGCCAGTTTGCCGACGGTGATTTGCAGGTGACGCTGACGGCCGTTCCTTCCGGCACCGGCGTGGGCTTCCTCAACAGCGATCTGCTCGACCTGCTCACGCCCGGCAGCCGCCTGGATGCCAACCTGGACGGCGCGCTTGATCTGGCACTGCCGCTGGACAGCAACCCAGTGCCGCTGGCTGATGGACAGGTGGTTTCTTACACCATCAACTTTAGCAATCGCGGCACAGAAACCATCAACAATGCCCAGTTGCAGTTAGCTGCGTTTGGCGGCATCCAGTTTGCCGGCGGCGCGACGCAGGTTGTTGATCTGGGTCCGGTGGCAGCGGGTGCCACTGGCTCGATCACTGTTGAGGCAACAGTTAATGCCATCCTCAATGGACAGGCGGCGGAGGTAACGGCCGTTCTCACTGATGACACCCATGAAGCCTTCGACTGGTTCTGGATTCACCACGATCTGGATACGGCCGCACCAACCGATTTGACGATTGAGACGCCGCAAGTTTACGTCCGACCGCAGTCACAAACGCTCTTTGGCCTGGTGCAAGATGCGTCCGCCATCGCCACCGTCGAGGTTGAGGTGGTAACCACGCCGGGCGGCAGCAGCACCACGTTGACCTGCCCCGACGGCAACAGAGACGGCACCTGGGGCTGCATCTGGCCTACGGGAACGCTGGAGAACGTCGATTCGATTGACATCCGCGCCCGCGCCACTGACCTGGTGGGCAACCAGAGCGACTGGACCAACTGGCGCACCCTGCTGGTCGATCTGACACCGCCCAGTGTGCTGCTGGATACGGCCGTAGACGATGCCCTACTAGACGGCTACCTGGGACCAGACGAGCTGCTCCTCAGCGGCACCATCGAGGATGATCATGAAGCACGCTCCGTTGAGCTTTGCCTGCTGGAAGCGGCTGCCGAAATGTGCTTTACGCTGGCCGCCAATCCCGGCAACACGCCTAACGGCACCTGGCTGCTGGACACCGCCCCTCTGCAAGAAGGGGACGGCATCACGCAAACATTGACGCTGACCGGACTGGACGCCCTCGGCCACCGCTCCGAAGAGATTTCACGCACCTACCAGATTGACACCATCGCCCCGGTGATTACGGTGACAACGGCGCTGTCTGAAGTACCGCTGGCCGACGTGATTGATGGCAACGGACCTATTGTCCTGGCCGGAGACGTTCAGGATGGTGGTGAAGTGGCCGAAGTGGTGGTGCGTCTGGAAGACTCCTCAGGGGTTGCGGTTTGGCAAACGGCCGTCTTAACCACAGACGGTTGGGAATTCAGCCCGCAGCTAAGCGCAGCCGGCGTTTACCAGCTGAGCGTGGAGGCGTACGACGTGGCCGGAAACAGCAGTGGCCTGGGCACGGTCTCCACCCTCACCGTAACGGAAACGGGTGGAAACATTAGCCCGGTGGCCAATGATGACACGGCGACGACGGATGAGGATACGGCCGTCACCATCGACGTCCTGGCTAATGATACCGATGCTGACCAGGATACGCTGGCGGTTGACAGCATCACCGAACCAGCCAACGGCGCCGTCGTCAACAACGGCAGCGACGTCACCTACACACCTGACGCCGACTTCAACGGCAGCGACAGCTTCACCTACACCATCGCCGATGGCAATGGCGGCACCGATACGGCGACAGTAACTGTGACAGTGAATGCGATAAACGACGATCCCGTGGCCAACGACGACAGCACAAGCATCAACGAAGGCGAGGCCGTCACCATCGATGTCCTGGCCAACGACACCGACGCTGACGAGGACACGCTGACAGTTGACAGCATCACCCAGCCAGGCAACGGCACGGTGGTGAACAACGGCACGGACGTGACTTACACTCACGATGGATCAGCCACCACGTCTGATAATTTCACCTACACCGTATCTGACGGGAACGGCGGCATGGATACAGCCACTGTCAGTATCACCATCGCATCCGGCAACAGCGATCCTATCGCCATCGACGACAGCGTCTCGACAGATGAGGATACGGCCGTCACCATCGACGTTCTGGCCAACGATACCGACGCTGACGAGGATACCCTAACTGTTGACAGCATCACCCAACCAACCAACGGCACCGTCGTTAACAACGGCAGTGACGTTACCTACTCGCCCGATGCTGGCTTTACCGGCAGCGACAGCTTTACCTACACGGTCTCAGATGGCAACGGTGGCAGCGATACGGCGACCGTAACGGTAACCGTCGAGCCGGACGAGCCGGACAATCATGCGCCTCAAGTTGGTGAAATTACCGCACCGTTGGTTCCAGTCCAAATCGACACGTCTATTGAGGCAACGGCCGTTTACACCGATGTAGACGAGTTGGATACGTTAACGGCCGTGTGGGATTGGGGCGATGGCAGCAGCACCAACCAGACTCTGTCTGGCACCAACGGCACCGCTGCTGCCACGCACACCTATACTGAGCCTGATGTCTACATCGTCACCCTCACCATTACCGATGCAGCCGGCGCCACGGCGACCAGCACTTTCGAGTACGTTGTCGTGTTTGATCCCAGCGTCGGCTCGGCCAACGGTGTTGGCTGGTTCCACGCCCCGGCAGATGGTTACTACGATGGCGATCCGGCTCAAAGTGAAACAGGCCGTTTCGGTATTATTGCCCGATACCATCGCTACTTGCCGGAGCCGGTTGGCAGCTTCAACTTCACCATCCACCCGCTTGGCGCGCGGCTCAACGGCCACGGGTATGATTGGTTGGTGATCAATGGCAACAGAGCCGCCTTCCAGGGGTATGGCGACATCGATGGCAGCGGCGACTACGGTTTCCTCGTTTCCATCATTGATGATGGCGAGCAAAACGACCTGATACGCGTGCGTATCTGGAATCGGGTAACGGGCACCCTGGTGTACGATACCCAACCAGACGACGCCCTCAACGCCCTGCCTGCCGTTCCACTCAGCGGCGGCAGCATCACTATCCGCCGCTACTGAGGTTAACAGCGTAACGGCCGTATCTGGACAACTTACCGGATACGGCCGTTGCACAGCCCTCCAAGAGGTTGTGGGTTCAACGCCCGCTGCCCCGACTGATGTGGAAAACGGCCGTTCCCCACAAAGAACGGCCGTTTTTACTTCTTCAACACGAGCTGAACTCGATGTTGTTTCAGGAAAAAATCTTTATACACTTGTTAAGTGCCAAAGAGTACAATGGGGCAAAAAACAGCCCATTTTCCTGGAGAACTGTCCATGACTCAGCCAACCACCTTTAAGCCAGGCCCAATCCTCACCGATTTGCTCCAAAGCAACCGAGTGTTAAATCTGTCGCCGCTGCATCTGATGCGCGTCATCATGATCTCTGTTTTTGTGGTGGAGCTGGCCATCATGATGACGCTGGAACCGCTGTATTTTGATCGTGACGCTCAATTTTTGGAGATTCTGGTGGAAGGCACGGTTGATGCGGCGCTGCTCTCCATTTTTGTATTTCCCATTGTGTACTACTATGCATTTAAACCTCTGGTGGAGGTGATTGGCCGGTACCAGCGCACGGAAAAAGCGTTGGATACGGCCAACAACTTTTTGGAAATTGTGTTTGCCAGCCTCACGGACGGCGTTCTAGTCGTTAATAAATCAGACCATCAAATTTTGTCGTGCAACCGCACGGCCGAAAAACTGCTTGGCTTTCCCCAAAATGAGCTGCGTGGCCAAAATATATCTATATTATTGGAGTCTGATTCAGACAACCGGCAGTTGCTGTTCGCAGAAATAGATGCCAGTTTGTCTCAAGGCAACATTTTCCGGGCCGAACTTGAACTCAGCCCGCGTAAAGAGCTGCATTACACGGCGGAGATTACCGTGAACCGTGTTGAATCGGAGAGTGAGACGAGCAGTTTGCAGCTGTACGTGGTGCGGGATATTTCAGAAAGGATTAAGTCGCAAGAGCAATTGCAGCTGCAAACCACAGCGCTGGAAGCGGCCGCAAACGGCATCATGATTACCGATCACAAGGGGCTCATTGAATGGGTCAATCCGGCCCTGACCGACATGACGGGCTACACGTTTGAAGCGCTTATTGGCCAGGATGCCAGCATCTTTAATTCTCGACAGCATGAATCAGAAACGTTCAGTACGATGTGGCAAACTATTCAGGACGGCAAGGTTTGGGAAGGAGAACTGGTGAATCTGCGGCAGGACGGTTCTGTTTATATTGAAAACCAAACGATTGCCCCGGTGCGCAACAAGCAGCAGGAAATCACCCATTACATCGCCATCAAGCAGGACATTACAGAACGCAAACAGGCAGAAATTCAGATGGAGCGGCACAACCAGGAGCTGGTCATGCTGAGCCAGCTAGGCCAATCTGTGGTTTCCAGCCTGGAGCTGCCCCAGATTTTTTGTGACGTCATTGAGCAGGTGATGCCATTGGTGGAAGCCGAGTGCCTGTCGATTATTTTGCGGGAGCAGAATCAGCTCACCTACGTGGCGGCCGATGGCCTGGAGGCGGGCCAACTGCTGGGCAAGCAAATCCCATTGCAAGATGGCGTGCCCGGTGAAGTGATGCGCACCGGAAGTGTGGTGCATGTGGCGGAGGAAGACGGCCGTTTCAACATAACCAACGTCTGCCCCTGTAACCCCCAATCGCTCATCGCCGTGCCCCTGGCGCTGGGCCAAAATCGGTTGGGACTCATTCAGGCTACCCACCGGCAGCCCCACGCCTTCGATGACGAAAGCATTCGCACGCTGACGGCCGCGGCCAACTGGGCCGCCATCGCCATTAGCCACGCCAACCAGCTGGAAGAAATTCGTCACCGGCTAAACGAGACGGCTACCCTGTCCGCCATCAACCAATCGCTCAATGAAACGCTCGATCTGGACAACATCTTACAGCTCATTGCCGACTCCACCCCTAAACTGCTCACCCAGGCAGACGGCGTTGTCATTCATTTGTTGGATGAAAACGAAACCTATTTAACGCCGGCAATCTGGAGCGGCCAGGCAGAAAACGATTTATCCAGCCTATTCCTCGAACTGAACGACGAGTTGGTTGAGGAGGTTTTCCGCACCGGTAAATTGATCAGCCTGTCCGATGTAAGCCAGACGCCCCATGCGGCCATTTTTTCGCCCGGCGACGCGCCGGCTTCGCTCATCATTGTGCCATTGCAAAGCGGCCGTCACCAGCTAGGTACCATCATCGTGCAAAACCAGACAAAAACCCACGTATTTACCGCGCAGGATGAGCGGCTGCTGCTGCGCCTGGCCGATTCGGCCGCCGTGGCCATCAACACGGCCCGACTGTACCAATCGGAGCGCAGCCAGCGGCAGCAGGCCGAATATTTGGCGCGTACGGCCGTTGCCTTGAGCCAAAGCCTGGAGATGGATGAAGTGCTGCAGACAATTATTAAGTTGGCGATGGAGATGGTGGATAGTGTGGGAACGGCCGTTTTCCTGCTGCGTAACAACGAAATCTACCGTACCCAATTTAGCCAGCCTGATCAGCAAAATGACCAGCTGCCCAACGCCCTGCAAAAACTCATCAACCGCGAAGATTTAAGCTCCCTGCCCCCGCTCAAGCTCATCATGGAAACCGGCAAGCCCGTCCTCATTACAGATACCGATTCAACCGAGGCAAAGCTTAACCACACGGCCCAACCTGCCTACGTTGCCGCCCCGCTGCGCATCACCGACGACACCTCCGGCTTCCTGATGGTACAGAGCGATACGCCCGGCACCTTCAACCGCACCACCATGCGCCAGCTGGAGCTTTTGGCATCCCAGGCCTCGCTGGCCGTGCAAAATGCGCTGCTCTTCAACGATCTGGGTGAGATTCTGCAAAAAGAGCAGTCAACAAGGGCTCAACTGGTTCAGGCGCAAAAGCTGTCGGCCATGGGACGTATGGTGGCTTCCGTCGCCCACGAGCTCAACAATCCCTTGCAAACCATCAAAAATTGCCTGTTCCTGATACAGCAAGATTTGCCACAGGAGACAGAAACGCAATCTTTTCTGGAGATGGGCCTCTCCGAAACCAACCGGCTGACAAACCTGGTGTTGCAGCTGCGGGATGTTTATCGGCCGTCCGGCAGCAATACGCAACAGCCCGTGTCTTTGCCCGATATTGTTGGCCAGGTGCATCTGATTCTCCGTGAGCATCTCAAGCAAAATAATATTAGCCATTCTTTTGCCACCGGCACGGAGCCATTATGGGTTTTGGGCGACGCCAACCAGTTGAAGCAGGTGGTCATCAATATATGTCTCAACGCCATCGATGCCATGTCGCCGGACGGTGGCGAGTTATCCATTGTCCCGGTGATGAATGAGGCTGAGGTAGGGCTGGCTATTCAAGATACAGGCATGGGCATTGCCGAAGAGGACAAAGAGAAGCTGTTTGAACCGTTCTTCACCAAAAAGGATAACGGTTCTGGTTTGGGGCTAGCCATCTGTTACGATATTATGCAAAAACATGGCGGGCACATCGCTGTAGAAAGCACATCAGGAGAAGGGGCAACCTTTACCATTTGGCTGCCGACACTGCCAGAATAATCACTGAGGAAATCATGGAAACCAACCACACCATCTTAGTTGTTGACGACGAACCCAATTTGCGCAAAACGTTGCGCCTTATCCTGCAGCGGGATGGCTATACGGTCACCACCGCTGGAGATGCTGATGAAGCGCACGAACAGTTAAAAGCCAGTCAGTTTGATCTGGTCTTTTTGGATATTAAGATGCCTAAAAAGAGCGGCCTCGTGTTGCTTACCGAAATCAAGCAAATGTACCCCGACATGCCCGTGCTGCTCTTAACCGCTTTTGCCAGCCTGGACTCTGCCATTGAAGCCGTGCGGCGCGGCGCGGCCGATTATTTGCTCAAGCCCATCGATCCCCCACAGATTTTGTCCCGCGTAAAACAGGTTTTGTCCCAACAGCAGCCCAACCGCCGCCGGGCCATCATGAATGAGATGCAGCGCCTGCTGGGCGAGCTCAACCAGATTGACGGTTTTCACCAGGATGAGCCGGATCAATTGATCCAAGAAGTGGAGGATGAGCGCTATTTACGGCGCGGCCCCTTTCTGCTGGATTTACACACGCGAATTGCTTCACTCGAAGGTGAAGAGCTGTCGTTGACGCCCACCGGTTTTGATTACCTCACGGTGCTGCTGCGTTTTTCCCCCAACACGCTGGACTATCAAAAGCTGGTCATGGAAGCGCAAGGCTATGAAACAACCCCCATCGAGGCCAAAGAAGTAACGCGCTGGCGCGTCCACGAGCTGCGCAAGGCCATCGAAAACGATTCCCGCAATCCACGCTATCTGATCACGGTTCGCGGGGAGGGGTATCGGTTGGTGACTTAAAACTATTGCCACACATCTGGCCGCGCAAAGACTACATTTGCGTTTAAGAAAATAATCGGATTATCCTCTGTCATTCCCGCGAAAGCGCGAATCCATACGTTTGAACTCCCCCCATCCCCCAATTCTTCACAATTAACCCCAAGCTTTTTCAACTTTTCTCGCCTCTTTCTTGCCTATCATTAGTATTGGAGTACCAGTCCATCTCCAAAACTATTTGAGCAACAAAAAGGCAGGTACTCCTTCTCGATCACACCAAGGTCTGAATCATTCAGATGCGTCCAGGAGGTTTACATGGAACGAAGAGGATCATTGTTGCTACTATTACTGCTCGGCTTGTGCATTGGCCTCGTGGCCGTGCTGCCAGCTTCTTCGGCAATGGTGGACCCGGCGGGAACTTCTGCGATTGACAAACTGGTTGTCAACGCAGAACCAGCCGCCCCGGCAGCGCCAACTGCTACCACCCAAACCATTGCCTTACAAGTTGTCAGCGCCCGCACAGAGCCACTTTGGGGCACCCCCCTCGGCGAGCCAAATCCCCCCGGCATTGCCGCAGGCGATCCCGTGACAGAATACAAATTCATCATCAATGAGGATAACACCGGAGAAACACGTACGGACCGCTATACTGGCGGCTGTGCGCCGTTTTGGGATGAAGAAGAAACCATCCCCAATCCGGATTATCCCGTCACTTGTGACTGGCCCAGCATTGCCGCCATCCCCAGTTGGAGTCCTATTGTTACCCAGGGCGACGAAACCGTTTTGAGTGAGAACACGACCCTGACCTTACCGACAGGGCGTTATCTTATTTCGGTCATCGCCGATGGGTTTAAGCTGGATGGCCAATGGTTCACCGTTCCTATGGAAGAAGATGTGGACAACCCCGGCGTGGCTACGGTCAACGTGTCTATGCAGCCGCAGCCGCTGCCCACGGCTACCTTGATCATCAAGGTATTCGAAGACAATGGCCTGCCCAACTCCGCCGCCGACGTTCCGGCCGAGGCCGGTCTGGCCGGTTTCTCCGGCCATATTGGCGATCTGGGCGGTGAAGTGACCAACGATGTGTACGGCAATCCGCTATGTACTGAGTATGAACCCGGCAACGGTCCCAACGGCTATGCCTGGGAAGATGGCGCGCCGGTTGCCATTGAAGGCTCTGGCGGCAAATGCCTGAGCGATGAAAATGGCGACATCGTCATCCCCAACCTGGGCACTAACCGCTTTGAAGCGTGGGTGGTGCCGCCGGACGGCACCGACTGGGTGCAAACCACGACGCTGGAAGGCAACAAGCCGTGGGACTCCTGGATTCAAGAAGGTTCCACTGGTTACGATACCGAATTTGTCATCGCCAACGAACCATTCCCCGTAACCATCTTTGGTTTCGTGCACCCCACCAACGAACTGACCAACACGGCCGTTTCTGGCGAAATTCGCGGTGTCATTGCCAACGCCGAGGTGTATGTGCCGTTTAATGGCGGTTTGCCCTACCAGGGACACCTGTGGGGCGGCCTGTCTGGGGCAAAGATTCGCGAGACGATTGCCAACCCGTGGATTGCTTTAAGCGATTTGCAGGGGGGGGATACGGCCGTATGGATCGGCCAGGGTGAAGCCGACGGCAGCTTTGTCATTCCCCACGTCCCCGATGGCGACTATCTACTCACCTACTGGGACGGTCCCCAACTCAACATCCTCGATTTAGTTCAGATCTCTGTGGTCAACGGCGAAGTGGTCGATATGGGCGTCTTGTTTGTCACCGGCTGGTTCACCAACATCCACGGCTACGTCTTCGTTGATGAAAACGAAAACGGCAAGCGTGACCCCGGTGAAATGGGCGTCGGCGAATACCCCGTCCTCCTGCGCAAACGAGACAACTCCGAAATGGATCGGGGCGGCATTTTGGTGCCCACCGCTTCCGATGGCTACTACGAATACGAAAACATGTACCCCTACAACAACTGGCTGGTGCTGGAAGCGTACGCCCCGCAGTACAAAGTGACCGGCTTCACCTACCAGGCGTTTAACCAGCCCGAAGAAACCACCGTTTTAGGTGAAGGTGTGGATGTGGGCGTGCTGCCCATCATCGGCCAGTCGGGACGGCTGGATTGGGGCGTAAAACCCTACGCACCGGGTGAAAACGGCGGCATCGCCGGTACCGTCTTCTATGACACCACCCGCGCCGAGTACGATCCCTCGCTGGCCGCTGTGGAACCGTGGGCTGTCGGCATTCCCAACCTGGAAATGAACCTGTACGAGCCAGTCACCTGTACCGATCCCGACACAGAGACCTGCGACGAAAGCGGCAGCTACCTGCTGGCCGCCGACGGCTCCTTTGCCAAGGGTGCCCTGCTGCAAACGACCACTTCTGAAATGTGGGAACGGCCGAAAAACTGCCAGGCATACGACGTCGAAGGCAACCCCATCAACCATTGGATTTTGCCCGCAGCCGCGCCCGACAAAGATTGCCTGGAGCCAATGGCCATGGGTACCCAGTTCCAAAGCGATTTTGCCACCGTCAACGGCAACTACGGCTTTGGCGATTTGGAAACCGGTGACTATCTGGTCGAGGTTATGGTGCCTAATGATGCCTACGGCCGTCCCCTATTCCAGGTAGAACGCGAGGAAGACCTCAACGTCTTCTCCGGCAACGAATATCTGAGCCAGCCCACCGCCGGCAAGCCTGCTGCCAACCCGCCCGACTTTCCCGTCTGCGCCGGTGCTTTGCACACGGTAGACGTGGCGGGCGTTGGCTCTGATGGCCCCAACGCTGTTGAAAATCCCGACTTTGCTGCCGAGGGTGGCAGCATCTTTGAAGGCACCGACCGCCACCTGTGCAACACGAAGCTGGTGACGGTTATCGAAGGCCGCTCTGTGGCCCCGTCCTTTACCTTCTTCACCGACGTGCCGCTGCCCGGCCGCTGGTGGGGCCTCATCCTGGACGACCTGACTCTCTCCACCGATCCGCGCGAATGGACCTTCGGCGAGAAGGCCGGCATCCCTAACGCGCCCATTGGCGTCTACGACTTTGCCGAGCGGCTGGTCACCGTGCTGGAATCGGACCCGAACGGCATGTTTACGGGGCTGATGCCCTCGACCATGACGATGAATGCGCCCTCGCCTTCCGGCATGTTTGCTAACATGTACCGGCTGGTCGGCAACGATCCCGGCCAACCGGGCCATCTCAACGAGGCGTACAATCCGCAGTACCGCACCATCGCCGCCAACTTTGAGGTGATCCCTGGCCTGGGCGTCATTGCCGACCTGGCCCCGACGCAGGTGGCGACGTCTATCCAATCGCCGGGCACGCAGTTTAACCACGTGGCCCAGTGCAAGCTGGAAGACACAACGCCGCAGCTTTTTGCCGTCGATAAACCATATGTCGATCTGGCAGGCACGCCAGCCGAGCGCACCATTTCCATTCTGGGGCTAGGCTTTGGCGATGTGCAGGGTGCGGGACAGGTCTATTTGGGCGATACGGCCGTAGCCGCCACCACCTGGTCAGACCGCCTCATCACCATCGTTGTGCCCGACACGCTCAGCTCCGGTCCGCACCAGTTAGAAATCATTGCCGACAACCAGCAAAGCATGGTCAATGGCCTCACGATTCATGCGCTGGACCGCTTCTACAGCCCAACCATCTACGAAGTCGGCCCCGGCAAAGCGTACGACACCGACACCGGTGCCACCATTCAGGATGCCCTAAATGACGCAGCCACGACGACGCTGGCCCTGGTCATTGTCTATCCTGACACGCCAGAACAGTGGAATCCCAAAGGCGTTTACTACGAAAACGTCGTCATGCACTCACCGGTGAAGATGCAGGGCATTGGTCCCGGCGGCGTCTACGACGATGGCTCCTTTGTCCTCGGCTCCGTGCTCAACGGCCTGGGCTTCTCCGGCGACAACGGCAGCGCCGCTGCCTGGCGCGATCTGGTGGAAAGTCTGCCTCGCGCTGGTAACCAGGCCATCTACGAAGGCGCAGTCATCACTGTTTTTGCCGAGAGTCCAAACCAGTTTGGCGACCGGTATGAAGCGGCCATCGACGGTTTTGGCATCGAAGGCGGCGACCAGCAAGGCTTCCCCAACAACATCAACCAGATTGGCGGCGGCAACAATGGTCAGGCAGCCAACGTGGTGATTCAAGGTGGCGGTATCTTTGTCAACGCCTATGCCCGCAATCTACAAATCACCAACAACATCATCCAAAACAATGGCGGTGCCTACGGTGGTGCCATTCGCTTGGGCACGCCTAACCTACCGCCCGGTGACCCCGGCAAAGATGCCCAAAACGACAATATCTTCATCGCCAATAACCAGATTTTGGCCAACGGTGGCACCAACCTGGCTGGGGCGATCGGCATTTTTGACGGCGCAGAGCGGTACGAAGTGGCCAACAACGATATCTGCGGCAACTACTCCTCCGAGTACGGCGGCGGCATCAGCCATTATGGCTACAGTCCGCGCGGCAGCATCCACAACAATCGCATCTACTTCAACCACTCGATGGATGAAGGCGGCGGCATCATGATTGCCGGTGAACTGCCGCCCAATGCAGCGACAATGCTGTCACCCGGCACGGGTCCGGTAGACATCTACAGCAACATCATCCAGGCCAACCTGTCTAACGATGATGGCGGTGGGCTGCGCTTCCTGATGGCCGGCAACTTCCCGTTCAACGTCTACAACAACTTCATTGTCAACAATGTTTCCACCCATGAAGGCGGCGGTGTCTCGCTGAACGATGCGCCGGACGTGCGCTTCTTCAACAACACGGTGATGAAGAATCTGACGACGGCGACAGCGATTACCAGCAATGGTCAACCGGCCCCGGCCGGTCTGGCCACCAGCCTGAACAGCGCCCTGCTGCAAGCCACCCTGCGCCCAGACGATCCGATCTTTAGCAACCCGCTGATGTTCAACAACATCTTCTGGGACAACCGGGCCGGTTCCTGGGACGGTGACGGCGTGGCCGGGCTGGGTCTGGAAGGCGACCCCAATCCCATCAACACCTGGGACGTGGGCACGGGCGGCAACACGCACCTCTTGCAGCCGACCAACTCGCTGCTGCAAACCAGCACCGGCACCATTCCTGATGCCTCCAACCTGATTGGCGTAGACCCAATGATCAATGAAGCCTACGACGTGAGCGTGTCCGCTCTGCCGTGGCGTACCAATCCAAACTTTGTCGGTGTCATCATGGTGGCGGTGGATCTGCCGCCCACGCTGCTGGGTGATTATCACCTGATGGACGGCTCTCCGGCAGCCAATGCTGGTGTGCCCGGTGTGGATGGCACGCTGGCTCCAAACTTTGACATTGATGGCGATATACGGCCGTCCAACGGAGCCTACGAAATCGGTGCCGATGAAACGGGCCAACTGTCCGCCCTGCGGCTGGTGATTCCCGGCGACGCCATGCAGTTCAACTTCTTCCAGACGTACATGCCCCTGGTCTTCCAGCAAGGCACGGCAGAGTAGGAAATGAGATCTGGTGCCCGGACATCCCAGTCCGGGCACCCGGGCAAGGATGCCCGATTCACGACAGGAGTACAGAGATGAGAAAAACAATTCGTACGCGCAAACTCAACCGACGCGACTTCATGAAACTAGGCGGGGGTGTCCTCGCCGGCGCGGCGCTCACTCGCCTGCTGCCGCGCACCCTGGGCCAGTCCGGGATGATTGCCCTGGCTGAGGATTATTCCCAGGTTGCCGCCCCACCCGCCGATTTGGCCCTGGTGGGCACCGACGGCTGGATTTACCTGCCCGGCGAGGTGCCGATTCCCGGCACCATCAACCAGTTTTACCAGCCGGACGATTACGCACCCGATTTGCTAACCACCTACATGTTTGGCTTCCGCGATGTTACCGGGCTGACAGACGAACTGGTCTTTGCCCAAAAGATGAAGTGCCAGGCCACCGCGCCGCTCTTTTGGGTCAATGAAGGGCAGGAATACCGCGTGAAGCTCACCAACGTGGGGCTGCAAATGCGCCCTGACCTGATCGATGAACACACGCTGCACTGGCACGGTTTCCGCAACGCCTGGCCCATCTTCGACGGCGAGCCGCACTCCTCGGTGCGGGTGCCCATCGGGCGCAGCCTGACGATGTATTACCAGCCGTTCCACCCCGGCACCTACATGTACCACTGCCATGTGGAAGAAACGGAACACGTGCATATGGGCATGACCGGCTCCGTTTTTGTCCGACCGGCGCAGGATGGCACGCCTATCGTGGCGACCAACGGCAAGACGTATGACCGTTTTGCCTACAACTGCGGCGACGGTTCCACGGGCTTCGACCGGGAATTTGTGCTGAACCTGACGGACGTGTGGGCCGAAGCGCACTGGGCCGATTCCCACGTGCAACTGCCGGACTGGACGGACTTTAACGCCGATTATTACTTGTTAAACGGCCGTGTCTACCCCGACACCATCGCCCCCAACGGCATAGGACTGGACACCAACACCGGTATCCTCCAGCCACCGCCAGGACGACCGGAGCTGCAATACCAGCCGCTCTCCTCACTCATTGAGTGCGAGGCAGGCGACCGGGTGCTGCTGCGGCTCATCAACCTGACCTTTGGCCAGCACGCCATGACCCTGCCCGGCCTGAAGATGCGAGTGGTGGGCAAAGATGCCACGCTGCTGCGCGGCAACGACGGCACCGACTTCGCCTACGACACACACACCGTTTACCTGGGTACCGGGGCCACGGTTGATGCCATCTTCACCGCACCAGAGGATGTTACCGAAACGCAAACGTATCTGTTCTACAACCGGAATTTCGACCGCTTGAGCAACGCCGGTGGGCAAGGTTACGGCGGCCAGATGACAGAAATTCGTGTTCATCCAGCCGGCACGCTGGCACCGCAAACAGAACCCAACACGAATCCCAGGCTGTAGCCAAGGAAGTTATGAACATGACAAACTTTTTCACTTTTATGCAGAATCGCCGCCGCCGAGGCATAGCCTTCCTGATACTAATCATCGCTGTTGGCCTGGTGCTGTACAGCGTGGTGCAGGTAGAAGCTGATGAACCCGGCGTGGCCCCCAGCACCGGCATGATCTGTACCGAAAACGCCACGGCAACGTTCACGCTGACGGCCAAAGAAGGCTATATCAGCCTGACGGACGGCAACGTCATTTACATGTGGAGCTACGCCGACGGCACGGACGACTTCCAACATCCCGGCCCCATCCTTTGTGTCAACGAAGGGGACATGGTGACCGTGGTGCTGCACAACGATTTGCCTGTCGATACCTCGATTGTCTTTCCTGGTCAGGCGAATGTGTTGGCCAACGGCGTACCGATGGAGCCACAGTTTAACGGCGCGGGCGAACTGGTCTCGATGACCAACGTCGCCACAGCCAACGGCGGCAGCATGACCTACGAGTTTGTGGCCGATCAGCCTGGCACCTACGTTTACCAGAGCGGTACCAACCCCGGCGTGCAGACGCAGATGGGCTTGTTTGGCGGGCTGGTGGTGCGTCCGGCGCTGGGAGCTGATTACGCCTACAACGACGCAGACACGAAGTTCAATCCTGACACGGAATACATCATGATGCTTTCGGAGATTGATCCGCTGATGCACCAGGCAATTGAGCGGGGCGAGTCGTTTGATATGTCGGATTACAACGCACGGTACTTTTTGATAAACGGCCGTACCTTCCCCGACACTTTAGCGCCCAACAACGCCTCCTGGCTGCCGGCCCAACCGTACAGCTCGATGGCCCACATCCACCCCTACGACGTGGTGCAAAACCCGGACCCGGCGCTGGACCGCTTCATCGGCATGGGCGTAGAGAGCTACCCGTTCCATCCCCACGCCTTTAACGCACGGGTGGTGGGGCGAGACGGCCGTTTAACCGCAGGCCCCAACGGTGAAGACATGACCGAAGAACGGTTCTCTATCCCCGTGAATCCCGGCCAGACGGCCGATGCGCTGTACGAATGGACCGACGTGTACGGCTGGGATGAAAACACCTTCCCGGTAGACATTCCGTCCGACCAGAATCTGGTCACCGGCCTGTTTTACGGCAGCCCGTTCCTGGGCAACCAGGACACCGTGCCGGTGGGCGCGCATTCCGTCAATCAATGCGGCGAGTTTTACCACATCGCCCATAACCATGCGCTGCAGCAGATTACCGGTTGGGGCGTCGTGCTGGTGGGGCAGGTGACCTTCACCCGCATCGACCCGCCGCTGCCGAATAACTGCCCCTAGGCAGTCAGCCAAAAAGGAGACTGAACATGAAGTTACACAGTAAAAAACACACCCTGCTCCTGGCTGTTGTGCTGGCTCTGCTGGCGGCTGCCGGACTGGCGCGTACCTTTCACGCCACAGCGTCGCCAGCGCGCCTGCCGCTGGCGATGCCCGTCGCTGACGTCCTGCCGGCCTTCACCTGCCTGGAAGACGCCCCCGGCGAACGCACCTGCGAGCTGTGGGCCCGCGCAGGCAGCATCACGTTGCCCGACGGCGGCACAGCGCCCATCTGGGGCTTTGCCAACCGCCTGCCGGACCCGGCTTCCTTCCCTGGCCCGGCCCTGATTGTGAACCAGGGCGACATCGTCAACGTAATTTTGCACAATGAGATTCCGGGCGAGAACATCTCTCTGGCCTTGACCGGGCAGGAGATGGTGCCAGACCTGACGGGCATTGCGGCTGGTGAGACGGTGACTTATACGTTTACGGTCGTTTCCCCCGGCACGTTCAAATACGAAGCAGGCCTCACCCCCAACGGCGCACGCCAGGTGGCGATGGGCTTGGGCGGCGCGCTCATCGTTCGCCCGGCCACGCCCAACCAGGCATATGACGTCGCCGCTTCCGCTTACAATGATGAAGCGCTGCTCGTCTTCAATGAGCTGGATCCGGCTTTCAATGCCGATCCCAACGGTTTCAACATGACCGATTACAAGCCCAGCTACTGGTTCATCAACGGCAAGGCGTACTCGGAAACGGAAAAGATTCTTACCGCGCCCGGCAGCAACGTCTTGCTGCGCAGCGTCAACCTGGGTCTGCAGGAACATTCGCTGGGCGTGCTGGGTATGCACCAGACCATGCTGGCCGTCGATGGCTCCTTAAAGCCTTATACGAGCGAAATGGTCGCTTACACCCTCGGCGCAGGCGAAACCTTTGACAGTATCGTGGTCATTCCCGCTGATGCGGTAGAAAACCAGAGCTATGCCGTCTACAACACCGGCACGCAGCAGCTGTATAACAACGGCGACACCAGCCGCATCGGTGGCATCTTCACCTTTATTGAGGTGAACGGCGGTGCCGCGGCTCCATTGGGCGGCCCGTTGGCCAGCGGCCTGGCTGCGTCGCCCAATCCCACTTCCGGCAACGTGGACGTGACGCTGGAAGCCATGCTGGACACAACCGCAACCAGCGGTTTGGACATCGTTGCCTGGGAATATTTCCTGAATGAATTAGGCGACCCCGGCAGCGGCATTTCCGAAACGCTGACGGCTGGTACCAGCGCCAACGTCATGGCCACCGTCCCCACCAGCACGCTCACCACCTTGCCTGCCGGCGATGTCACCATCTACGTGCGCGGCCAGGACAGCAGCGGCACCTGGGGGCCGGTCAACAGCACCGTTTTGGACCTGGTTGTCGATGGTCCCGTCATCACCAGCCTGTACCTGACCAACAGTCCGACCAACGGCAGCAAAGCGGTGGGCATCCAGGCCACGGCCGATGACACCCCGACGGGTGAGGTCACCGTCGTTGCCGCTGAGTACTTCATCGACACAATTACCGACCCCGGCAGCGGCATCAGCATGACGCTGAACGCTCAGGCCCCCATCGTGAGCTTAAATGCCACGATTGATACGGCAACCATCAACAGCCTGGCGCACGGCACGCACGTCGTGTACGTACGGGCGCAGGACGAGCTGGGCAACTGGGGTGCCGTCGGCGAGGTAGACCTGGAAGTGGACCTGGTTGGTCCCACCTCGATGGGTGTGGGCCTGACGCCAAATCCGTCTAACGGCACCAAAGCGGTCAACTCCGCTTCCAACGGCGTCCGGCTGGAGATTGATGCTTCTGACCCGTCGCGCATTACCGAGGCGGAAGGATTCATCGATTACGTCGACAGCGCCAGCAACCCGGATGGCTCCGGCTTCCCGCTGATTGCCAAGGATGCCCTGTACAACGGCACGCTGGAACGGGCTTACTTCGACATTCCGCTGTCCACCATTCGCCAACTACCTGAAGGGGAACACGAAATCAGCTTCCATGCCCGCGACATGGCTGGCAACTGGGGCGACATCGTCTCCCTGACGCTGACAGTGGATATGACAGGTCCTGAGGTCAGCAATGTGGTGGCCAATCCGAACCCAACGCCGGGCGGCCGTATGCAAATCGTGACGCTCACGGCCGATGCCAATGACCTTCTCGGCGGCACCAACATCACCCGCGTGGAATGGTTTGTGGACAACGATCCCGGCTTTGGCAACGGCTTCGCCATGAACGCCGCTGACGGCAGCCTGAACAGCCCGTCGGAAGCAGTGATTGGCGAATTGAACGTCAGTTCCTGGTTCTCTGGTGACTACACGCTGTACGTGCGGGCACAGGATGCGGCCGGTAACTGGGGTGAGGTTGGCAGCGTGGTGTTGACGGTGAACGGCCGTCCTAACCCATTTCTGGTAGACAACTTTGAAACCGGCAACCTGGCCGCGTGGCGTGGCGTGGTGGGTGACATGGCCGTGTCTGAAATGGCCGCCATGGAAGGCACGATGGGCGTCACGGCCAACCTGAGCAGCGGAGCCGCAGCGTACCTCATCGACGGCTCACCCACTTCCGGCCTGGGCTGCTTCAGCGCCTCCTTCTCCTACCGGGGTCAGAACATTGACACGAAGCAGGAAGAGGTGGACATCTTCCAGGCACGGGATGCGTATGGTTACGCTATCTTCGGCATTACGCTGGAACAGGGTCCAGAAGGGCATGAAATCAATGCCTGGGCCTTGCAGTACGGTGTGCGGCTTGAAGGCGAAGGTGTGCATCTGAACAGCGGCCTGGCCCGGCACGATATCAAGCTGGAATGGGATGTTGAGGACGGCCGTTTAGACCTGATCCTCGATGGCGAGGTGGTTGATTCCTTAACCGGCCTGGACATTGTAGACATGCCGTTTGAAGAAGTGTGGCTCGGTCCGGCCAGCGGCGTCAGCAGCGCCTCGCGCGGCTCGATGCAGTTTGACAACTACGTCTCGGCACCGTGTGGCTACACCCTCTACATGCCGCTCGTCTTTGGCGG
>PABI01000036.1 GCA_002699125.1 Anaerolineaceae bacterium
GCTCTGACACGACCTTCGCGGTCTAATGACAATCGATCTACCGTGTCTTTCTCTTTGTACCACACTTTTTAGATACTAATGACAAGTGTCAGGGCGCAATCATAAAAATTTGGACTGATTGGCCGCCGCTGGCAACCACGGCCAGCCGCTGGCCGTTGGGTGAAAGTGCCAGGTAATTGTGCCGTCCCGCAAACGTGCTGCGGCGACCTTCAACGTGGCCGGCGGCTGTTTCTGGCGGCAAAAGAGTGGTGGCTTCCTGGGGACGGCCGTTCACCGGCTGCCAGATGCGCAAATTGCCGGTGTAACCTAACGTCATCAGCGTAACGCCATCAGGCAAGAGAGTCATGCCCCACAAGCTGCGGCTGTCAACCTCGGAGATCAATTCGTTCAGCGAACTGCTGCTGCGGTCAAAGACGGTGGCGTTCCAGATTTGCACATCGCCTTCGTCTCGCGCTGCTGAATAGATGCGGGTGCCATCCTCTGTCCAGAAAAATTGGGCCACGTCCAGCCGTCGACCCACAAGCTGCAAAAAGCTCAACGAGCTGCCGCTTTGCGCATCGTGAATTTCGATGCCGCCGCTGCCCGACCAGCCGCCCACGGCCAGGTAGGTGCCGTCCGGCGAAAAGGCCACGTTGGACACACGCAGCATGGGGTGGCTGCGGCGCCAGATTGAACTCCGCGTGTTTAAATCCCACAGGCGGACGTGCCCGGCTTCGTCCCACTCGTCGCTGGTAACGGCCGCCAGCAAATCGCCGCGCTGCGACCAGGCCAGAGCGCGCACGGGAGCTTCTTCGGATAGCGAGTATAGTTCCTGCCCGGTCGCGGCGTCCCAAATGCGAATTGTCTCGTCTTCTCCGACGGTGGCTAAGGAACGGCCGTCTGGCGACCAGACGACATCGGTAACCGGTTGGTAGCCGTTGCCGCCGCCGATACGCGGGCCGCGGGTGGTGTGCCCTACCAAGGCCTGCACCACCGCGCCGCCGGTGGCATCCCAAATGCGCACCACGTCGTCGCTGCCCAGGACTGCTAAATGCGTATTGTCCGGCGACCAGGCAAGCGTGCGAATTTCCCCGGTGGTGCCGTAGTTGCCCAGCATTGCCAAATGTTGGCCGGCGGCTACGTCCCAAACACGGACCAAATGGTCAGATCCGCCGAGGGTAAGCAGTTGGTTTTCGTTGACCCAGCGGATGGCGCTGGTCTGGAAGTGGCCGGGAAGCTGTTCCCGCTCTGCCCCGGAATTTGCGTCCCACAGCCGCACCGACACCAGGTCGGCCGAAAGAATTGCGCTGCCGTCGGGCGACCATTCAGCCAGATCGATTGGCTCGCTGTGGCCGGTGAAGCGCTGCACGGTGGCCTGGCTTGTCACATCCCAGAGGCGTATCGTCTCGTCGTCGCTGATGGAAAGCAGCCAGTTGGGGTTGGCCGGTGACCAACTCAGGCGGCTTACCATTGACGTGTGCCCGGAGAGGGTGAAGGTCAGATTGCCCGTGTCGGCGGTGCGGGCCTCCAGATTGCTGCCTTTGGCCAGAACGATGTGGCTGCCATCGGGGAACCAGCTGACGCTGTTGACGTTGATGTCGCGCCGGACCAGATTGCCACTGGCCACGTCCCACCACATGACCAGGATGCCGAAGCTGCTGTGCAAGGCCAGCCTGCTGCCGTCGGGCGACCAGAGGACGGTATCGACGTTGGTGCCCATGCCGGTGAAGGTGGTCTGTTCGCTGGCGGCCAGCGGCGTGTCGCTGTCAACTTGCCAGAGGCGGCCAGTGTCGTCGGTGCTGCCGGAGGCCAGCAGGGTGTAGTCCACTGGCGACCAGGCCAGATCGGTGATGCGTTCGCGATGGCCTTCTAGAACAACCGGTGTATTCCATTCGCCAGTTAGCCAGAGGTGAATCTGTCCATTTTGTAAGCCTGCTGCCAGGAAACGGCCGTCGGGCGACCACAGAAGTTTAGTAACTGGGCTGCCGGCTTCCAATAAAGTTGCGAGCATGTTTTCGTCTCGTTGCCACAGCGTTAGCCCGCCGTTGCTGGAAGCAACAGCCAGCAGGTTGCTGTTGGCTGACCATGCCGTGAGACTCGTGGTGTTTGTCAGCAGCGCCGTCTCTTGCAGCGGGAGCAAATCGGGCAGGCTGTACAGGTTCAGCCCGGTGCTGCCGGCGATGGCGGCTATCTGGCCATCGGGTGAGACGGTTAAATCAGAAAGGGGTCCGGCGGTTTGTAGCGTGCGTACGGCCGTAAGCCGCTCCTGGTTGTCAAAACCGAGGCTGGCCGGGGTGGATGTCGGCGGAACGGCCGTAGGTGCCGCTGTGGGCGGGGCTGTTGGTGTGAAAGTTGGCGACGGTGTAAACGATGGCGTCGGGGTTGGCGTAAACGTTGGGGTGGCCGTCGGTGTAAACGTAGGCGTCGGTGTCGGTGTGAACGTTGGCGTAAAGGTGGGCGTGGGCGTAAAGGTGCTGGTCGGCGTGAGGATGCCGATGGCAACTAGCGAATCCGGAGCGGCTTCTGGGGCAATTACGCCGCGGTTGAGCGCCCAACTGCCGCCACCGCCCAGCAGCAACAAAACGCCCAGGATGCTGCCCAGCCAGAGGCTCCAGCGGCGCTGCGTTTGGCGCTGCGCGGTTTGGCGGACGGTGGAGAGTTCACTGACCAGGGAAGAAGCTGTGGGAAAACGGGCCGTTGGGTCTTTGGCCAGCGCTTTGCCGACGATGTCGTCGCAGCCGGGCGGCAGATTTTTACTGTAGCGACTGATTTTGGGCACCGGGGCCATGATGTGCTGCATCATTACCTGAATGGGCGTTTCGGCGTCGTAGGGGCGGCTGCCGGTGAGCATTTCATACAGCACCACGCCCAGCGAATAAACGTCGGAACGGCCGTCCACGCTAGCATTTCCCTGTGCCTGTTCCGGGCTGACGTAGTGGGGCGTGCCGATGGCTTCTTCGCCGGTGAGCGTGGCGTGGCTTTCGCCCATCTTGGCAATGCCGAAGTCGGAAAGGAAGGGACGGCCGTATTGGTCGAACAAAATGTTGTCTGGTTTGAGGTCGCGGTGCACGATGCCCAGCTGGTGGGCCATGTCCAGCGCTTCGGCCACGCCTTGCAAAATGGGCACTGCCTGGGGCACGGTCAGCGGCCCTTTGGCCAGCTTGTCCTTGAGCGAGCCGCCCTGCATCAGGCGCATCACCAGGTAAGGTTGGCCCTCGTGGTCGCCGTAATCGTACACTTCGACGACGTTGGGATGTTTGAGTTTGGCGATGGTTTCGGCTTCGCGCTGGAACCGTTTGAGCAGGTCGGGCTTGTCTAAAAAGGCCTGGGGCAGCACCTTCAACGCCACCTGGCGGCGGGTGCGCGGATCGTAGGCGCGGTAGACGGTGGCCATGCCGCCGCGCCCCAGTTCCTCCTGAATTTCATAGCGACCGATTGTTGGTGGTGTCACTTCGTTTGCTTTCCTAACCTGGCAAAATCTCGGGTAGGGCAATGGCATGCCATTGCCCTACCGATTGTCTTAATGTGTTCCGGCTGAACCGCGATCTGCCTTGGTGCGGTCTTTGGCGAAGCGGTCCAGAGAGAACGGCGCGATGAGTTCCGGCGTTTCGCCGGTGGCGATGAGCTGGGCCATTTGCTCGCCGCCGGCCGGGATCGCCTTGAAGCCCCAGGTGCCCCAACCGGTGGTGATGACAAAGCCGTCCACGGGCGTTTTGCCCATAATGGGCGAATAATCCGGGCTCATGTCGCAGACGCCGGTCCATTGGCGCAGGACGCGAAGCTGGCGCAAGAAAGGCAGCATGGTCATGGCGCGATGGGCGCAGGTTTGTAAAAAGTGATAGCCGGAGCGGTACGAATAACTGGGCCGGCGGTCAATTTCAGCGCCAATGAGCATTTCTCCCCTGGCAGTTTGCGACACGTAAGTCAGCAGGCTGGTGGAAGCGACGATGGGGTGGAATTTCTGCTCGTAATGATTCGTAACGAATGCTTGCAGCGGATGGGTGCGGATAGGCAGGCGCAGCCCGGCCATCTTACCCAGGCTGGTGACGTGGCCGCCCACGGCGCTCATGACGATGTCGGCGTGCATGGGGCCGGCGGTGGTTTCTACACCGATGACGCGATTGCCGGATTTGATGAGATTGGTCACGGCCGTATTCTGATGCACATGCACGCCCCGCTTCATCGCTCCCTCGGCCAGCGCCCAATTGACCCGGTCGTGCCGGGCCGTAGCCGCTTCGGGATGGTAGGAGCCGCCCATGACGGGCCAGACACCGCCGCCGGTCAGATCGACCTCAGGGCAAATTTCCTGGATTTGTTTGGGAGTGACAAACTCGGTTTTAGCACCAAAGGCGGTGTTGATGGCGGCGCGGGCTTTTTCCTGGCGTACGGCCGTTTCGCTGTGGGCCATCCACAAAATGCCTTTTTGCTTATGCATGATCCAGCGGTCGGTTTCCTGTTCCAGCGTCTGGTACAGCTCCAGGCTGTGCTGGTAAAAGCGCACCGCCTCGCGGATGCCGTAGTTGGCCCGGATGACGGTGGTGTTGCGGCCAGAGTTGCCGCCGCCGATATATTTGCGCTCCAGCACGGCGACGTTGGTGATGTTGTGCCGCGTCGCCAGATAGTAGGCTGTGGACACCCCATGCCCGCCGCCGCCGATAATGATCACGTCGTAATTTTTCTTCGGTTCATGCCACTTGAAGTTGACTTGTCTTTCCTGAAATTCGTTCATGTGTTTTCGGACCTGCCCAGCCGTAAACGGACTGGGCTAGTTATGAAAGCCTCTTCGAGGCTGGTCTTTTGCTCTCGGCAAAGTAGCTTAATCGCCTTAATCACCATTATGTAAAATTGTCATTCTGAGCGCAGCGAAGAATCCCTGAGGCGTAGCCATAATGCATATTTTGTCCGCGAACAGAGGTTCTGGCTGGCAGAGTTTAGAGGGATTCTTCATTGCGCTGCGCTCCATTCAGAATGACAAATTACGGGGCGACGTGTTCATCACTTTTTTCACTCCTCCATTCTCTTGGCAAAATCATGGGCGTAGGGGGCGGGGACGGTGAACAGGACCTGATCGTCTTCCAGCCAGAGCTTGGTGGGGATGCCGGCGACGGCGCCCTGGGCGAAGGCGGGACGGCCGTTTGGCAGTTCCCATGTACAATGGCGCTGCAAAAAATCTGCGGCCGTTTCCATGTCCAGCCAGATACCCGCAAAACCGCCTTCGCTGATGACGATGGCGTGCGGGTCGTGGTTGAGGATGACCGACTCGTCTTGCAAGGGTGGGGTGACGAACATCTCGTCGGCGGCAAAGCGGAGCGCCAGGGAGCTTTGCGGGACGTCGGCGGTGTCCAGGGCTGTTGGTTGGGCGACAATCCTTGTCGCCGCGATGCGTTTAAGCGCGGGCACGGCTGGCCTCCTTGTCGTAAAACGGAACGGGGACGCGGCGGGCGGGACGGCCGTCTATTGTCACTGCTTCCGGCAAAACATCGTCAAAATAGTAGAGCCATCCCAGCATCACCACCTTGTTGAGGACGGGCGACCAGGCGCTGGAAGTGACGTGCCCGGCAAATTGGCCATCGTACAAGATGACGGATCCTTCAATTGGGGCTTGGCCTTCTGGCAGATGGCCTTGGTCCATTTCCAGGCCGACCAGCAGCTTGTCCAGCGGAATCTGGTTGGTGCGGATGACGGCATGGCGGCCGATGAATTCGGGTTTGTCCAGCTTGACGGCCCATTCATGGTGAATGCGGCGCGGCGTGGAGTCGAAGTCGGTGTCTTGCCCAACGAGGATGTGCCCTTTTTCTAAGCGCAGCCGTTCGAGGGCTTGCAGGCCGTGCGGCCGTAGGCCAAATTCCTGCCCCAGTTCCATGAGCGTGCGCCACAGTTTGACCGAATGCTCGGCAGGGTGGTGCAGTTCGTAGGAAAGTTCGCCGGTGAAGCTGAGGCGGAACACCTGGCAGGGCACGCCGGCCACGTCGGTTTTCAGGTGGCCCAGCCAGCCCGGCGGATTGTCCAGCCCAGCTTTGGCCAGGAGCGGTTTGGCCAATGGCCCGGTGACGTTGATTGCCCCCAGGGACATCGTCTGGTGCAAAATGCGCACGTCCATCTGCCAGCTTTCGGCCCAGTCGCGCAGCCACATCTCGGAATGGCTGACGCCGCCGCTGGTGAAGGTGAGGCTGTAGCGCGTGTCGCTCTCTTTGCAAATCAGGCCGTCGTCGAAGACGTAGCCGCGTTCATTGAGGAGGAGGACGTAGCGGGAACGGCCGTCCCGAATTGTGGCCACCTGGGTGGGGTAGAGCCGTTCCAAAAATTGTAGGGCGTCGGGGCCGGAGACGATCATTTTGCCCAGCGTGCTGACGTCCATGATGGAAACGGCTTCGCGCACGGCCCAATATTCGCCGTCGGGATCGCCGTAGGTCCAGGGCCGCCACCAGCCGCCGCTGCGCTCCATCTGTGCCCCCAGGCGGCGGTGCTCGGCGTCCAGGGCGGTGCGGGCGGTGGCGTGATGGTGTGATCCGGCGGCGACTTCGCCCATGGTGAGCTGCCGGGTGACGGGGCGGGCGGTGAACGACGGCTGCAACGTTTTGCCTTTCTCCAGCAAAAAGCTGCGCAGGTAGGGCAGGCAAACCGAGCCCTGGCAGGTGCCGGTTCCGGCCAGCGTGGCTCGCTTGACCAGCTCCATCTCGTGGAAGCCCTGCTGCCAAATCGCTTCTAAATCGGCGACGGAGACGCCTTCGCAGGGGCAGATGACGCCGGCTTGAGGGCAGGGGGGGATGTCGGAGTCGCGGGCGGCATCGCCGACGGCACGCACGGGCAGGTCGTGCCCCATGCGCAGGAGGGCGTTGCGCGGATGCAGCCCCAGGCCGACAACGGCCGTATCACATTCATACCTATGTTCTGCGCCATCTTCGTCCTGGGTGATGACGGTGTGGAGACGGCCGTTTTCCCCCTCAAAGCGGATCAGGTCACCGGTGGCCAGTTCACATTCAACCCCGGCAGGCGGCGTGCCCACGGCGACGATGCGGCCCAAATCGAGACCGGCCTGGGCCAACTGTTCCGCCGCACGGCTGGTAAGCAGCCCGGCCAGCTCGGAGCCCGGCACAACAGGCATGATTTCGGCCGCGCCGGTGGCGACGATGATTTCGTCGTGGGGGTGGACGTGGAGCAGGCCGTCGGCGGTGCGGGCGACGACCAGCGGGCCGTTGTAGATGCCAATGGCTTCCTGGCCCTGGGCGGCGTCCAGGGTGATGACGGTTTTGCCGGCGGATTGGGCCTGGGAAGCGGCCGTTTGGCCCGATTCACCCGCGCCGATGACCACCACGTCGCAAAAGAGGTTGCGGGCGGGCACGGCGGGCCTGGCGCGATCTTCGGCGGGCAGGGGCGGGTATTTTTGGGTGTGGTGCCGCTGCACGACCGTGCCCGGTTTGGCGGCCGTCTGGCAGGTGCGCACGTAGCTGACGCCATCGACCGTGGCCAGACAGTTGTTGCAGTCGCCGCCCAGGCAGAGACAGCCGCCGCCCGTGGGCTGGATGCCGGCGCGCAGCAGGGCGATGAGCAGGGAATCACCGGGTTCATAGGAAATCGGCCGTCCATCTACAATCAGTCGCATACAATTGTTCCTTCAGGATAGGTTGAGTTGATAGATTTATACTAACTGTCTTATCACGTCAGGCATTGTTGATCGCGGTCACGATATCTTTCGTATGTTCCTTGAGGTGATCATTCACGACTTGAAGGTGCTCTTCAGGTGGATAATCTCTTGAACCTTTTCGGTAGGGAATCATGACGATTTTGTCATTCAGGATGTTTTCTTGAATAAGTTTATGGGCATTGGCAAAGCGTAAAACAATGACTTCAATTGAAAGAGGCCCAAATTCAGCCAAACATTTTTGATTGAGTGCGCTGTATGTTCCTCTTAGCGGTGTTGGCTCTCTGTCATTAGCCAGATCATAGACATTTCGGGCAAAACTTTCGTGCCAAAACGTCATGTGTCCCATAACGGCCTTAATCGTCCAACCTTCATAAACAATGGTATCCGGATCGGGTATGGTGGCACACAGATCAAGCAGAAGCGCTGTGCTTTGATTCAGGTTTTCCAGTAGCGTTTTGCGGGTGTTCATTTCTTTCAAGGACATAGGTAAAAACCGGCATATGTACGGACAGCCTCAGTTTATTGTGGAATCACGGGTATGTTACCACTTTTGGCTAGAGGGCGCGATGGTTTATTTGAGGGGAGACATTTGATTTGTAGCAGTGAGTCTCGCTAAAATCTCTATTATTAAAAAAAAGCGAAGGTGAATTTGAATAACTTTATTCTAATTGCTTTCGAATGATCTGAATGGCTTCTTCACCAAGATCTAGCGAAAAACTTTGAAGGTATGAAAACTGCTCCATTATTTTTCCAAATGGTCTATTTATTGTACTTGACAGTTTTTCCTTTCCTCTTCCATCAGTGATTTTCGGTAACCAAAATCCCAAGGATCCTAATCCCATGAATAATGAAGCGGAAAGAGTATAGCCTAACCGAGCTTCCCATTTTTCTCCAATCCATCCAGTATCTTGCAATCCTTGAAAATAAGCATTGAATACAATTTCATCAAAATCTCTTGCGATACTAACATCTATATCGAGAAATTGGAGGGAAACTGTAACAAAAGTTGCCAATTCTTCACCAAGGCATCCCGTTCCCAGAATGGACCAATCTATTCCCACTGTCTGGTTTTTCTCATTAATGAGCAAATTCCTCGTGAACGCGTCATGATGGCAAAGAGAGCGAGGAAAGCTATCCAAAATGTTAAGCAAAGAATGTCTTTTAGACCAAAGTTTTGCAACTCTATCTAGATCTGGTTTAGTTAGCCATCTTTTTATGTATTCAATTTTCATATACTCTTTTAGATTATTAATTGTTGGTTCAGCGATTTTAACCCAACTTTCTACTCTTCCCTTGGAAAGCCATTCTAGTTGAGGGAGGGGATGACCAGCCAAATAGGCTCCATTAAATTCACCTAAATGGCGGGCTGCTCTCGTCAAATTAGCTAATGACCAATCGTTATTTCCTTCGGTGTTAATGTCTTCTATACAAATCCATCGTTCATGAGGATTTTGCTCAGGTATGTAAATACCATAAAAGGCTGGGGCAACAAAGTTACAAGCTGGAAGTGAATCAAAAATTCCAGATTGATAGGCTAATACTTCTCTTTTCCAAAAATCCCAACTGATTAGCTCCTCACTTCCACTCTTATTTGAACTAGCCCCCTTTAAAACTATTGACCACTTCTGGTTTCCAACTTTAGTGGTCGCTATTCCATGTAAACGATAGACTCCTAAGCCTCCACCTAGCTCTTCTCCAAATCCGCCATGAAGCTTATCTTGATGATATTCGATGACCTGATGAACTTCAGTATTTAGTGAACGATTTAGAAATGTACATAAGCTATTCTGGTTTATTTGCATATAGTATCTGTTGCCTTCGAAATCAAATTTGGAGGGGTGAGGATTCTTCCCAAATATTTTCACACAAGCGATGGAAATAGGCATACCATTCAGGATCCTCAGAAGCCTTTATAAATAGGTGAGGTCGTGAAGATGCCATAATTTGATAGGGCACTATTTCAGCGACTATTTGCCCGTTTGGTTTGTGTCCATCTATCATCGCCAAACTTAAGGTGGGAACATAATCAAAAGATCGGATCTGAAACCCTTCGGAAAAATTAAAATCAGTAGGTAGTTTTTCTCTTAATCTCTTTATTCGAGCAAGGGTCGAATTCATATCCGCAAGAACTCCTTCTCTTGTTGTCGTAGTAAGGGGGACCATGGAACTTAATATTGATTCATTATGAATATTTGCAACAGCAATTCGAATAGTAGCCCCTTTTTGAAGTCGTTCTAATAAAAAATCATTCATTGTAAGAACAGAAAAAGCCGTTTGGGCAATGATTAAGATATCCTCTGCATGTTTTCCTCTAACAGACAAACTTTGCATTTCCGATCGTTTTCGCAGCTGTGGAGAGGATGTTTTTTTGAATTCATTAATCACATTGTTAATTCTATCTATTGATTTGTTGGTTTTAGCTTTGCTCAAATTTGAAAAAATCTGTGATATTGCTGAAGTGCCAACTATTACAAGTATTGCAGTCAGAGCTTGTTGCGTGTTGTTTGTTGTGATGCCAGTAAATGCAATGTAGCCAGCAATTACGATCCCGACAATTGCTATTAATGTTTCTGGATCTAATATAAAATCAAAAAAATCACGAAACGAAAATTTGTTCATAATGTTAGCTTAAATTTTTCTTGCTAAACCGCCGCCAGCATGGCTGGTTTGGGGTTGGTAGAGCGATCGGTCTATCGCGTCAATGGTGAAGAACTGCATTGTATAGTTTGGTAACAGGTAATTTAGTATCAGTAATACGGCGAGACGCCGACTGCCACCCAAAAAAAATTATGGGCTAATCGAAAACCAGCCCGGATCATGGCGTTTAGGGAATCGTGGGTATGTTACCACTTTTGGTAATAGGGTGCGATCATTTTTTGAGGAGGAAGGATGGGGTGAGGCGGCCGTTTCACGAACCAGGAGAATTCCCTAAATCAAATCTTCGAGAAACTGTTTAAGAAAACCATTTATGCAACAATAGACTACCATTCTCGGTTATCGCAAATCGGGCAGTAGCATCTTCTTGGTTTCCGTAACCCATCTGCCTTTCCTCTTTTGTCATGTAGCCGAGGTCAACCAAGTGATACAAGAGAAAAGGCATTGCTACGACGCCAAACCTATTTCTGTTAGCTATTTTCATTGCGTTTAGGCCATATTGAGTCAATGTTTTTTGGATTAGGTGCCGTTTGCGGTTTTCAATATGATTTCGAGTAAGTCCTTTATCCTGGTGGTGCTGATTATGACAATTGTGACAAAGAATTATTGTGTTGTCATAGACATTATTTGAATGGTCATTGTCAATGTGATGTATTGTGAGAATCTGATTTCCTCTGATCCCGCAAATTGCACACGAGTCATCTGTCTCAGATAAAAGCCAATCCTCAAGCCTCATACTTTCTACCCTCTTCCTCTATAGGAAATTCCCCATGCTTTTGGCGAATTGCTGACCTTGGTCAGTATAAAGATTTGCGGAGATTTTGGCAATTCGGGGTAATCCGTTGGCCAATCTTCCCAGCGATGGTTAGTTGCTCTAGCTTGGATAATGGGTGCTGAATGGGTACGGCCGTTTCGCCGGGCATTTCTGGCAGGAGGAGAGTGGGTGTGTTTGATGTGGTGTTAGGGGAACGGCCGTAGGGCAACTAAACTACAGGAGAATCAAATATAACGAACCTGATTTTGCATTTCGTCAGCAGTGACATGGTTTAAGAAACGCATAAGCCGGCGCACAACTTCATAAGGCGGATGACGCACCGCTAAAATGATACCGTAATGCGTTTTCCCCGCACTGGCATACTCACGAGCGAGGGCTTCAAAATCATGTCGATTGTGGGTGAGCAACGTTTTTTGCTGGCTGACTGCGTAGGCCAATTGTTCTTCGTCGGTTCTTTCAAGCTGTCCGTCGTCACGAGCCGTCGTGGCGGCAAAACCGCGTCCTCGGAGTAAGTCTGCTATGATCACATGGACATCTTCATCAAGGTAAAGTTCAATGAAAAGCCGATTCACATGTCCCTCACCAGCGGGTCAATCAGATCATCTGGAATTCGATTGCGTTCAATGTATTCATTGATTTCTTCTTGATGTTCACTGTAGTAACTTAAGGCATCAAATACCTGCGCTAATGTGAGGTGTGGCAGTAAGTTTGGTATTTCCTCTGGAGAAACACCTTGCCGCCATGTTTCTACAATTGCCCTCACCGGTGTCCGTGTTCCTTTTATGATCGGTTCACCGCTCAGAATTTTGTCATTCCTAACAATGTATCGGTTTTCTGTAATTTGAATCATGTTAGTAACCCCAATTGGATAGTTTTCTCGCCAAATACCTGCAGTCTGAGGCACATTATAGCAGAAATAGTCTATGCAGAAGATTATGCCATAAGTTGCTCAGACCGGGACAAGGGGTGCCAAATGTGTACGGCCGTTTCGCCGGGTATTTCTGACAGGTTGAGAGGGGGTAGGCTTCATATGGTGTTGGGATACGGCCGTTGGGCCAAAGTCTTTCAGATGCCTATGCTGTTCAATAGAGAGAGGTAGGATAGAATGTGAAGATGTCTGTTTCACTGCGCAAAATTGATGATACGAATCGTACGGCCGTTCTGGCACTACGTGTTGCACCTGAGGAAGAGCAATTCGTAGGTGGCACGCTCCGTGAAGCCCTAAAGGATGCCGAAAAAAATCCGCACGCCAATCCGTGGATTCGGGCCATCTATGCCGACGATGTGCCCGTGGGGTTTGTCATGATCAGCTGGAACGTGGTCCCAGACCCGCCGCGCATGATCGGCCCCTGGTACCTTTGGAAGCTCTTGATCGACTCCCGCTATCAACGCAGGGGGTATGGGAAAACGGCCGTAAATCTGGTAGCTGAAATTGTGCGAGCCGAGGGCGGCACTGAGCTGCTCACGAGCTATGTAGCGGGTGAAGGCGAACCGTGGCCATTTTACAAGCGCCTTGGGTTCCGAAAAACTGGCGAGCGTGATGATAATAATGAAGCCATCCTGGCGCTCAAACTCTAAATTGGAAGGAAACTATTGCTGGTAGATGGTCAATTGCTGGCCTGGATAATGGGTGCGGAATGGGTACGGCCGTATCTCCTAAAAAATCATGTGTTCAGCAAAGATGCGTCTGGGGCCTGTATAGGAACAAAAAAGGACAAACGCAACGTTTGTCCTTTTTTGATGGGGGTGTGTTCGATTTTATTTGAAGTGGTGCGCAAATTGCCTGGCACACCACTTAGTGAATGACTGTCTACAAATCGGGTGGCTTAATTGTCGCCGCCCTGGCCGTTACCATTACCCTGGCCATTGCCGTTGCCCTGGCCATTGCCATTACCTTGGCCATTGCCGTTGCCCTGGCCATTGCCATTACCTTGGCCATTGCCGTTGCCTTGACCATTGCCATTGCCCTGGCCGTTACCGTTGCCCTGGCCGTTGCTGTTACCGTTGCCTTGGCCATTGCTGTTACCATTGCCCTGACCATTGCTGTCACTGTCGTTACTTTTGGGGCCGTTACCTTGGCCGTTACCCTGGCCAATGCCGTTGTTATGATCCGGGCCGGCCCAGGGCGGCGGGCCGGGTTCCAGCGCTAACTCAGCCCGAATCTCACCCCAGCCCAGACCATCTTGCATCATGGCCACAACGTCATCAAAGGCGATCCCCAAATCGGCATCAGCCAGGGCCTGGGCCTGCATGATTTGGCCCCAACCCATTTCTTCTTCGCGTAGGGCCATTAAATCCTCGGCGCTTAAGCCCAGGTCGCTGTAACGATCGGCCAGGATATAGGCTCGGCTAATTTCACCCCAGCCGGTTCCTTCCTGGTGGGTGGCCAGCAGCTCTGTCCATACGACGGTTTCATCGCCCACCGCATCGGCAATGACGGCGGCTTTCATCATTTGGCCGTAGCCTATGCCTTCGGCATGAAGCGCTAAAATTTCTTCACAGGGTGTGCCTGTTTTTTCTACCAGATAAACAATGGTGGGATGTTGGCAGGCTGCGCTGTCTTGGGCCAGGGCAGGGGCCACACTCATCAAGACTAAAACGAGAAGTAAAACAACAGTTCCGATTTGTTTGCGATTCATAGAATCCTCCAATGACATTTTTTACACATTACTCAATTGACGATAACCCTGCTTGCGTTTCTGGGATCGTGGCCCCAAAACACAAGCTGCTCTACTTAAGGTAACGGGGTAGGGGTGTAAAAGGATGCACATTGGGACATTTCTCCTACTAATTCGGCAACGGCCGTTGCCAATTCTGACACGTCCTGCCCCTGCTCTTGCAAGGTTTCCAGTTCCGCCTGTGTCTTAAGCGCTTCTTCGCACACCGCTTGATCAATTTCCGGCAAAGCGGGATCGGCTTCAGGAGTACTGCTGGCAGGCACGGCTTCGCTGCCTGCCTCACCGGTCGCCTCTATCGTGGCGGGGATGGCGGTATCGGGAACAGGGGAAGCTAAAGGGGCAAGGGTTGGTTGAAGTGTGGGCAGGGGCGTGCTTTCATCGGCACAGGCCATTAAGCCAAGGACACAGCAAAGGAGGAGTAAGCGTTTTGTTTTCATGAGATTCATTTTGCGGATGGGCTAAAACAGCGTCCATAGGTCATTTGTACATTAGATGGGCTGAATACCAATCCAGCACGCGCAGGGCACGGAGGGTGTTCCAGCGGCTGGTTTGGCCTGCGCTTTCGTCTAGCGCGACGGGCATGACGCCGGGATAAACGGTTTCGAGGGGGAAACGGCCGTTCGCATCCCGCTTCGATTCCACCAGGACAATCGCGTCAGCCAGGCGTTCGTCGGGGGTAACGTTGGCGCGGCGCAGGTAGTCCAGGCCGCGCAGTACGTCGTAATGCCACCAGGTGGGGAAGGCAATGCTGGTAAAGGCGGCACCTCCTTTGCGATCTTGCTGGATCACCTCGCCGGTTGAGCGCCGCTTGAAAAGGTGGCGTTCCAGCAAATATTCTTGCCCGCGCCGCCGCGCCTCTGTGACGGCCGGGCGGTTGCCGCCCGCCAATTCATATTCCAGCAGCGCTTCCAATACACAAATGGTGGTGTTAAACGATGAGCGCGTTGAGCCATTTTCGGCTTCGCAGTTCCAGCCGCCGTCAGGCAGCTGCTCAGCCAGCAAGCGGTCAATGATCCGGGTGATCTCCTGGCCGAAGTAGGCACCGCTGGCTCCCACCTGTCCGTTGATGCACGGTTCTGCCTCGCCGGCAAAAAAAGGATTGCCGGTAAAGACTAAGCCGCGCCAACGGCCGTCCCAATCCCAACCGCGCCACGTCACATGGTCGCGCACCAAACCAATTGCCTGCTGCGCTTCACTGCCGGCAGGATCAAGGCCAAACAGCCGCAGCAGCGTCAGCACATGCATGGTGGAATTCCACCCCTTGTTGAAGGCGACGCCCGCCCAGGTACCGTCGGTTCCTTGTTGGGCAAGCAGCTGTGCGCCCCAGCCCGCGGTGGCGACCCGGGCGCGCTCGGCGGCAACCGCCTCGTCGGGTGCGTCGGTCAGATCGCGCAGCACCTGCCAGCGAATTGCCGGGTCCGCGTCCAACAGCCAGGCAATTACCGTGTTTGTTGCCATTGTTGGCCACTCCTTTGCCGCAGCCTATTCTGGAATACGGCCGTTATCAAATGCATACGCACAAGGTCTGAGGTTATGTTCCGATGGAACCGTACAGTGCATGCGTTCTCTTATTTCTCTAAAAGCTGCTTTATGGTTTTAAGCACGCCGGCCCAAAACTCATCGGACCGCGCTCTTTGTTTTTCTGTGGGGATGTTATCTTCTGTTACGGATAGGTTAACCTTTGCACCTTTTTTGGCTAATCTAAACGTCCAGGTGCGGTAATTATCTGGTACATCGGGAAGATCTTCAAGATCGCTCCAATGGGAATATTGAAGCAGATTCTCCGGCTGAACCTGTAGGATTTCGCCTTTTTCTTCGTATTGATTGCCGTTAAACTCGCCTCTAAATGTGATGGGGCTGCCGACTGTCCAGTCGCTGCTTACTTCTGCGCCCCAGAAATACTGTTTTGCCATTTTAGGATTTACCAATGAGTCCCATACATTTGCAATTGGGGCATTGATGACAATGGATGTCTTTGATACGAAATTTCTATCCACGCTTGCTTATTCTCCCTGAATATTTGTAGAAAACATATGTTAAGTTCACGCCGATCAGACCTGCAATCGTTGGCACAAAGTTTCATAATCTTCGGCTTCAATGTCAAACTTCTCGTCCCCGGAGTCACCAAAGCCGGCGGTGACGCTGTCCTTTTCGGGCACGTTCACGTAGGCGGTGCGCATCCCGGCCATGTTTTCCAGAGCGCGCAGATGCATCTCATCTGAATTCAGCCACGGTAAGTTGCCGTGTCTTACCTGCGTATGAATTTCAAACATCGCCTCGCGCCACGCATAGGCAAACGCCTCGCCATCAATTGGTTGGCCGTGGGCCTGGGCCAATGCTTGAATTTGTTCCCGAGCCGTGTTTTTCCAGTCGAAGATCGTGCCGCCGACGTCAAAAAATAGGGCTTTGATCATGTTCAAAATTACCTCCCAGCAGTTTGCCTGCGCCTATTGCCGTTTAATTCCAACCATTATGACTAAGCGATTCTTTCTACTATCGTTGAGTAGAAAACTTCGCCAATGCCAAGCGTTTTGTCTGCTTCGATAATTGTTTTTGTGACAGTATAGTCAGCTGTTTTTTCATTATGGGCCTCGATAAAGGGTAAGCCGGGCGCGTAACAAAATTTCCCACCCAGTTTTAAGCTGGATAACAGGCTCATGTATAATCTGGCATATTTTTGGGCTTTCTCAGAATTGTGTAGATGGGTGTGAATAAAATGGGTTGAGAATGATTGGTGGGCGATAATTGTCCCCCAACGCGCTGAGCCAAAATCAAACGCAAACCAATCCTGCTGCACAAAATTTGGCAAAGCGGGCACAAGCCGATCGAGGCCGATGGCGATACGGCCGTTCTCTCGCAAATAGGTGACCAAATTCCCCGATTCACCACAGCCAATATCCAGAATTGGGTCTGCTAATTCGGCCGTATCCAGACCCAAAAGGTGCAGTTGGAATTGAGGGGAATATTCTGCACAGGGCACCGTTTTGAGCAACGGGTTTTTTTGAAGATCGCCTGGTTGATAAGCCGCACAGTATGATGACAAGATGAGCCGTAACCGCTCGTGATGTTTCTGTAAAACGGCCGCATATAAATTGGCTAAGTCTTCAATGGTATCTGCTTGTTCCAACGCATTCTTGAGCTGTAAGAGAAAATCATGGTATTGGGCCAGCAATAGCTCATCATAGAATTGGGGGAAATTGATAAACTGGTTTCGTTGATACGTATAATTTTTTGTAGAACGAATGCAATATGTACTTAGGGCTGCCAGATGTTGCTCGTCCGACAAATAGTTGGCTATTTCTTCTCGATAACGATAGGAAAAATCCAAGAAACCGGGTTGAAAAGATTGAAATAAATGATTGGAGAAAATGTAATCTGCCAGACTTTGCGCAGCTTTTGCTTCATATCTCTGGTCAATTGAGCGTAGAAGTAGGGCTTCTAATTCGGAAGGATTGAGATGGTGCGACATATCACTTTTCTGTACTCTTTCTGCGAATTGCTTGACTACCGGTTAAAAAACGAGTTTTGCAGCAGCCGCATTCCGGCCAAAATCTGTTGGATACGCGGCTCGCTTAACGAGCCGATCTGTTCACCGAGCTGTGATTTGTTGACGGCCGATACCTTGGAAACCACAACGACACTTTGCTTGGGCAAATTGGCTTCGCCTACCTCAAGCAATACATTCCCGGGGGCGTTGGCCTGCTTTAAGTTTGTTGTCAGGGCGCAAACGACGACCGAATGAATCCGGCTGTGGTTAAAGAGATTCTCCTGAACAACCACATAGGGATGGGGGTAAAAACCAAGGTTAGCTTCCTCTGGGTTATCGGAACGGATCCAGAAAATGTCGCCTTGATGGATAATTCTGGCCTCGCTATCAAAGGCGGCTTTTTCTGGTTCATCTGAATCGATCGGTTTCATGCGTCTTTGTGCTGCCTTATGCTAACGGCCGTAACCATCACACTGTCTTGTCGCTGAATTATGGCGGCTGCTTCTGACCAGCGCAACAACATGAAGCCCACCAGCCGGGATCATGTGCCCACGGCCGTCTTTGTTATAATGGCCGCATGTTTTTTCGCAAGCAAAACGGACTTTGGCTGCTGGTTCTGTGCTTAATGGCTTGCCAGGCCGCACCTGCGGCAACGCCAATTGCGGAATCTTCCGTTACGGCTGACTCTTCTACCATGGTTACGGCCGTACCAACTGCATCAGCCACGCCTATTCCCACAAGGACGGCAACACTGCCGGTAAGTGGAACGGCCAGCGCGTCGACGCCCTCAGCCACTGTTCGCCTGCCCACCCGTCCGCCCATGCCAACGCCGCCACCCCCGGCGTTTACCACTGAAGATGAGGCCGTCTCCTACAGCAACGAGGCGGGGCGGGTTTCGTTACAGCTGCCACCGCATACGGCCGTTTACGAAAACCTGCAACCCAGCGTGGATGGTGTTTTTGTGGAAGTGCCGCAAAGCTTCTCGCTCATTCGCGAGTCGCCCAATTATGCCATTTCTGTTGAGTGGACGGCCGTTGATGAAACGATGACCCTGCCCGACTTTGTGAACGAGCAAAGCACCTGTTTTGATGTGAATGGGGCTGGCGGTAAACAGGTGATCATTAGCGACGTCGACGCGCTGCTGTTCGATGAAACACTTTGCGGTGTGTTTTACACCGCTTATCTTTACCTGCTGCACGACGCTACCGGCTATACCATCACCGTTCGCTCCTTTAAGCCGTACAGCGAGATCGCCACTTTTGTTCAGGAGCAGTTGGACAGCTTCACCATCACTGCATAACGTGGCCCAGCGCTGCGAACCATCACCATTCCTCAGGCGGCCATGCCCAGCACCACAGACCGCTGCATAACGGCGTCGATTAACGCCTGGTATTGGGCCTGGGCCATGCTCAGGTGCTCGGCCTGGAGCTGGTGCACAATCTCGTCCAGGTTTACGCCCACTTTCGCCAGCCGGTCCAGATGGTCTTCGGCACCGCCAATATCCAGCGTTAGCGTGGGAGCGATTTTGCCGCTTTTCTGGAAAGCGGCCAGCGTGTCTGGGGTAAAAGTGATCACAGTATCCTGGCCGATGAGGGCATTGGTGTAATGTGTCAGCGGCAGCCCCGGATCCGACGGCGTGATACGGGTCCATTTGGGGCGCATCGGCCGTGCTTTATGCCGGGCCAGCTGTTCCCAGCGCGGCCCAAAAAAGATTTGTCGGTAGCGCTGGTAAAGCAGTTTGGCCAGGGCGATGCCTGTTTTGCCGCACAGTTCGGGCGCATCTTTGGCCCGCAGTACCGGGTCTATCGCGGCGTCAATCGCCCCCACAGAAAATGAGGCAACGGCCGTTGGCATCACCCGCCACATGCAGTCAGAAGCCAGCAGCAGCTCCAGCCCGGCAATGTACGCCTGGGCGGCCCGCTCAAAATCGGTGATCGTGAAAACGTGGGTGATGTTTAGGGATTCGCAGTCGCCGGCCAGGGTGCGGATGGCGTCGCAGCCTTCCAGCGTCGCCGGAATTTCAACCATAGCATTGACGCGATCCATACCGTAGAGCGTATGTTTAGCTGTGGCGGCTGTTTTTGTGGCGCTTTCAGCCAGGGAGGGATCTATTTCCAGGCTGACGTAGCCGTCCCAACCGTCGGTGGCCTCATACACTTTGTGCAGCAGGTCGGCGGCCAAACGGCCGTCATCCATCATCAACCATTCGTGAATGTGGCGGTACGGGATGCCTTCTAGCATGAGCCGGTTAATGTCTTCATCGTAATCGTCGTGTTGCACAATCGTTTGGGCGAAAACGGCCGCATTGGCCGTGACGCCCTGAATACCATTGTCAATCGCCTGGCGAAATTCACCGGACATGATGTAATTATGGCGCATGTAGTTCAACCAGGTGGATTGACCCAATTTGTGGAGATCGTGGAGCTTGGACATGTTAACTCCTTTCTCAAGTGGGGTCATTGAGGCATGATGGAAAATTATTGGTCAAGGACAATTCCATGCAGGCGTTTCTTTTTGCGCAAATACACGCCTGACATGATAAGTACAGTATAGAGGAAAACAGGTGGCCACCACCAGTTACAAAACTCACATGAAGCGATATTATTTGTGCTGAGTTGTATCCGGGGTGCTGCCTGCCGTGAGGATTTGCTGAAGGAGGGTGATTTGTCCGGCGTGAAACGCTTCATGCGTGGCATATTCCAGCAGATGATCGGCAAGCGGCCGTTCATCATGAAGCGCAGCCAGGGCATCTGGGCCGGTGCGGGCCAGGGCTGCCAGCAGCAGCTTCTGGGTGCGTTCCAGGTCGTGGCGTAAGGCTTCAAATGGTATCGCTGCGGCGCTTTCGGCCGTTGGGCGGCTGCCGGGGATGAACAATTTGCATATTTCCCAGGGCCAAATCGACGGCACGTCCAGCAGCGTGAGAAAGTTGGCGCGGGAAACCACTACGTGGCCCACCAGCCAATGCAGGGGATTGAGCCCCGGCAGCGGCGGGCGCAGGCTCTCGCTGTGGGTGATGGGGGTAATGGCCTGCCTGATTTGCCTATAGTTTTCGCTAAAGCGGGCGTCTAACATCTTTGCAGTTAGCATATTTTCTTAATTCTCCACATAGCCTTGATCCCAGGTACGTTCCGGATCATGGGTGCGCAAATCGACGTTGAAATCCACGGCCGTTTTCAAAGCCAATAGTACCGACACCCAGCCGGCAATCACCTCGGTGCGGTGTTGAGCCGGTACGCCTTCGTCGGTCAGCGTCAAATCAGTGCCGTCTTGCCCATCTTCTTCCAGCATAAACGTGGCGACTGAGTTGCCAATGTACTGCACGGCAAACCGGTGGGGTGGGTCCGCCTGCAAAATCTGGGCGTCCCAACTGAAGCCATTGGGGAAGGTGAAGTGGATGATGTTTTCGGTTTGAACGGCCGTTTCTGCCCAAAAGCTGGCGCGCCCTGCATCTGTAGATAATGCTCGGTACACTTCATCAATGGTCGATTGTAGATGGAGCCGCCAGCGAATCATGTTTGGATCGTCTTGGAAGGCCATGTTGGATTCCCTTTCACTCATTCAAATTCACATGCCATTGAACGCCGTTTTGGTCCATTGTGGCCACAGAAAAGTCCATATGACCGGAGAAAACATACAGCTCTGCAGTAAACTGCCTGCTGCCGATGAAGGTTCTAAACTGTTCTGATGTGTTGTGCAGCTCTGTGTAATACGCATTCAATTTTGCCAACAGGGCGACTGCCTGCTGTTTGGATGGTCGAGAAAAGGCGTCCAGGCGATAACGAAAAACCAATTTTGCTTCGTCTATAGTGGCCTCAACCTGAATACCATCCACCACAAAAGACGCCGATGAGGCAAGCTGCTGCATGATTTTTTCAGGGGTTGGGTTTATCGTTTTCATTTGCCCTTTCTGTTTGGGTGAGGAACGGCCGTTGCCTCAAGCAAATATTATGCAAAAGTCAAAGAGATTTTTGCAATCAGAAAACTCAAATTTGGCTTTTACTTGAGCAAATCACGAGAAATCTGTTTTCGATATCGATAGTTTTTTGTGATTTGCTTCATTAATCGTGAGCTAGTTTTGCTCATCCCGAACCCACTGCCAGAATAGTGGCAAGGACTCACCTTGTAATTGAGGGATTGCCCATTCTTTCTTGTGTATATGCGGGTTTTTATACACTTTTGGCTCGGCGCTGAAAATACCCACCATCGCATATTCTTTAAAATCACCCGGATGAATACCAATAACCTTACCGCGTCTTCTTTCGGTATTGAAGTAATGTTGCCCTTGGAAATCTTCCCAGACGGCTTCTCCGCCATTCTCATTTATTCGCAGCAGTTTGACTCTAAAATCATTTCCAAGAGGAATAAAAGTTCTGGCTGCGTTCGCGATTGTTTCTTTGTCAGAAGGGTCTTTCCGTTCGACCGTTATTGGCAAACTCGGAGAACCCCTAAGGAAAACAGCTAAGTAGAACTCTTTTGCATCCTGAATTACAAAAAAGTCTGGACCATCATCTAGCCGTTCCTCCGGATTCGGACCTTGCATACGATAATATTGGTATCTAAGTGCGTTACCCCGTCGATTGCTCCATGGTTCCAGGAAATGGTGAGTAATGTATTGATGGTAAATACTGCCAGGACGATTCACATTATTCGCGGTTAGGCAAAAACTTTCATAAGCTTCCTTCTCATAAGGATAAGGATTGACCAATATGCGTTTGTCCGTTGCTATTAGAAAGCAGGTGGGAGTGCCTTTGTAGAGCCTGACTTGTTCCTCAGTTGCCCCTAGTTCACTAAGCAGTCTAATGGAATGGAATATTTCGTCAGCAATATCGCCAGAACTGCGGTCCTCCTGATTTTCTCGAAAACGCGAATACCATGGGTGAGTAAGTAAGATATTGAGTTCTTTTTTCTTGGACTCTTTAGGAATTGCCTTGCGAAGAATAATGCGAAATTCTGGAATCGTCTCTATCGCTCCTTTCAGAGATGATCCTACAATGTACAATTTAGATTCTGTCCTATCAATATAGCTTTCAAGGTAAGGTATAAAATCGTGCAAAGCCTCTTGTCGATTCAGGTAAGCCATATCAAGCCCCAGAGTATCGGCGCGATTTAACAAATCTAAACTTTTACGCATGCGAGTTATCTGTTCATGAAGATCAATAAGATATTCTCTCATTTCGCCTGTTACAAGCTCTGTTCTAACTCTCGAAAGTAAGGTCAAAGCTTCATGCAGGCTGGCAGACTCTAAGCGATCATGATCTTTTACATATTTTGATAAATCATTATCGGTCATTTTTATTCCCTTCATTTGAGCGAGCCTAAAAATAATTTTAGGAAAACTCCTCCAATATTGAAGCTAGTTTTTGAATGCTTTTTATATGGTCTTGAAGATTGTCCTGGCGAAATGTTTTGCGATCATTAATTAGATGATATGTATCTACTTGTCTGTATACATTTTCAATTATCTGATACATTTGAGAATATTGTGAATATTCTTGCGAAATGACCTTGAGCTGAGTCGATAAATCTCGTATTAATAGTGAATCTTCTCTACCCAAAAAGGTAACAAAACCACCTTGAATTCCCTCGCCCGTAGAAAGGATCTCTTCCCACCACAGCAACGGTCTACCCGGCGTGTGAGGGAGCGATTTGGCCTTCAAGAATTCATCTAGCATCTTTGGTTTAAGAGCGTGTTTAATTTCCTGAAGATACGCAACTAATAAACTTTGTAACTCTCGAAGTATCATGGGAATTCGTAAATCATCCCCATGTCCTGAGCCTACTGCCGGCGATACGCTATCGGGTTCCAACGTGATTTTTGTAGTATCTGGCCAAACAATATGTGGTCTTTTTAACTGGCATAGTGCTACTAAGTGGCCTATTTCTCCGCGACGATACGTATGATAGATTAGCTCTATGATTTTTATCTGTCTTGTAAAACCTGGAATATCCTCATATTGAATTTTTAATTCAAAACAAAGCTCGCGTAAATCATCTTCCCCGAAAACAGATTTCATATTTCTGTAAAGTTTTATGTGCTCGCTCATTAGGTTTTGAAGTGGATCGTGGATGCAAACGTTATGGAAGGGATGCACCTTTTGTTTTTTAATGTCCGCTGTGACCGCAAGGAAACATTTTATGACAAAATTAAAAGGTAATGACTGAAACAATTAGCCTGATTTTTGTAGTATAAAATGGGAAGTGCTTAATTGCAATGTGGAATGTGTCAGGAAAATATATTCAATAAATGGTCTGTCATTGAGGAATATCGCATGAAGTTTCCCTGGGCAAATGTGCTTTTGTTGGTTTTACTGCTGGTGCAGGCGATCACCGGCTACTTTGGCATGGTCAACGGCCGTCTCTCCCGCGAATGGATTTTGTGGGCCCACGGCATTGGCGCTTATGCGCTGCTGGTGCTGCTGAACTGGAAAGGCGGCATCATCCTAGACGCCCTGCGCCGCAAAACGGTTTGGACCTGGCGGCGCATCGCCTTTGCTGGCATGTTTGGCCTGCTGCTCGTGGTGATTGGGTCCGGCCTGCTGTGGACCTTTAACGGGCCAATTTACCTGGGCGGGTTCAGCCTGGTGAGCCTGCACATTTACCTGGCGGTGCCGCTGCTGCTGCTCATGGCCTGGCATGCCTGGCATATGCGCTTTATCTGGCGCGTGCCGCAGACTCTGAGCCGGCGGCTGTTTTTGGGCACGGCCGTTTCCACCATTTTAGGCTTCATCGGCTGGCGCGCGGCCGAATGGGGCAAGGCTGAATTGGCCCTGCCCGGTGCTGTGCGACGCTTTACCGGCTCGTATGAAACGGGCAGCTTCAGCGGGCGCTTCCCGGTGGTGAGCTGGATTAACGACAATCCGACGCCGGTGGATGTGGCGAACTGGCAGCTGGTGCTGGATGGGGCGGTAGAACGGCCGTACACGCTCACCTACGACCAACTGCGCCAACTAACTGACCGGGAGGAAACGGCCGTTGTCGACTGCACCGGCGGCTGGTATTCCGAACAGATGTGGCGCGGCGTCTCGCTGGCGCGTTTGCTAGAAACGGCTGAGCTGGCCGAGGGGGCCGCCAGCGTCTCATTAATCTCTGTGACCGGCTACCAGCGCCGCTTTTCCCTTGAGCAGGCCAAACGCTACTTCCTGGCTTTAGATGTGGCCGACGCGCCGCTGTCCCATGGGCACGGCTTCCCCCTGCGCCTCGTCGCCCCCGACCAGCGCGGTGTGGAATGGGTGAAATGGATCGTCCGCATTCGCGTGAACCGCACCAGCAAACTGTGGCAAATGCCCCTCCCGCTGCAATAATACATCCGCAGATTTCGCAGATTGGCGCAGATTTTTCTTACAAATTCTCTGGGCTCTTTGCGCCTTTGCGGTAAAATCCCTCCAGATCAGTTTGGAGGGAACAAGAAAATGCACAAGAAGTTTGTCTGGCGCTGGCTGTTTTGGGGGCTGCTACAAGCAGCGGCCGTTTGCCTTCTAATCATCATTCAAACCCCCGCACACGCCCAAATCATCAACCCCGGATTGCTCATCACCGAAATCTACTACAATCCGCCCGGCGCAGAAGATGAGCGGGAATGGCTGGAGATTGCCAACGTGGGCACGGCCGTTCTCGACCTGAGCGACATCAAAGTGGGGGATGAAGAACAAACCGGCGAGGGTGAAGGGATGCGCCGTTTCCCCGCAGGCACTTTGCTGGAGCCGGAGCAGGCGCTGGTCGTGGCCCAAACGGCCGTTGGCTTCCGCACCCTCTTTGGCCGCAATCCCGACTTCGAGCTAACCGACTCCGACCCCGGCGTGCCCGACATGCGCAATTATTTGCTCTGGGCCACGGGCGACATCGCCCTGGCCAACGACGGCGATGAAGTGATCTTGCTCAACGAGCGCAACCTGATCATTGACAGCATCAATTATGGTGATCGGACCACCTTTTTTGCCCCGGCAGTCACGGCGGTTTTCGAAGGCCAAAGCATCGAGCGCAATCCCGCCAACTGCGACACGGACACGGCCACCGACTGGCAGCCGCAGGAGATTCCCACGCCAGGCGTGGTCCAGTTCGACGACGCCTGCCGCGCCCCGCTTAACCCCGCTGAGCTGGAGGTATTGCCACCTATCGGCACGATTCAAGGCGCGGGTGAAGTGGCGGCGGCGATAAACCAGAACGTTACCTTTCGCGGCATCGTCACCGGCATTTACGAAGACCGCAATGTCAGCGGCACCACCTTTTACACCGCCTTCGTCCAGGACATTCCCGGCTTCGAGGATGGCGATCCGGCAACTTCTGACGGGATTGCCCTGTTTTTGGGGCGGGGACGGCCGTCTTTCCAAATTGGTGATCAGATTCGTGTGTCAGGGCTAGTGACCGAGTTCTTTGGCCTGACCGAGCTGGACGACAACAATCTGGACATCCAGATAGAACTCACCGGCCAGCCGCTGCCCGAACCCATCCTGATCGATCCCCCAGCCGACGCCGCAGCATTGGCCGCTTATTTTGAACCACTGGAAGGGATGCGGGTGCAGCTGGCCGATCCGGCGCGGGTAGTGGGACCAACTTTCAGCACCTGCGGCTTTGCCGTCGTCGCGCCAACGGTAAGCACACCGCGCATTTTCCGCCGTGTATTGGCTGATCCCATCGGTGAAGTCGTGCCGATTTTGTACCAGTCAGACCAGTTTTGTGACGGTTTTCCCCAGGTGAAAACTGGCGATCTGGTCAGCGGGCTCATCGGGCCGTTGACGTATAACTTTGACCAGTTCAAGATTGTGCAGCAGGGGGCGGATACATTGGCGGTTACGGTCGTCCCCTTGCCGACACCAGCCGCTGCCCCCATTCTGGCCGACAATCAAATCAGCATCGCCAGCTTCAACGTAGAAAATCACTTTGACCTGATCGACGACACGGGCAACGAGGCCGAACCCAAGCCGCTGGAACTGGAACTCTCCCTCAAGCAGCAAAAATTGGCGGCCGCCCTAACGCAAACGCTGGGCTGTCCCACGCTGGTGGCGGTGCAGGAGGTGGAGAAGGGCACCTTGCTGGATGAACTAGCTCAACTGGCTGCACCTGCCTGCGGTTTTGCCTACACCGTCACCCACCTGGATAGCGCCGACGTGCGCGGCATTGACGTGGCCTTAATGAGCAATCCTAATGTAGTGGCAGTCCAGTCGGCCGAATTGATGCAAACCTGCACTGTGCTGGAAACCGGGGTCAGCGATGCTCGCGTGGCGTGTCCGACGGGGCAGGACGTGCTCTTTTCGCGGCCGCCGCTGTTGGTTGAGGTTCTGGTAGGAGAACGGTCGTTTACCATCATCGTCAACCATTTCAAATCGAAACGGGGCGGAGAGGCCGAAACCGCGCCCTGGCGGCTGGCCCAGGCCAACCACGTCGCCGACCTGGTGACGGACGTACTGGTCGACGATACGGAAGCCAACGTCATTGTTCTGGGTGATTTCAATGATTATGAGCAGGCTCCGCCGCTGTTGGCTCTGGCCGAAGATGGTAATCTGGAAAATGTGCTGCTGCGCCTGCCAGACGAAACCCGCTACAGTTACGTTTTTGGCGGCGTTTCCCAGCTCATCGACGGCATCTTTGTGTCGCCCGCCCTCCAAGATAATGTGGCCGAGGTAGTGATCCTGCACGTCAATGCCGATTATCCTGACGCGCTGGCGGTGGATGTGTCGCAGGCAGCGCTGCCGTTTAAAACGACGGACCACGATTTGCCGCTGCTCATTTTGCAGCTGGATGAATTGCCGACGCCGGAACCGAACGTGGTGGCAACGGCCGTATCCGAGCCAACTCCCAGCAGCATCGAACCCGGCGAGCCGCCTGCGGTGAACAATGGCTGGATTTGGTGGTTGTTGGGCGGATTGGTGGTAGGGGGTGGGGGAACGGCCGTTTTCTTGCTAAACAGAAAACGCACTGAGAAAACATAAACCCCTCCCTTTAGGAGGAGTGAGCATCCTCAGATGCGAACGGATGGACATACTTCAGCTACGTTCAGCACGAGCCTGAGGATGCCCACGCCTCGTTGTTTGACTCCATGAGAAAATTTTTCACGGCAGGTTCATGTCCGTAGGCCAATCGGGGATTGATTTTACTTTTAGCCATCCAGTAGAATCAAACCATGCCCTCGGAGACGAAACATATCCTCGTTCTGGAACCGGACAGAACTTTTGCTTTACGCCTGGTGCGCGCCCTCAGCCGCATGGGCAGCTATAACGTGTCGATGGTGCCTACCCTCAAAGAAGCGTGTTTGCAGCTCGTGCAAAACGACCAGGATTTGGCCTTTGTCCCTGTTGAAGAAGGTGCCAAAATTATCCGCTCGCTGCGGGCCGTGCAGCCCAATCTGCGCGTCATTTTGGTCACGCCATCCGGTGATGATGAAATTCCCCTGACGTATTCGGGCACTGTGCAAGGGGTGCTTATCAAATCGCTGGTGGATGTGGAATTGGAGACGTTGGTGGAAAACGTGGCGCGGCAGCCAATGGTGCAAACGGGGCGGGTGGATACGGCCGTTCCCTATGACCCCACCCGTTCTTTAGACACGGCTACGCTTATCGCCACCCTGCAAGAGGCCCATCTAGGCCGGCTCATGCAGACGGTGGTGTTTGCCCGGGGCAGCAAGCTGCTGGCTTACTGGGGCGAATTGAACGAAAGTGAAGCCGCCGCGGTAGCCATTCACGTTGGCGAAGGCTGGGCAGCAAACACGCTGCCATCTCGCCTGCAATTTATCCATTTGCCCGCCCGCGCCGGGGACCTGCTACTTTTTACTCATCAGGTCACCGAAGAGTATCTGGTGACGCTAGTGGCGCTGCCCGAAGCGCCGTTAACCGAAGTGCGGCAGCAGGCGCGGCGCATGGCCAAAAAGCTGACGGCCGTTGTCGAAGGGCGTGTTTTGGCCCAGACTGGGCTGTTGGGTAATGGGTTTGGCATGGGGCAACGGCCGTCTTGCGTCATTGTCTGGCGGCCTTTGGAACCGCTGCCCAGCCACCTGCGCATTCCCCTGCGCCGGGCCATGAACCGCCTGGCTGTAGCCAATGCCTGTGTGCTGACCCACGTGCAGGTGCAGGCCGATCTGGTCCAGCTTGTTGTCACCGTGCCGCCAGGCCGGGACAATGCCTGGGCCGCCTACCTGTTCAAAAATGGCTCAGAGCAAACCATCCGTCAGGAATTTGAGTTGCATGGCAGCCTGTGGGAAACGGGCTTCTACGCCACCGAATCCGCCGAGCCACTCTCCGAAGCAGAACTTAGCCTCTTCCTTGATACCTCCACCGAAACGGCCGAATCGTAAAAAACTTCATCACGAATTTAACGAATGGACGAATAGGTCGAATTTTCCAGCTATTCGGATCTCCCTGGACACAGGTTACAAAACATAATTGTCATTCCTGCGAAGGCAGGAATCCACTCTGGTCGAAAAGATGGATACCCGCCTTCGCGGGTATAGCACCTGTATTCATTCTTCTCATTCGTTGACTCGTGTGACTGGTGATTTGCTTTTCTGTACCATGAGAAAAACGGCAAAATGCGTGTTTTTTGGTAAGATCAATCCCATCAACAACTTTTTACACACATTGGAGCAGTTTGTATGCCTGAAGGGCCAGAAATTCAGCTAGCGGCCGATGCGGTGGCTGAAGCAATTGCCGGGCGACCGACAACGGCCGTTTGCTTTGCCTTCGACCAGCTGAAAAAGTATGAAGAAAAATTGACCGGGGTGACGGTAACGGCCGTTCAGGCCAGAGGCAAAGCGATGCTGACCCGCTTTGCCAACGGCTGGAATATTTACAGCCACAACCAGCTCTACGGCAAATGGATGGTGCGCGACGCCCACGACTTTCCCGACACCAACCGGCAGCTGCGGCTGGCCATCCACAACGAGGAAAAATCTGCCCTGCTGTACAGCGCCTCCGACATTGCCGTTTTGCGCGATGAAGAGCTGGACAGCCATCCGTTTTTAAGCAAGCTGGGGCCGGATTTGTTGGACGAGTCCGTTACTGTCTCAGAGGTTGCAGCACGGTTGGTGGCCGATGCGTTTCGGCGGCGGCGTTTGACCTCGCTGCTGCTGGACCAGGGCTTTTTGGCCGGGCTGGGCAACTATTTGCGCAGCGAGGTGCTGTTTGTAGCCTGCGTTCACCCGGATTTGCGGCCGATGGATTGTGCGGAGGAACAAATCGGGGCGTTGGCGGAAGCGGCCGTTTCCCTCACGCGCCAATCGTACCAGACCCGCGGCATCACCAACGATTTAGAACTGGCAAACAGGTTAAAAGAAGAAGGGCAAAGTTACCGGGAGTATCGCTTCTGGGTGTTTGATCGCGACGGCCGTCCCTGTTACAACTGCGGCACGGCCATCATTAAAGACAACATCGGCGGGCGACGACTCTACTATTGTCCCACCTGCCAATCAAAATAGCACGCTGATTTACCTGATCAGGGCGATCAGGTAAATCAGCGTCCAATTAACAACGCCGTAGCCGCGTTTTCTTAGCGCGCAAAGCGCGGATTGGAATCCGCGGCTACATTTTGAAGAGGAATGTATGTCTGAAAATCAAGTCACCATCGACGTTTGGTCAGATTTTGTTTGACCGTTTTGCTTTCTCGTCTCCTCCAGTTTGGAGAAGCTCAAGCAATCGCATGATGTAGAAATCCGTTGGCGCTCGTATGAACTGCGTCCTGCTGGCTCACCCCCAATTTCCCCCGAATATCGTGCCCGCATTGAAGCGGGACGGCCGCAAATGGTCAGAATGGCGCGCGAGCGGTACGGGTTAGCAATCAATTCTGGCCCGTTTGGCATCGACAGTCGCCCGGCGCTGGTCGGGGCCAAGTTTGCCGAGGCACAGGGGGTGGGGGAAGCGTACCACGACGCGGTTTTCCGAGCCTACTGGCAGGATGCCAAAAATATTGAGGATGTGGACGTATTGGCTGCGGTGGCAACGGCCGTTGGCCTGGACCGCGATCAATTTTTAGCTGCACTGGACGAGCCCACTTACCAAAATGAAATGATGGCCGATGTGCAGCAGGCGTTTCAGTACGGCCTCAGCGGTGTCCCGGCACTGGTGTACAACAACAAATACCTCGTCACCGGCGCCCAGCCGTATGAGTTGCTGGTCGAGGTGGCGGAGAAGGCCAGTGAAAAGTGATAAGTGAAAAGTAAAAAGTAGGTGCCACTTATCACTTTTTACTCAAAATAGGCGGTCCTTGCCTTACACGCTCCGCGACCAACTGCTCGCCTTCTGCTGTGCGCGGCACCTGCCAACGGGCTTCCAGCCACCAGGTTGCGCCAGCTTGGGCATACGGCCGTACCACTTCCGCCGCCTCTTCCGGTTTATCACCCGGCGTTTCCCCTTCCACCACAATATCAAACGGCTCGTTGGGTTTCTTTGCCTGGATGAAGGCAGACATTTCGGCTACGGCTTCCGGCGTCAGCGGTTGGTGCTGTTTTTGGGCATCCAGCACGTTGGGCAGCAGACCATCGTAGCGCAGCACGCGCTCCATTGACTTGGGCCAGTTCCACGCGCCCACCATCCAGATGGGAATGCGGGGCTGCTGCACGGGCGGCGGTGGCGGGAAGAAGTCGCATTCCTCTATTTGATAATGTTTGCCGCTGTAGCGAAAAGGCTGGCCGCGCCACAGTCCCGTCAGGATGTCCAGCCCTTCGTCCAGCAGTTCGGCGCGCGTTTTGCGATCGGTGACTTCGCCAAAGGCTTTAAAGCCGGTGTCCACCGCGCCCAGCCCCACGCCCAAAATGACGCGCCCGCCGGAGAGATTGTCCAGCGTGGCCGTTTCGCTGGCCAGCTTCCAAGGGCGCATCCGCGAAATGGGGGTGATCATCGTACCCAGGCGAATGCGCTCGGTTTGCATGGCGGCGGCCGTCAGGCTGATCCAGGCGTCAATGCCCCAGACCGGTTCCCAGACAAAAATTGCGTCCCAACCGGCGGATTCGGCCGTTTTGGCCAGATCGGCCACCGTACGCGCATCGCCGCTGGGAATAACAAAACCATATTTCATAGGAGCCCTCTCTTTTTGAGTTTCTTTCGTGGTGCCTGGCATTGGTCAAACAGCCTTGGCAGTTGAAGTTTTGGTGACCTTTTGGTGACCAGTGCCAGGCACCTAAGCGTTTATTTGATGAGAGTTTACCGCATGATTCCTGACACCCTTTGTCGGGAATGGTTATGGCGATGTGGTGAGCATATAAAGGCCGTTTGCTCCGGCGGAGACGTAAAGCGTATTTTCGTCGGCCGTAAGACGGCCGTATGAACCGGGCAGTGCAATGGCACCAATTACCTTGGGCTGCTCAGGCTGGCTCACGTCTAGTGCCCGGACGGTGTTGTCGCTAGAAATCGTGTAGAGGCGCTGCCCGATGGTGACTGAATCGACCACGCCGAATGGTAGTTGCCACTGATTGAGGATGGACGGCCGTTCCGCATCTGCCACATCAATAACTGTCAGCGATTGACATCTGTCGCCAGCGCACATGGCATAGAGTGTGCTGCCCACAACCGCCAACCGGCTGGCGTCTTCGGGCAAGGTGATGTTGCTTACCAGTTTTGGCTCCAGAGGTTGGCTAATGTCGATAATGGCCAGCTTCAGCTGCTCATAGCCTTCTAGCAAGTAAAGATAACCATCGCCCACAACGATTGTTTCCAAGGTTTGCAGTCCGGTGTTCACACTACTAATAAGCTGAGGATTAGAAGGGTCTTGCAGATCAAAGGTGCCGAGGTTGCCGGAGAAGACATATTGGCTCGCCATGGGCATGTACAGCACGCTGCCTACCAGTGCCGTGCTATGCAATTGACTCAGTACCTCACCTTCTTCTTGCGGCGCGTAAAGCTGAGACAGATTGGCCGGATTGGTGGTATCGAAGATCAACATGCTGTTGTTCCATACGGGCGCAATAATTGTTTGACCGGTACCCAGCAGTTGGAGAATCTGATTACCCGTAAACGGCTCGGTTTGGCTGAGCAGGGTTGGCGTTGGCTGGGCCATGTCCAGGCTGGCAATGATGGAGCCACGTCCTTCGCTGGTCAATACGTAGCTGGTGGGCTGGCCGGGCAGAATGTCATCAACTGTTTGGAGGCCAAAAGGATTGGTATAGGTGCCCAGCAGCTGCAAATTGGCCGGATCGCTGGTGCTGAAGATTTGCAGGCCGCTAATTCCGGCTACGTACAGCAGCTCGCCGCTGCCCGCTATCTCGCTAATGCAATTTTGCGGATCAAATTCGGTCGTTTTTTGCGGTGCTTCTGGTTGAGTCGTGTCTACAATGGTGATCTGGCTGCTGCAATAGCCAAATTCGCCAAAAGTGAAACTGGTGGCCAGGATGTTGTCATTGCTTGTCAATTCACTCAGGAAATTTAGTGAGACTGGCTGGTTTTGCGGAACAATCTGGGGGCTGGTGGGATCCGCTAAATCATAGATGGTGAAGTGGGTACCCTGCTGATCCATGTAGATGAGATAGGGGAGGTTGTGATGAACGGCCGTAAACACTTGGTAAACTTCCTGCCCTGCTTCAATTACGCTGAGCGGCTGCGTGGGATTTTGCGGATCAACAACCTGGATGCCTGCCTTGGAGGGGATAAAAAGCAGGTCGGCGGTGGCGCTAAACCGGGCATTGGCCTCATCAAGGGGCATGGAACTGGCAAAGGTCGGCTGCCCGTTCGCTGCCAGATCAAACCAGATTAAATCGCCCTCAACAACTGTGTAATCGACATTACTGATGAAGACACGGCCGTTGCTGCTCACAATCTGCGTGGCGTTTGGCGCTTTAGCCCCGCTGTAGTTAGGTCCACCACTTGCTAGTTGAATGCTGGTTGGATCTGAGACGTCAAACATGACCAATCCGGCACGGCCGGCTGCGCCATAAACTCGCGCACCTACCTGCACGATATCGAATAGTGCATCGCCCACAACGGGGCTTTGGCCCAAAAATTGCGGCGCGGCGGGGTCTGTTACATCCACAGCCACCAGGCGTGGCCCAACAGCCAGATAGGCCACCGAGTCATCGACCAGCAGCGCTCGCGGCATGCCGCCAAACTGGTTTTGCAGGGCGAAGCTGAGGCTGTTTTCGCTGGGCAGCATCGGATAGTTGGGGGTGGGTGTAGGCGTTGGCTCGATGTATCTTGTGGGTACGGCCGTTGGCGCTGCCAGTGGGGTGGTTGGTGTGGCTAAGGCAATGACTGTTGCCGTGGTTGGTTCTGGCGTGGGCGGAACGGCCGTTGCCTGCGGTGTCGGCGTCACCACAGTGGGAATGATGGTGGGGCGGGCTTCTGTGACGGTGCAGGCGGTGATGAGCAAAAGGATGATGAGGGAAACGGCCGTTTTCAGCCAGAAATTCTGGTTCATTAAATGTTTCATGGGAGCTACCTCCACAAGTAGTTCCTCGATCATAACGCGCAAACGATCGATTTGCTCAACGCTTGCCGCGTGAGCAGCCTACGCCTGCCTGCTTACCTGCATCCGTTGCACAAATGCCCTGTGGCGTTTATAGTTTGCACGTAACTTTCCTCGAAACGCAACTAAAAGATGGCTGCACAATCCAAAAAAGGAGACGCCGTGGCTGCAAATCTTCCCACATTTTCAACTGTTCTGTATGAACAAGACGATCAGGTGGCGCAAATCACCCTCAATCGCCCGGAGCGGCGCAATGCCCTGAATGCCCAGTTAAATAAAGATTTACTGGCAGCGTTTCGCCATGCCGGGGCTGATGAAAGCGTGCGCGCTGTTGTGTTGACCGGCGCGGGCAAGGGGTTTTGCGCCGGGGCCGACCTGTCTGATTTTGCCCAGCAGCCAACCGCCGATCAGGTGTATGAAGGCATTTTAACCAGTTACCAACCGTTGATGGGGTTGATCACCACCATCGAGAAGCCGGTGATTGCCGCGGTGAACGGGGTGGCGGCTGGTGCCGGGGCTGCGCTGGCCCTGGCCTGTGATTTACTGGTGATGGCTGAGGATGCCAGCCTGATGATGGCCTTCAGCAACATTGGCCTGGTGCCGGATGCCGGTGCCTGCTGGTTTTTGGTGCGGCAGATTGGCTATAGTCGCGCTTACCAGATTGCCATCGAAGGGGAGCGCATTTCGGCGGTACAATGCCTGGAATTTGGCCTGACGAATAAGTTGGCTGCTCCAGAGCAACTGCTGCCTGTGACACTTGAATGGGCGCACAAGCTGGCCAAACGGCCGACTTTAGCCCTGGGCCTCACCAAACACGCCCTCAACCACGCCGCCCGGAACGATTTAGCCAGCACCATTGAGTACGAAGCCCGTCTGCAAAAGCAAACTATCCCCAGCCACGACCACCTGGAAGGGGTGCGGGCTTTTGCCGAAAGACGGCCGCCGCAGTTCACTGGCCAATAAGGATCTGGATTACCGCGGTATACCACCACAAATGAAAATCCGCAGATTTCGCAGGCTTGTGGTGAGCGCAGCCGAACCATTACACAGATTTCTTTAAACCAATCTGCGAAATCTGTGCAATCTGTGGATTATTTTCACTGGAGGAAGAATGAGTCAACCTGATTTTGATTTGTCTGGAAAAGTAGCCCTAATCACCGGTGCCTCGCGCGGTATTGGGCAGGCCATTGCCGAGGCATATGCTGCTGCCGGGGCCAAAGTGGTTTTGGCCAGCCGCAAGCAAGAGTCGCTCAACGAGGTGGCCGAAATCATTCGTGGCAATGGCGGCACGGCGCTGCCGGTGGCGGCCCACACAGGTGACGATGGCGCGATTAATGCCCTGGTTGCCAGAGCAACGGACGCGTATGGCGGCATCGACATTGTGGTGAACAATGCGGCCACCAACCCGCATTTTGGCCCGGTGATGACGGCCGAAGAAAGCCAATGGGACAAAATTTTGGACGTGAACGTGAAAGGGTATTTTCGCGTCGTCAAAGGGTGTGTCCCCAGCATGAAGGCCCGCGGCGGCGGCAAAGTTATCAACGTTGCCTCAATTGCCGGCCTGACGCCGCAGCCGGGGATGGGAGTATACTGTGTGAGCAAAGCGGCCGTTCTCATGCTCACAAAAGTGCTGGCGGCAGAATTGGCCGGGGACAACATCCAGGTGAATGCCATTGCGCCGGGCTTTGTCAAAACAAAATTTAGCGCTGCCCTCTGGAGCAATCCGCAAATTAATGAAGCGGTGCTAAAGCAGATTCCCCAGGGCCGCATGGCTGAGCCGGAAGAGCTAACCGGCATCGCCCTGTACCTGGCCTCCAGTGCGTCTCACTTTACCACGGGGGCAACGATGTTGATTGACGGCGGGCAGTTTGTTGGCAACAGTATTCAGTAACCGGTAAACCGTGATCCGTAATCAGTAGGCTAGAGCAGTTACTGATTATCGTTGACCGATAACCGATTCCCACACAATAGGAGTAGCAACGGTGTTCGATCTTTCCCCTGAATTTCAAAAGAACCTGGCGACAATTCGTGAATTTGTCCGTGAAGAGCTGTTTCCACTTGAGAAAGAGTATCTGGCGAGTGGATTTAACGCCCTGGCGCCTAAGTTGCAGCAGAAGCGGCAAAAAGTAAAGGATTTAGGCCTCTGGCTGCCGCAGGTGCCAAAGGAATATGGCGGCATGGGGCTGACGCTGTTTGAGCATGGGCTGGTGAGCCAGGAGCTGGGGCAGACGCCTTTTGGGCATTACGTGTTTAACTGCCAGGCGCCGGACGCGGGCAACATGGAGATTTTGATCGATCACGGTACGGCGGAGCAGAAAGAGACGTTTTTGATGCCGCTGCTGCGCGGTGAAATCCGCAGCTGCTTTTCGATGACGGAGCCGGAACACGCTGGCTCTAACCCGACGATGATGAGCTGTACGGCCGTACGCGAAGGCGACAGCTATATCATCGATGGCCACAAATGGTTCACCAGTTCGGCCGATGGCGCTGCTTTTGCTGTGGTGATGGCCATCACCAACCCGGAAGCCAACCGCCATGCCCGCGCTAGCCAGATTTTGGTGCCGCTGGACACACTCGGCTACACGCTGGTGCGCAATATCTCCGTGATGGGTGAGCCGGGCGACGGCTGGGCCAGCCACGCCGAAGTGCGCTATGATGAAGTACGCGTGCCGCAAACTAATCTATTGGGCAAAGAGGGTGAAGGTTTTGCCATTGCCCAGGAGCGCCTGGGACCAGGTCGCATTCACCACTGTATGCGCTGGTTGGGTATTTGCGAGCGGTCTTTTGAGCTGATGTGTCGTTATGCGTTGAAGCGCGAGGTAGCACCGGGACGGCCGTTAGCCGGGCAGCAAACCATCCAAAATTGGGCAGCGGAGGGCCGGGCCGAGATCAATGCGGCGCGTCTCATGGTGCTGGCCACCGCCAAGCGCATCGACGAAGAAGGCCAATATGCTGCCCGCGATGACATTTCGTTGATTAAGTTCCACGTGGCTGGCGTGCTGCAAACGGTGCTGGACCGCGCCTTGCAGGTGCACGGCGGCCTGGGCATGACCGACGACACGCCGATTGCTTACTGGTTCCGCCACGAGCGCGCTGCCCGCATCTACGACGGGCCGGATGAGGTGCACAAATGGTCTGTCGCCCGGCGGATTTTTGCCCAGTATCAGTGATCGGTAAACCGTGAACGGTAATCAGATGAAAGACACAATTGAAGTGCGGCCGGATGAGCGGATTGATGTGGCAAAGGTGGCCGGCTACCTGCGGGGCAAGCTGCCTGGCAGCGAAAACGAGCTGAACGTGCGGCAGTTTGGCGGCGGTGCGGCCAATCTCACCTACCTGCTGGATTATGGCAGCCATGAATACGTTTTGCGCCGGCCGCCGCTGGGTCCCGTTGCCAAATCAGCTCACGACATGGCGCGGGAGTACAAGGTGCTGTCCGTATTGCACCAGGCGCTGCCAACTGCGCCGCGTGCCTTTTTGTACTGCGCGGATACGGACCTCATCGGGGCGGACTTTTTTGTGATGGAGCGGCGCAAAGGGGTGGTGGTGCGGCAAACGATGCCGCCGCAGTTTGCCGATATGCCCGACGCGCCTCGCCGCATGAGCGAGGCGCTGGTGGATGCCCTGGCCCTATTCCACGCCGTTGATTATGCCGCGCTGGGCCTATCTGATTTGGGCAAGCCAGAAGGGTTTATTGAGCGACAGGTGGAGGGCTGGTACAAACGGTGGCGTGCTGCCAGGCAGTTTGAAGGTGCAGAAGCGGTGCCGGAAATGGACGACGCTTACACCTGGCTCAAGGAAAATATGCCGCGCTCTACCAAGTTTTCTTTGGTGCACAATGATTACAAGCTGGATAACGTGATGCTGGCGTCGGATGATCCGGGGCGGTTGGTGGCGATTTTTGATTGGGACATGTGCACACTGGGCGATCCAATGACTGACCTGGGGGCGCTGTTGTGTTACTGGACGGAACCAACGGATCCGGCTTATCTTCAGGGGATTGCGCGGATGCCCCCGGCTGATTTGGGCTTCCTGACGCGGCGGGAGCTGGTGGAACGGTATGCAGCAAAAAGCGGCCGTTCCATCCAAAATATTCATTATTATCACACGCTGGGGCTGTTTCGCCTGACGGTGATTCTGGCCCAGATATACATCCGCTTTGTGCGCGGGCAAACGCAGGACCAGCGCTTTGCCGCCTTTGGCCCAATGATTCCGCTGATGGCCAAAGCGGCCGTTGATATGATGTACGGCCGTTTTGGAGCCGTGGGATAATATGCCCGCACTGTTTATCTTTATTTTGCGCCTGGTTCGCAGCGTTCGGGATGGGCTGAAAGAGCCGGAATTTCGCGGCTTGTTTTGGTCCGTGCTCCTGATTTTGCTTACCGGCACCTGGTTTTACCATCAAGTGGAGGGCTGGAGTTGGCTGGATTCGTTTTACTTTAGCGTTATTACCTTGACAACGGTGGGGTATGGTGATTTTTCGCCGCAAACGGCCGTTGGCAAAATTTTTACCGTTGTTTACATCATTTTAGGGCTAGGATTGTTATCGAGTTTCATTTTGCTGTTGGCCGATTTTCAGCGCCGCCAGCCGTCTGGTTTGTGGCAACGAGTGACAGGACAAGGGAAACGGCCGTTAGCCAATCAGCAGTCTGCACAAAACGAAACTTTACACAGTGGAGAGGAGGATTCCCATGCCGCAAATTAAGGTTAATGATGTTGAACTGTTTTATGAGGAAAAGGGAACAGGGTCTGAGGTGATGCTGTTTTCGCACGGCTACCTGATGGACCACACGATGTATGATGGCCAAATCGAGGCGTTCCAGGATCAGTTTCGCTGCATCGCCTATGATCAACGGGGACACGGCCGTTCCGAAGTGGTCACCAGCAGCTATGATCTCGATGCGCTGGTTAATGATGCCATCGGGCTGATCGAGGCGCTGGACATTGGTCCGGTCCACTTTGTGGGCATGTCTACCGGCGGTTTTGTGGGGCTGCGCGTTGCCCTGCGTCGTCCGGAGCTGCTCAGATCGCTCATTCTCATCGACACTGCTGCTGATGCAGAGGATAAAGCTAAATTAAAACAGTACAATTTGCTGCTTAAAACGGTAAATCTTGTCGGCTGGCGACCGGTCATTGGCCGCGTAATGCCTATTTTGTTTTATGAAACCTTCCTCAAGGATTCTCAGCGACAGGCTGAGGTCAAGAAATGGCGCAGCATCATTACCGGCCACGATACCAAGGCGATTACGGCCTTTGCCAACGCCATTTTTAGCCGCGACAGCGTGGTGGACCAGTTGGAGAATATCCAGACGCCAACCGTGGTCATTGTAGGCAAGCATGATGTGGCCACACCGACGAGCTATTCGCAAACGATGGCCGACCGTATTCATGATTGCCGCATGCGGGTGATTGCGGATGCGGGCCATTCGTCCCCCGTGGAAAAGCCGCGTGCTGTGGCCGAGGCGATGCGTGTCTTTTTTGAGCGGGTAGGGATTTTGTAAAAGCTGTCATGCTGAGCGCAGCGAAGCATCCCTCTAAACTGCCTCAGAGAGAAACTTAATGATTGGCAGAACAGTATCATCTGGTTCACCGTAGGGATGCTTCGGAGGACCTCAGCATGACATTTATATGAAGTATCAATCCATTTTTAGGGCAGATTTATTTGCCGGGCAAACGATCATCGTGACCGGCGGCGGCAGCGGTATTGGCCGGGCAACGGCCGTTGAGTTGGCATCATTAGGCGCGCATGTGGTGTTGGTGGGGCGGACGGTGGAAAAGTTAACGGCCGTTCAGCAAGAAATCACCAATCTGGGTGGTGAATCATCCACTTTCACCTGCAACATCCGCGAAGAGGAGCAGGTGCAGGCGCTGTTTACCGATGTGCTGGCGCGGCAGGGTGCAGTGCACGGCCTGGTGAACAACGCCGGTGGCCAGTTTTTAAGTCCGGCGGAGTTTATCAGCAAAAAAGGATTTCATGCCGTGGTTGAAACCAACCTGACCGGCACCTTTTTGATGTGCCGCGAAGCGTATAACCAGGCAATGCGTGACAAGGGTGGGGCGATTGTTAATATGCTCATGGAAAATTGGCGCGGCTTTCCTGGTATGGTGCACTCGGCGGCGGCGCGGGCCGGTGTAGAAAACCTGACCAAGACGTTGGCGGTAGAATGGGCGCGTTCCGGGGTGCGTATCAATGCCGTGGCACCCGGCCTGATTGAATCGAGCGGTTTAGACAACTATCCAGAGGTGGCCCAGAATTTTATCCAGGAAGTGGTGAAGGATATTCCTTTCAAACGGATGGGGACAGAAAGCGAAACGGCCGCAGCCATCGTCTTTTTGCTCTCGCCGGGAGCCAGCTACATCAGCGGCGAATCGATTCGTATTGATGGGGCCAGCTCGCTCTGGCGCAAAACATGGGAAATTGAAGCGCACGACAACGCGCCAAAGCCATATGACGGGTTTGTTTCACGCCAGGAACCGTAGGTCAATTTTGTAAAATTGACCTACAACCACAAAGGAGAAGCTTATGGGACATGAGAAAGTAATTGAACTGTACCGCCGCAAAATGACGCCAGAGCTTTATAACCAGATTCGGCAAGAGTGGAAGACCCACTCTATTGCTGAAGATAACCGGGATATTCCGGGCCTGATGTCTACCCTGACAGACGATTGTGTTTATGAAATGGTGCAAACGGGCCATAAATGGCACGGCAAAGCGGGAGCCACCCAATTTTATACGGAACTACTTACTGCCTTCCCCGACATTCATTTTGACCTGCAATACATTGTGATTGGGCCGCAGGGTGTGTATGAAGAAGCCCACGTTACCGGCACGCACCAGGGAGAATGGCTGGGTAATCCGCCCACGGGCAACCCGATTGAGTTCAATGTAACGATCTTGTTTCCCTGGGACATGGAAAAGCAAAAATTCCAGGGGGAGCGCATCTTTTTTGATGCGCCGGAAATGTTGAGCCGTTAGCTGTTTGCTGCGGGTATGTCAACTCTGGTTAAATGCGGCATAATAACGGCCGTAAAAAAACAGGTTGCAACATGATGAACACCCAAAAATTATCAGATTCGGAATTTGAAGTCATCCGGGCGGCCCAGCCAACGCCGATCGATCCTTCAGAAACGGCCGCAGGCTCCACTGTCGTCAGCTTGTTATCATCGCTGGACCGCAAAATGTTGGACCAGGTGATGATTGAGCATCGCTACAAACCCGGTGAAATTGTGGTGTTTGAAGGGCAGCACGGCGACATTGCCTACCTGATCTGGTCTGGACGTGTGGCTGTGGTGCAGGGCGATTTTTCCAATCCGGCCAGCGTCAATTACCGGGGTCCCGGTGAAGTGGTGGGTGAGATGTCTCTCATCGACAACAAGCCGCGCTCGGCTTCTATTGTGGCGCTTGATGACGTGCGGCTTTTGGGCATTCATCGCAACGATTTTTTTGAACTGCTGCAAATCGATCCCAACTTTAGCACCAACATGATGGAAATATTGAGCAACCGTCTGCGCGCCGCTGAAGAGATGTCGCGGGTCAACACGGCCATCGGGCGAGAGCTGAGTGCCGAGGTCGAGGAATTGCAGTCGGAAAATGAAGCGCTGCGCCAGATGGAACAGCGCCGCCAGGAGCTAAGCGAGTTGGTGGTACACGATTTGCGCAATCCGCTGGGCAATCTGTTTAGTGCCCTCAACATGCTGGAGCTGGTGTTGCCGGAAGATGTGCTGGCCGAGAATCGCGAGCTGTTGGAAATTGCCCGCCTGTCCCATTTGCGCATGCAGGATTTGGTGGATTCGCTGCTGGACATTGCTCAAATTGAGGCGGGACGGCCGTTAGGCGAACGCAAAGCCACCCGGCTGGCCGATCTCATGGATGAGGTGATGCAGCTGAACGCCTTTGCCCTGAACAAGCGGGAGATGACGCTGACATTAAACTTCTCACCAGATTTGCCTGATGTCCTGGCCGATCCCGACCAAATTCGGCGCGTGCTGACCAACCTGGTGGACAATGCGATTAAATACTCACCCAAGGGTGGTCCATTGATTGTAACGGCCGTTCCCCAAAATGATATGGTCGAAGTGAGCGTCGTAGATGCCGGGCCCGGCGTTCCGCCAGCGGCGCGTGAGCGCATTTTTGACCGCTTTGCCCAGATGGAAGCGGGTGGCGTTCGGCCGCGCGGTTTTGGGCTGGGGCTTTCTTACTGCAAACTGGCAGTGGAAGCGCACGACGGCCGTATTTGGGTTGAGCCTGGTCCAGATGGGGTGGGCAGTCGCTTTGTCTTTACGTTGCCGCAAGCTGCGTGATGCGTGATGCGTGAGCATGTGTGTAGGTTTTCAGGTGTTTATCCAAAACCTTCGCACTTGATCACTTGAATACCTGAACACCTGAACACTTTACTACTTGAACACTCTATGTCCCACACTAACGAACTTGAATTAATCGAAAACGGCGGCTGGGATGAGCGCATTTTGGTTTGCCGGAACGGCCGTTTGGTTAAGACGTTCATCATCATCACCCAGCGCTTTGTGCTGCTGGTAGACACGGTGATCAATCCGCAAACCGGCGGGCAAATGCTGGCCTGGGCTGAACCTTATCTGGCCGAGGGGCGGCAGCTTCTGGTCATCAACACCCATGCCGATTACGATCATTGTTGGGGGAACCAGTTGTTTGCCGGGGAAACGGCCGTGCACCCCGCACCCATCATTGGCAGCCACCTAAGCCCGGCTCTGTTTGCACAGGAGGAAGCCAAACTGTATCTGGCCAAAATGCAGGAACTTGAGCCGGAAATTTTTAGCGAGGTCGTTTTTACCCCGCCCACGCTGCTCATCCAGGATAAATTTGTCATCGACGGCGGCGATTTAACGGTGGAACTGCTGCCTACGCCGGGCCACACCGAAGATCATTACTCCCTCTTTTTGCCGGAGATCAAAACCGTGCTGGCAGCCGATGCGGCCGAAATGCCCTACCCGGTAGCCCGTGTGCCAGAAGGCCTGCCGCAAATGCGCGAATCGCTGGCAAAGCTGGCAAATCTGCCGGCCGATACGGTGTTGTACTGTCACGCACCCGTCACGGCCGGTCGCGCGCTGCTGCTAGACAATATCGCCTATTTTAATGCCATCGAGGCCCAATGCCGGGCAGCGTTAGCGCAGGGCGTGTCGCCTGAGGTGAGTGAGGATGCCGATGTGATTGCTTTGGTGGACTGTGCTTATGAAACGGCCGTGCCCGACACCGAGCAATGGCACAACATCCACGACTATTACAAAACCGCCGGACACGCCAGTCAGATTCGGGTCATGCTGCAATGGCTGGCCCAGGAGGCTTCTGGCTAATAATAGAACGCTGATTCTCCTGATTACCCTGATTTTTTGATCTATTTAATCAGGTAAATCAGGGTGATCTGCGTGCCATTCTTGAGGGTGACGTTTTGGAGAATCAGCCGGTAATTGTAAGTAAACGTGGACGGCCGTTTGCCACCTCGGCCATCGCGCTGCAAGCGATCATCATCAACGAGAATGAGCAGTTTTTGCTGCTTTCTTCGCCGCGGCGCAACGGCCGAAACGAGTGGCAAACCGTGAGCGGCGGGCTGGAAGCTGGCGAGACGGTGCTCGTAGGCATTTTGCGCGAGGTACGGGAAGAGGTGGGCGATATTCAGGTACGGCCGTTAACTGTCCTGCACAGTCAATCGTTCCATTACGACGACAATGTGCGCTTTATGGTGGGTATCAATTACCTGCTGCGCTACGAAAGCGGCCAAGTTGTGCCGGGTGACGACATGATCGGCAGTGACTTTCGCTGGTGGGGGCTGAATGAATTGGAAACGGCCGTGGCCAATGGCAGCGCCACCCTGCACAAATCGACCCATTTATGGCAGCTGCGTCGGGCTGTAACACTTTATCGTTTATTAGCAGATGAGTGGGTGGAAACGGCCGTTCTGCAACCATCCTTGTGAGCGTTTACATGAAACCAATTCGCATTGAGCTGCCAACTGAATTTGATGTGGGTTCTGTGAACAGCTACTTGTTCACGGAGCCGGAGCCAATCCTGGTGGATTGTGGTGTAGAGACGCCCGCCAGCTGGGAAGCGCTCAAGGCCGGTCTGGCCCAGCACGACCTTGCCCCTGCTAATATTCGCCGCGTCGTCATCACCCATCCCCATGTTGATCACTTTGGCCTGGCCGCCAAAATTGCGGCTATCAGCGGCGCGCCAGTCTGGATTGCCGACATTGGCGCTAAATGGCTGGTTGACCCCAAAAAACATTTCGGCCTGCGGGCCGACTATTACCGCGAGCATTTTCTCATTCAGGCTGGTTTGCCGGATGAAATGGCGCAAATGGTGCTGACTTACTTCGACCAGATTGCCGACCAAATATCACCGGTTCCGGCTGAGTGTATTCAAACGTTTGGGCTTGGTGATACGTTGGCAATGGGCGGAGCGAACTGGCAGGTGCTGCACATGCCGGGGCACGCCAGCCACCAGACCTGCTTCTATCAGCCGGAGAGCCGCCACTTTCTCTCAGCCGACATGCTGCTGCCCAAAACCCCAACACCGATTGTGGAACGGCCGTCGCCCAACCAGCCGCGCCAGCCCAGCTTGCCCATCTTCATGGAATCACTCAACCGCTGCGAAGCGCTGGAGATCGACACCGTGTATCCTGGTCACGGCGAGCCGTTCCAAAACCATCGCCAGCTCATCCAAAAGCAGCGGGATCGTATTCACCAGCGCAAAGCCGAAGCGCTGTCGCTGGTCCAACAGGGCCACCACACGGCTTATACCTTGGTTAATCAAATGTATGCTCACTATCCGTCCACCTTTCGCTTTGCCGGGCTTTGGATGCTCATTGGCTACCTCGATTTGCTCCAGGCGGAAGGAGCAATTGTGCAGGAGACGGTGGATGGTGTATGGCACTACAAAAGAACAGGAAATTAGAGATTGGAGATTGGTCTGCAAAGATCAATCTCCAATCTCTCCCCAAAAAAATGATCGAAGTTGCGCAAATCCAACAGCTCCCCTGCTTTCACCGCGGCGTCATCCCGGCGGCGTATCTGGACGTCATGGGGCACATGAATATTCGCCACTACATGGGGCTGTTTGATGATGCTGCCTGGGACTTTTTTGCTTCGTTTGGCATGGATGACGCTTATTACCAGACTACCAGCGGCGGCGCGTTTGCGCTGGAGCAGCACATTCGTTATCTGGCAGAAGTACACGTGGGGGAAACGGTCGCGATCCATACACGGATCAACGGCCGTACCGCCAAACGCATCCACTTTATCCACTTCATGATCAACGAGACGATCGGCAAGCTGGCCGCCACGCTGGAAGTCATCGGCTCTCATGCCGACCGCGACACGCGCCGCACCTCGCCTTTTCCCGATGAAATTGCTCGACAAATTGACCAGTTGGCTGCTAAACACAACCAGATGAAATGGCAGCCCCCGCTTTGTGGGGTGATGCAGCCGTAGGATCGCTTCATTTGCTTTAGCCCCTCTCTCCTAGCCACACTGTACCGTTTCAACTTTTCCCCTTACTTTGTATCATATGCCCTCGGCGCACAAGTTGCCCATTTTCTAACGACGACGTTCACCAAACACCGCGTCATCTTTAGAACACCACCCGATTCAAACGAATCAATCATTGTCTAAACAACCTAATAATCGATTCAACAACATGCTTGATCGCCCGGATCGAGCCGCAAGGGAGTCATGAAAAAAAATATCGTTCTACTCACTCTAGCACTTGCTGCCCTGTATCTATTTGTTCCCCCGCAAGCCAACGGAGCCGGTACCATTGAGTTGGCCGCCGATGTAACAAGCGGCAGCGCCAGCAGCTATCCTGGTCTGTTCACCGAGTTCAACGGCGAGCTGTTTTTTGAAGGAGATACAGTGGGGGACTGGAATCACTCAGAACCGTTCAAATACAATCCCACAACCGACACTGTCACTCAAATTACCAATGGCAATCGCCCGGCTTCAGGCGATTCTAACCTGACTTCACTCACTGTGTTCAATGGGAATCTGTACACGGTGATGGAAAGCAGCGGCGGCCGCGAGCTGTTTCAATACAACTCGACCACCAACGCTTTTGATCTGCACACCAACCTGAATGGTTCAGGTGACAGCTATCCGCGGCAGTTCACCGAGTTCGACGGCGATTTGTACTTTGTAGCGACGGATACGGCCGTAGGCGAAGAAATCTTCCGCTTGCGCAGTGACAACAACACAATTGAGCTGGCCGCCAATGTGACGGCGGGCAGTGCCAGCAGCTTCCCCAACTTGTTCACCGAATTTAACGGCGAACTGTTTTTTGAGGGAGATACAGTAGGGGATTGGAACCACTCGGAACCGTTTAAATACAATCCCAACACAGGCGTCGTGACCCAAATCACCAATGGCAATCGTCCGGCCTCAGGAGACTCCAATCTGACCTCCCTGACGGTGTTTAATGGCAACCTGTATACGGTGATGGAAAGCAGCGTAGGACGCGAATTGTTCCAATATCGTCCGGGGACCAACACCTTTGACCTGCATACTAACTTGAATGGCTCGGCTGAGAGCTATCCTCGGCAGTTTACCGAGTTTGACGGCGATTTGTATTTTGTGGCCGAGGATACCGGCGTTGGCCAAGAGTTATTCCGTTTGCGCAGTGACAACAACACAATTGAGTTGGTAGCAGATATTGCCACCGGTGCCGCCGACGGCCGTCCTGGATTGTTTACCCCGTTCAATGGCGAGCTGTACTTTGAAGCAGATACAGTTGGCGGCCTTTCGGAGCCATTTAAATATAATCCCACAACGGACACGGTGACCCAAATCACCAACGGCAATCGACCGGCTTCTGGCGATTCCAACCTGACGTCGCTGACGGTGTTTAATGGCTACCTGTACACAGTGATGGAGAGCAGTGTGGGGCGTGAGCTGTTTGAATACAATGCGTCCACCAATACTTTCGATCTGCACACCAACCTGAACGGTTCAGATGACAGCTATCCCCGAGAGTTTACCGAGTTCAATGGCGATTTGTACTTTGTGGCGGAGGATACCGGCGTTGGCGAAGAAATTTTCCGCCTGACCAGTTCGCCCAGCGTCTCACTGTCTCTGACACCTTCGTCAGCCAATGAAGACGGTGCGACCAACCTTGTTTACACCTTCACCCGCAGCGGGGCTACAACCAGTCCGTTGACAGTGAACTTCGCGGTGGGGGGGACGGCCGTAAGCAGCGATTACAGTCAAACCGGCGCTGCCACATTTGGCACTACCTCCGGCACGATTACGATTGGGGCCGGTTCATCCACGGCCACGCTGACCATTGACCCCACGGCCGATTCCGTCGTGGAGCTGAATGAAACTGTGCAACTTACCCTGGCCGCCGGCACTGGCTACACAGTGAATACAGCAACGGCCGTCACCGGTACCATCACCAACGACGACGCGACCACCCTTTCCGTCAACAATGTCAGCCAGGCCGAAGGTGACAGCGGCACGACCCAATTCTCCTTTAATGTCACCCTATCTGCGGCCACCGATGTGGGACTCACCGTCAACTACGCCACCGCGGCCGGCAGCGCCACCGCCGGGAGCGATTACACCACAATACCCTCAACCGCGCTCAACTTCACCGGCACGGCAGGTGAGAGCAAAACTGTTGTGGTTGATGTGGCCGGTGACGCCACGGTGGAACTGGACGAAACGTTTGCCGTCAACCTGAGTGGGCTGCAAGCGAACGGCCGTAACGTGACGCTGGGTGCAAACGGGACTGGCACCATTCAAAATGATGATGCGGCCACACTTTCCGTCAGCAACGTGAGCCAGGCCGAGGGCGACAGCGGCACGGCCCAATTCTCCTTTGACGTAACCTTGTCTGCCGCCACAGATGTGGGGCTTACCGTAAATTATGCCACTTCGGCAGGCAGCGCCACAGCCGGAACCGATTACACCTCTGTACCTGCAACGGCGCTAAATTTCACAGGAACCGCTGGTGAAAGCCAAACGGTTCTGGTCGATGTGGCCGGTGATGAGATTGCTGAAATAGACGAAACGTTTACCGTCAACCTGAGCGGGCTGCAAGCCAACGGCCGTAACGTAACGCTTGGTGGACCCGGAACGGGCACCATCCAAAACGACGACACCGCCGGTGTGCAAATTGATGAGCTGGGCAGCATCTCTGTCGCCGAAGGGGCTATCACGGATACGTACAGCGTGGTCCTCACCAGCCAACCCACCATGCCGGTCGAAATCACGGTCAGCCCGGACGGCCAGCTGGATGTTGGAGCAGGGGCGGGCACGGCGCTGACGCTCACTTTTGGCACGGCCGATTGGAACACGCCACAGGTGGTCACGATTACTCCTGTTGATGATGCGGTGGCCGAAGGGCTGCACAACGGCACAATTATTCACGCTGCCGGCAGCAGCGACACCACCTACGACGGCATTGTCATCACGCCCTCTGATTCTGTCGTGGCCACTATCACAGACAATGACAGTGCCGGCGTGATTATTAATGAGAGCGGGGGTAGCACGGCCGTTGCCGAAGATGGCACTACCGACAGCTACACGGCCGTCCTCACCAGCCAGCCTGTTCAGCCCGTGGACCTCCAAATTACGCCCGATGGCCAACTGGACGTGGGCGCAGGCGCAGGCGTTGGCATTACCCTGAACTTTGATGCCGCCAACTGGGACACACCGCAAACGGTTATCGTAACGGCCGTTGATGACGACGTGGTCGAAAATGACCATACCGGCAGCATCTCCCACGCGCTGATGACCACAGACATTGCCTATACCGGCGAGTCCGTGAGTGGCATCACGGCGCTGATTACAGACAATGACCGTTATGAAACATATCTACCGTTCATTGTTTCACCGCAGACCTTTCCCGATTTGGTCGTGCAAAGCGTCACAGTTAGCAGTGACAATGTGACCGTGGTGATTCAAAACGTGGGGGCCAATACGGTGAGCGATGATTTCTGGGTCGATGCCTACATTGGTCTGTATGATGCCAACCAACCGCCAACGGCCGTCAACGACATCTGGCAAAACGTCAGCCCGCGCGGCGTGGTGTGGGGTGTTGATGCCGCCACCAATCCCATCGCGCCCGGCGAAACCCGCACGCTGACGCTGGACGACGGCTATTTCAGTGCGGAGCACAGCAGCTTCCCCGGTACGATTTTGGCGGGGACGGCCGTTTACGTTCAGGTCGATTCGGCCAACAGCGGGCAGGCAGCCGGTGCCGTCCTGGAAGACCACGAGCAAAACGGTGGTCCCTATAACAATATTTATGGTCCCGTTCTGGCTCCATAATGTTCGTGAGATGCATTGCTTAAAATGCACCCACCTTTGAGCGGAGAACTTAACTGATATGAAAACGAAACTATTCACTTTGATATTGCTGGGAACCATTGCGCTGTTCTCATTGGCGGCCGTTGATGCGCCTGATGCACCAACCGCGCCACCGCCGCGGCCCACACCCAGCCCGCCGGCGCCAACAAGTGAGCCTGTCACCATTCCCAGCGGCGGCCAGATTGTGCTGCGCGCTGATGCTGAGGATGTCACTGGCGGGTTGTGGACCTTGATGCAATGGCAGGATCCGTACACCGGCGAGTGGCATGACGTCGATGGCTGGCGGGGCCACTTTAATTCAGCCGGCCAGGTAAACTGGTGGGTCGGGGCGGAAGATTTGGGCGATGGCCCGTTCCGCTGGCTGGTTTACAATGATGAATCGGAAACGGACCTGCTTTTTACAAGCGAGCCGTTTATGCTGCCTAGCTACGCGGGCGAGACGGTGACTGTCGCGATAGAGTTGCCCTGACTTTTGCGGGTAGAGTAGAGGTGATAGAGACGGCCGTTCTCCCAGGAGAACGGCCGTTTTTTCTGAGGGTAGTATTAATTTCCCCTGCATTTTTGGCAAAGATTGCGACTATTGAGAGGGTTTTCCCATTAAACCATCGAAGGATTGTTTGTTAGGATCACCGTATAGGTTTTGTATGTCAGCTTGTGCAACTGATTCAGTTGACTCGCCGAAGATCATAGAAAGTGTAACAAACTTGTAGAGGATCATAAACATCATGAAAAAATGGCAGCATTGGTTAGAAAATTTATCCGCCGAAGAAACGTTGTGGTTAACGGCCGTGTTCCTAGCGGCCATGTTAGGCACAATGGTAAGCAGCATTATTCTGCGCTGGGGCCTAAGCGCTTATGACGGGGCAGGAGCAAAACTAGCCATTTGCCTTTTGGCAACGGCCGCATACGGCGGTGCTGTGTTTGCTGTCTTCTACGTTTTGTTCCCGGAAACGCGACTCGCCTTAAAGCGCATTTTTAGCAACAAAAAATAGGTCGAAACACCCTCTCAAACTAAAACGGCTGGCACATCTTAAGTGTGTCAGCCGTCTTCTTCACACTATTCAATTGTCAGAACAAAAATCTAACGGTCAGGCATCAATTCGTGGCGCGGCGTAGATAGCCGACAATTGCCAACAAAATGACAGCGCCCAAAATGGCGACAAGCAGGCTGTAGAAATTGAAGCCTGACGCCGGCGCAAAGCCCAACAAGTCGACCACAAAGCCACCAATTAGGGCACCAACAATGCCGACAACAATATTGGCAACCATTCCCATTTGGGCATTGCGCTTCATGATGATGCTGGCAATCCAGCCAGCCACACCACCCAGAACAATCCACAAGACAATACTAACTAAATCCATGACAATCTCCTTATTTGAGTCGCTAGGGGGTTCGATGTTAGTCCGTTGCCTTATTAAAAATGCTACCCGTTAAAACCCGGGTCTAAGGTAAAGTTACGTACAGTCAGCAAACATAGTTGCAACAACTTTTTTAGTGGCAACTTTGCCTATTTTCCATATGATTGATGAGGATGCTTTAATTCTTATTTTTAGGGGATGTTTAAGCGCAAGTTTTGTGCAATTGGCGGCGAAATCGTAAAAAATCGCCAAAAATAAAAGTCGAACTTTAACAATCTGCTCAAATGTGACAGTCTCATAGCGA
>PABI01000037.1 GCA_002699125.1 Anaerolineaceae bacterium
GAAGAAATCTTCCTGACCTATTACGGCAAGGAGAATGGAGACAATCATGCTTAGGTTATTGTGGCAAGAGTTGGTTTTTCGGCGCAACGCCATCATTGGCTGGAGCCTAGGGTTGTGTTTTTTTCCACTGGTTTACGTTTCTATTTACCCGTCGGTAGCGGAAGAAATGGCCAGCCTGGCAGATTTGGAAATTTACCAGGCAATGGGCATCACTTTGGGAACCTTTGCCGATTTTGTAGGCTCCATCCTTATTATTTTTATGCCCCTGGTTGCTGCCATTTACGGCATCATCAACGGTACCGGCACGCTGGCTGGGGAAGAGGAAGACGGCCGTTTAGAGATGGTCGTGACACTGCCGCTGCCACGCTGGCAAATTGTGGCAGCCAAGGCAATCGCCTTTGTCATTTCCTCACTTATTATGTTCCTGGTTGCCTCTGTGGTTTCGCTGCTGGTGTTTCAGGCCATTGAGAGCCAGATTGAGACGGAGATGGTGGGGATGGATTTGTTTACGGCCGTTATGTTTGCCTGGCCCCTGGTTTTTGCCGTAGGGATGCTCAGTATGTTTTTGGCTGCCTTTTGCGCCAACCGCCGCATTGCCGCCATGATTGCTGCCGCCGTCCTCGTCGTCAGCTACTTTGGCAGCAACCTGGCCGCTTCCACCACTGTACTGGAGCCATTCGAGCCGTTTTTCCTCTTCACCTATCTGGATGCTTCGGGACCGGCAATTATGGAAGGTCAACAAACTGGGGATATGCTTGTCTTGCTAGGTGTTGGATTGGTGAGCTTTGCCCTGGCCGTGTTCTTCTTCCAGCGCCGCAACCTCACTGTAGGGGCCTGGCCCTGGCAGCGAGCACATGTTTCGTAATCGGTAAACCGTTATCGGTAATCGGTGAGCTGCAAGTAAGAAAACCTGCTCACCGATTACTGACCCGATTCGTGGGGGGCGCGCCAGGTGGGAGATTTGTGGACGTGAACCACCTGCCAGCCATTCTGGTCCTTGATGAGGACGCGGCTTTCGTTGTGACTGCGGTGTTTAATGCCTGCTTCGGTAGCAATGGTGAGCATGAAGGTGTAGGAGACAACGGCCGTTATCACCCCACCCCCCTCTGCTCCATAAATCTGCACGCGCGGCTCCCATAAATCATAACGAAAATCGCTGTCGGTATCGGCCCAGCTGTGGTCAATCATGAAAAAATGGAAGTCCAACCCATCCTGTCGGTGCGGCGTGACAAACCATTCATACAGCGATAGATCTTCGGCCGTGGTTGCTTTGTATGTCGCCACATCCTTGGTAAAGATGCTTTGTAAATGACCGTGCAAAAAGTCCCAGATCTCTTTTTCAAGTGTCATCAAGTTCTACTTTGTTTGCGCAAAACGCACATTTTTCTCGGTTACAACTACGAAGTTGTCTGCCAAATTTCCCGCATGATTACCAAGCAATTTTTGTAAAACAGCAATTTTACTTGGAGAGCGTTCATCCGCTAAACGAAGAAAGATAACGCCATGATGCGGCCGTTTCTCCCTGCACACTTTTTCCCCAAAATCTTTGTCATTGGTTATGAGTATCCAGCCTTAGCGACTTTGTAGCAAACAAAAGGCAAGCTTGAATGTCAGCGATGGTAAGCCCGTGATACTCATTCAAGATTTCGTCATAGGTAGCCCCGTGGGCCAATAGATTGAGAATGTAGTCAACAGTCAGACGGGTTCCCTGAATAACTGGCTTACCTACCATCACTGCCGGATCAGTTGTAATTCGCTGCAACAATTGTTCGTCAGTCATTTTTGGACTCCATCTTTAATGCTTTTGCCCAGTATACAACAGTTTGCAAAATAGTTTCGATCAACCTTGATCAAGATGTTGCAAGGCGGTTTGCACGCGCTCGTCAAAGGATTTGATGTCGCGGGGGATGTTTTGCAGAGCAGATTGCGCCTCGACAATGCTGAATCCCAGCCCGGTGAGAAAGTCGATCACATCGGCATCCACATCGCTGACCAACGGTACGGCCGTACTCACCTGGGTCAAATCGAGCTTATCGCGCAGCTGGAACATGATGCGTTCGGCCGTTTTCTTGCCAATGCCGGGGACACGCTGGAGAACGGCCGTTTCCTCCCGCATAATGGCACTTTTTAGCATCTCCGGACTCAGCGTAGCCAAAATAGAGAGCGCCACTTTGGGACCAACGCCGTTCACCCCCAGCAGCACCTCAAACAGCTGCAAATCCTCTTCCGTCTCAAAACCATACAGCGACAGCTCCTGCTCCCGCACAATAAGGTGTGTGTGCAGCCGTAGCGAGCGGCCAATGCCGCCAACATCCTCCAGCACGGTGCGCGGCACAAACACCCGCACGCCAACGCCGCCCACACCAATCACCAGACTGCTTTCTTCAATTTTTAGAATCGTGCCGCTCAAAGACGCTATCATAAACCCAATTATTCCTGATTTGTACGCATTCGCACAATTTTACGGCCGTTGCTGGCCTCACCAACTTCCGCAATTCCCACCTGGGCAAATATTGATGGAGCACCCATAAACTGGTAGCTTTTACCAAACTCAACCGGATACCCTTCTACCCATTCAGCCCCCTGTGCACCGGCATAGGCAACGGCCGCTTTCAACAATTTTGCTGTCACCCCCTGCCCGCGAAACGCCCGATCCACAAAAAAACAGACCACAGACCAAACCGGCTCCTCATCAATGCGCTTTAAAATGCGAGATCGCTCCAGGCCAAGATAGCTTTCTCTAGGCCCAATGGAACACCAACCCACTACCTTACCCTCGTGATAAGCCAGCACGCCAACCGGAACATCTTCATTGACAAAGTTTGCCAGCTGTCGCTTGCGCCCGGCGGCATCTTCTTTGCTGAACTGGCTGCTGCTCAAGCGCCAGCGCATACACCAGCAGTAATTGGGATTGCCGTTTGCCTTAAAAAACGTTTCGAGGTCTGGCCAACGTTCGGCCGTAACCGGATGAAATTCAAAATCGGGCATATTTAATCGTAGAGTGATTCGAAGCGTTGGTAATGGTAGTGGGTGATGGCCACCGCCAGACCATCGGCGGCATCATCGGGGCGGGGCGTCTCTTCCAGGTCCAATAAATTGCGCACCATGAGCTGTACCTGGGCCTTGTCTGCTTTGCCGTAGCCAGTAACCGCATCTTTAATCTTCGGCGGTGAATATTCGCCGATGGGCAGCCCGGCGTTGGCTACTGTCAGCAGCAGCACACCGCGCGCCTGTCCCACGGTAATGGCTGTCGTCACATTCCTACCAAAAAAGACCTCTTCAATACCCACGCTGTCCGGTTGAAATTCGTCTAAAATTTGCTGTAATTCCTGCTGGATTTGCTGCAAGCGCTGCGGCATGGGTGTTTTGGCCAGGGTTTTGATGACGCCGTAGGTTACGGCCGTAAATTCCCCCTCCGCCACATCCACAATGCCATACCCGGTGGTCGCCGTGCCGGGGTCCAATCCCAAAATACGCATGAAAAATTGTGAATTGTGAATTGTGAATCGCGAATTGTGAATGAAACCTAGTTAGCCATTCACAATTAATTATTCACAATTCACAATTAGTTACGCTGCTTCCATTGCGGCGATGGCTTCGTCGCTAATTTCCAGCGTAGAATAGACGTTTTGCACGTCATCTAAATCTTCAATGACTTCAATTACCCGCATCACCTGGAGGGCGTCAGATTCCGTGAGTTCGATGGCATTATTCGGCTCGTACACCATGCTGGCTTCCTCTACTTCCATGCCGGCCTCTTTGATTGCCTCGCGCACTGCCTGGAAGTTTTCCAGCTCGGTATACACTTCAGCCATCTCGCCAAACTGAATATCTTCGGCACCGGCATCGGCCGCCACTAGAAATAGTTCATCCTGGTCTACCGTACCACCAACAGCAATATAACCCTTACGCGTGAACTGCCAGGCGACAGCCCCAGCTTCCGCCATATTGCCCCCGTTTTTGCTCAGGGCATGGCGCAAATCAGCTACGGCACGGTTTTTATTATCCGTGACCACTTCAACCAGAATACCAATGCCGTTGGGCGCATACGCTTCATACATCAGTTCAAAAAGCTCTGCGCCTTCCAGTTCACCCGTGCCGCGCTTAATCGCCCGCTCGATGTTGTCTTTGGGCATGTTGTTGGCTTTAGCTTTGTCAATGGCTAAAGACAGCCGGGTATTGAAAGAAGGATCGCCCCCGCCTTCCCGTGCGGCAATGGTCAACTCTTTGGTCAGCTGCGTGAAAATTTTGCCGCGTTTTTTATCCGTAGCCGCCTTTTTATGTTTGATGGTGGACCACTTAGAATGTCCAGACATAGTTTCTCTCCAACATTTATACGAAAAAATTTATCCGTTAATTGGGACTTTGAAGGCGTATTATAACACAGTCACCAGGAGGGAGGATAGCAGCAAAACGAATAGTTAATCCTCAGCTAAAATTGTCTGCACGGCCGTTACCAACAGCTTGTGTTCCGTCTGGTGCATGCGCGTTTCCAGGTCAACCAGGCTGTCTGTGGGCAAGATCGGCACTTCTGCCTGAGCAATCACCGGACCGGCATCCACCTCTGGGACAGTGTAGTGGACCATGCAGCCGGTATGCTCAATTTCGCCCCGCTGGTACGCCGCAAAGGCGCGCTGGATGGCGTGGGTGCCGGCAAATTGGCCCGGCAGCGCTGGATGCAGATTGATCACTTTATCGGGAAAATGCTCCAAAAAGGCGGCGCTGAGAATGTGCATCCAGCCGGCCAAAATGACGAGATTGGGGTGATACGGCCGTATCAATTCCGCCAGATCCGCATCGTACTGTTCCCGCGATTTATCCGCATCCCGATACGGCTTAAAGGGGAAATAGGCCGTTAGCACGCCTGCCTTTTCCGCCCGCACCAAACCGTAGGCGTCTTTACGATTGGAAACAATGAGGCTGGGAACGGCCGTTATCTGCCCATGTTCAATCGCTTCCAAAATCGCCTGCAAATTACTGCCCGACCCAGAAATTAAAATCACCAAACGCGGAATTTTCATTTACGTTACTCCGAATCTTAGGAACACAGAGTTTCACAGAGGAGCCACAGAGTTTCACAGAGAAAAGAAAGAAAAATCTGCGTTTATCAGCGTTCATCTGCGTCCTGTTATTCAAAAATGACGCCTTCATTGCCAGCAACAATTTCGCCAACGATATGGGCTTGGGGAACGGTCGTAACCGCCAAATCCACCTGCGCCTGCGACACCATCACCAGCATCCCCAATCCCAGGTTAAACACATGAGCCATTTCTTCATCGCTGATTTGCCCGTGCTGCTGGATGAGCTTGAAGATAGGCGGCACCGCCCAGCTGCCGCGCCGCAGCCGCGCCCCCAGCCCTGCCGGGAAAATGCGTGGCGGATTGTCAATCAGCCCGCCGCCGGTGATGTGGGCCAGTCCGTGAATGTCGATGCCGGCGTTTTGCAGTGCCTGCACCTCAGCCAGGTAGCTGCGGTGGGGGGTTAAAAGCACATTGCCGATGGTGTCGTTGAGTTGGGGATGAACGGCCGTCCACGCCAAACCAGTCAGCGCCCGCCGCGCCAACGTAAAGCCATTGGTGTGTAATCCACTGCTGGGCAGCCCCAAAATTGCGTCTCCATCGGCAATGCGCGAGCCATCAATAATTTGAGCCCGATCTACCAGTCCAACCACGGTGCCGACCAAATCCAACTCACCCTTCTGATAGACGCCGGGCATTTCGGCCGTTTCGCCGCCCAGCAGCGCCATGCCTGCTTCGCGACAGGCGGCAGCAATGCCGCCCACCACCTCGGCAATCTGCTCTGGATTCAATTTGGTCGAAGCCACGTAATCAAGGAAAAAAAGCGGTTTTGCGCCCTGCACCAAAATGTCGTTGATGCAATGGTTGACGATGTCGTGGCCAATTGTGTCCCAGCGGTTCATAGCAGCAGCCACCATCGTTTTGGTGCCCACGCCGTCGGTGGAGGCCACCAACACCGGCTGATCCATCACTTTTGAAGCGCTTATGTCAAATAAACCACCAAAACTGCCGACATAAGAAAGAACTTCAGGACCGAAAGTGCTGTGCACGGCCGTTTTCATCAAGGTCGTCGCCCGATTACCAGCTTTTAAATCCACCCCTGCCACCGCATAAGCAGATTGTTGACGGCCGATGTCGGTGCGAAAATGGGCGTCGTCAAAATGAATCTTCTCCACGCCAACGTAGGCGCGAGAAACGGCCGTCTCCAAATCATCTCCCCGTGCCGTCACGGCCAAGACCCGCCCGCCACTGGTGACGAGCTGCCCATTTTGTCGGGTCGTGCCCGCGTGAAACACCATCACATCCTCCGGCAAAGTGTCTACCCCGGTGATGGGCAGCCCCTTAGGGTAGCTGGCTGGGTAACCTGGTGCGGCCATGACCACCGTAGCGCAGGCCCCAGGGTGGATTTTGACCATTTCTGGGGTGAGACGGCCGTTCACGCACGCCAGCATCAGTTCCACCAAATCGCTTGCCAGCAAAGGCAGGACCACCTGCGTTTCCGGGTCGCCAAAGCGGCAGTTAAACTCGATCACCTTCGGTCCATCAGCGGTGAGCATGAGTCCGGCATACAGCACACCGACATACGGCGTGCCCAGCGCCGCTATGCCGTCAATGGTTGGCTGGACGATGGTGCGCATGATGTGGGCAATCAGCGCGTTATCAATGTCGGATGGCGGCGCAAAAGCGCCCATGCCGCCAGTGTTGGGCCCCTGATCGTGGTCAAAGGCACGTTTGTGGTCACGGGCCGGGCTGAGGGGAACGGCCGTCTTGCCATCGGTCAGCACCAGCAGCGACAGCTCCGGTCCACTCAGCCGCTCCTCGATAACCACCTCGGCCCCCGCCGCACCAAACGCACCTTCCAAGAGCATCTCACGCAGGGCAGCTTCCGCCTGGGCCACATCATCGCAAACCACCACGCCTTTGCCGGCGGCCAATCCGCTTGCCTTCACCACGATGCCGTCTCGTAGGGGCGCTTCGCGAAGCGCCCCTACGGCAGCCTCAAAATCATTGAAGGTTTGGGATACGGCCGTAGGAATCCCCAACTTGTGCATAAACTCCTTGGCAAATGCCTTGGACGCTTCCAGCTGCGCTGCCGCCTGGGTCGGGCCAAAAATGAGCAGCCCCGCCGCCTGGAAGGCGTCGACAATGCCCAACGCCAGCGGCACCTCTGGCCCCACTACCGTTAAATCAATCTGCTTTTCCTGGGCAAAGTTGAGCAGTTCATCGATGTCGCTGTCTTTTATCGCAACATTTTGGGCGGAAACGGCCGTGCCCGCATTCCCCGGCGCCACAAAAATCTCCCGCACCTTTTCCGACTGCCCTAACTTCCAAACCAGCGCATGCTCCCTTCCCCCACCACCAACAACCAAAACCTTCATCACACTCCCCCCTTAACCATTTACAATTAACCATTCACCATTCACAATTAATCACCCCCACATATCCTCAAAAATCAGCTTCTCCCGATCCCGCTCATCATCAAAAAGCCAGTCTGGAATTTGGATGGGATATTCGCCAGAAAAACAGGCGGTGCAATGGCCGGTTTGCTGGCGGATGCCGGAAGTCACGGCCTCAACCATCCCCTCATGAGTTAGGTAAGCCAGGCTGTCGGCACCGATGCGCTGGCGGATAGCTTCAATGTCCAGCGTGTGGGCGATGAGGTCTTTGCGCGTGGCCATGTCGATGCCCATGAAGCAAGGATGGCGCACCGGCGGCGAAGAGACGCGCACGTGTACTTCTTTGGCCCCGCCGTCGCGGATAAGCTGCACCAGCGGCCCGGCGGTGTTGCCGCGCACAATCGAATCGTCGATGAGGACGACGCGCTTGCCCTTCAGATTGGCCTCCAGCGGATTGTATTTGATGCGCACACCTTCTTTGCGCAGCTGGTCATCCGGCTGGATAAAGGTCCGTCCAATGTATCGGTTTTTCGTCAGCCCTTCGGTAAACGCAAGGCCAGACTCCAGGCTAAAGCCAATTGCTGCCGGGGTAGCCGAATCGGGCACGCCGACCACCACGTCGGCGTCGGCGGGGGCTTCGCGGGCCAAGATGCGGCCCAGGCGCTGGCGCACCTCGTGGATAACCTGGCCTTCAAACACCGAATCGGGCCGGGCGAAGTAGACGTATTCAAAGATGCACAGGCCGCGCTGCTGCGACTTGACGCCGGTGAACGAGGTGATCCCTTCATGATCCAGCCGCAAAATCTCGCCGGGCATAATCTCACGCAGGTAGTCCGCGCCGATGGTGTGCAGGGCACACGATTCGCTGGCAACAACGTAGCCACCATCTTCTAGCTGGCCCAGGCACAACGGCCGTAAGCCCAACGGATCGCGTACAGCATACACCGCCTCACGAGTCAGCAGCGTCAGCGAGTACGCCCCTTCAAGCACGCCCATCATCGCCCGCAGGCGCGCCACCCAGCGATCGTTTTCCTTGCCGTTGCCGTTGCTAGGGTTCCACACCTCGGCCGGGGCGGCCAGCATCTGGGTGATCACCTCGCTGTCGCTGGTGGAAGATAGGCCGACACCACGCTTCAGGAGTTGGTGGCGCAGGTGCAGCGCGTTGGTCAGGTTGCCGTTGTGGGCCACACCCAGCGGTCCATAAATTGTCTCAATGAGGTACGGCTGCACGTTGCGCAGGTGGGAGCCGCCGGTGGTTGAGTACCGATTCTGGCCAATGGCCATGTGGCCGGCCAACGGCCGTAAATTTTCCTCGTTAAACACCTGCGAGACCAAACCCATCCCTTTGTGGCTGTAGGCGGAACGGCCGTCGCAGGTAGAGATACCGGCGCTTTCCTGCCCGCGGTGCTGCAAAGCATACAGGCCAAAAAAGGTCAGCCGTGCCACCTCGCGCCCCGGCGCATACACACCAAAAATGCCACATTCGTCGTGAAACTTATCGTTTTCGTGAAAATCCAGGTTGTCCATTGCTTTCCTCCGGAAATTCGGAGATTGGAGATTAGAGATTGGCTGAAAACACAATCTCTAATCTCCAATCTCCAATCTCCTCCTAGCTCCTCTAACAATCTTTTCTGCCTCAGCCACGCTCTCTGCCAGTGCGGTAATGTGCCCCATTTTGCGGCCGGGGCGGGCGGTTTTTTTGCCGTACAGATGCAGTTTCAGGTGGGGGTCGGTGAGTACGGCCGTCCAATCCGGGAATTTATCCGCAGATTTCGCAGATGACGCAGATTTTTTACCGCTTTTCCTCTGCGTCTCTGCGCCTCTGCGTTGGCTTTTTTCCCACAGGTCACCCAACAGGTTGGCCATCGCGGCTGGCCGCAAGTAAGTGGTGTCGCCTACGGGCAGGCCACAGACGGTGCGCAGCTGCTGCTCGAACTGGCTGGTGACACACGCTTCGATGGTGAGATGCCCGGAGTTGTGCGGACGGGGGGCGATTTCATTGAGCAGCAGTTGGCCGTCCTCGCATAGGAAAAATTCTACACACAACACCCCCACCACATCCAGCGCGGTGAGCACGGTGTCTACCATCGCCTCGGCCTCGGCCAGCACCGGCGGCGGCACGTTGGCTGGGGCCACGGAGACATCGAGGATGTGGTTGGCGTGGGCGTTTTCGATAAGGTTGTAGTGGGCGATACGGCCGTTTGCATCCCGTGCCGCCACCATCGAAACTTCACGTTCAAATTCCACCCAACCTTCCAAAATGCAATCCACTTCACCTACCGCTTGCCACGCTTCGGCCGCTTCGTTTGGGTGATTGATCTTGATTTGCCCCTTGCCATCGTAGCCGGAAACGGCCGTTTTCAACACCGCCGGGCAGCCAATCTGGGCCAAGCCTACCTGCAAATCGGCCAATGAATGAACTGGCGCAAACGGAACCGTTGGCAACCCATTGTCGGCAAAAAACGTTTTCTCGCGCAGCCGATTTTGGGCTACTCGCAGCGCCTGTGCGCCCGGTCGCAGCGGCACGATGGCGGCGCAGGTTTCAGCCGTGGCCAGCGGCACATTCTCAAATTCGTAAGTCACCACGTCCACGCTATGGGCAAATTCGCGTACGGCGGCCAAATCGTCATACGCGGCCGCAAACTCCCGGTCGGCCACCTGGCCGGTGGGCGAGTCGGCTTCTGGGGAAAAGACGTGGACGTGGTAGGAATACGGCCGTGCTGCCAGCGCCAGCATTCGCCCTAGCTGGCCGCTGCCGAGTATGCCTATTGTGGCGGGAGGAGAAATAAAATTGCTCATGCTGGTGATGACAACGAATAACAAGAATCAGCGAATCTTTCATTCGTTGATTCTTACTATTCGCTGTACTCCTTTTTAACAAAACTGATGTCCAATCTAGAACTATTGAAATTCGCTAAAATCCCTAGCGCAACATTCTGGCGACGCATTCTGCCACGCAACTGTGATTTCATGGCTTCATCAACTTCTTGCACCGCAACCGCTGCCACGAGCACACAATTTTCCACAAGTATTAGATGACTTTCTTGATTTCCCAAGAAAGAATTATGAAAGTAAACCGGCATTTTCCTTACGTACTCGAACCCAATTTCTTGCTGTCTGAGCTCAATCATAACTGCACGACGATACACATGATGGAAGAAACCAGGTCCCAATATATGATGAACCTTGTAAAGTAATTGAATGAGTTGAGTAGTTAGTTCAGGATAGGGAATTACTGCATTTGGTTGTGGTATTCTTCCAGGGAGCACGGCCGTTTTCCCTCGCAGCCGGTTTGGTAGACGCTCGTCCTCAAGTAAATTAGCCCCAAAATTCACCACAATCGCCAAATCCGCATTCGTCACCTTCAAATAAGAAATCGCTTGTGCTCGATGAATTGGCAAAATCTCCGATGCAACCTTTAACTCCAAAAGTAGCTTGCCCCCTTCAGCCCAAACATCCACAAAATAACGGCCGACTTCAACCCCACAGTACTGCACCGAAAATTGTTTCTCCGTCTCGCAGATGATTCCTTTCGCCTCCAAACCAATGGCCACCGCTTCCTGATAAAACTTCTCCGGCAGCATTGGTCCAAGCTGGTTATGCACGTCAAACAAAACCCCGCGAACCGCATAACTCAATTCTTTGTGAATAATTTTAGTCATCACTAACACAACCTAATGGAAATTACTTTATGTCCAGTTGCAACCGTTTTCATGGAGACTACAGCGAATGGCAGGAATCAGCGAATCATTTATTCGTTTGTTCCTTTTATTCGTTGTCCTCACCCTACTTCGACGCAAAATCCAATATCCAGCGCAGCAAGTTAATCAAAATCAGCATAAACCCTTCCCAGCGGTTGAGCTTCCAGCCCACCCGCATCAACACCACCACAAAAATCACCATGCCGCTGAGCACCATCAGGCTGCTCAATCCGGCCGAATCGATCACCATTGGCTGAGTCTGGATCACGCCCGCCAATCCCAATACGCCTAGCAAATTGAATAAATCGCTGCCAATCAAATTACCAATGGAAATGTTCGAATGACCGCGCAAGACGCCAACCAGCGAAGTCGCCATCTCTGGAGCTGAAGTGCCCGCGGCCACAATCGTCACCCCAATGACCCAATCAGACATTCCGAGCATCCGTGCTATTTCCGTTGCCGACTCAACCAAAAAATCGCCGCCTAACACCACCATGGCAATACCCAAAATAAACAGCGGCACATCGCGCCAGCGGAAATCGCCGTCGGGGATTTCTTCCAAATCAACGTCGCGCTGCGTGTACAGGTAGAGTAAATAGGTAAACAGCAGCGCCAGCAAAACGGTACCTTCCCAGGCTTGCAGCTGCAAGTCGCGCATGAAAAAGAGCAAAATGAGCGTCGCTCCGGCCAACATGCCACCGTCACGATACACAATTTTGGGTGTGGTGGCGATGGCTCGCACGGCGACCACGCCGCCCAAGATGAAGCCCAGGTTGAAGATATTAGAGCCAACGATATTGCTCACGGAGATGTCTGCCTGGCCGGAAACGGCCGCACTAATTGTCACCGCAAATTCAGGAGCAGAAGTGCCCACAGCCACAATCGTCAGCCCGATGATCAGCTCCGAGACGCCAAAGCGCCGTGCCATCCGTGCCGCCGAGTCCACAATAAAGGTGGCTCCATACGCCAGCGCCACAATGCTGACAATGATGATGAGTACGTTGAGAAACATAAATTTTTCCTGCCTTTTCAGTGGGTTAAGTTGCTGAATCGGTCTGAACTTTAACGCAGACGGCAGGTCGCGCCAATGGGTGATTTTTGTTGTTAACGAGCAATTTGGTACTGCGCAGATTTTTACGCTGGTGGCAGCGTGTCGCCTAAGACCTTTTCAGTTTGGGTCTGGCGGAACTGGTGCAGCTTTTGGCGAAATTCGGGGTGCTGGTTACCCAAGATGGCTATCGCCAACAGAGCCGCATTTTTAGCCCCGGCCTTGCCAATCGCCAGCGTGCCCACCGGTACGCCACCAGGCATCTGCACAATGGACAGCAGCGAATCCAGCCCGTTGAGCGTGCGGCTTTGCACCGGCACGCCCAGTACCGGCAGCGCCGTTTGCGCCGCCACCATCCCCGGCAAATGGGCCGCGCCACCCGCCCCAGCAATAATTACCTGCAAGCCCCGCGCCTCGGCGCTTTGGGCATACTCAGCCATCAACTCCGGCGTGCGGTGCGCCGAGACCACCTTAGCCTCGTGCGGCACGCCAAATTCCGCCAGCGTCTCCACCGCATGTCGCATCGTCTCCCAATCCGACGTACTACCCATAATTACACCAACGAGTATCTGTTCTGTCATAGTTTTTTCCTTAACGCAGAGGCGCGGAGGCGCAGAGGGTTGTTTTGACTGCGCGTATTTTGTTGTTCAGGAATTTGCTCATGTTAAGCTATTGATCGAATTTGTTGACAACACGATGAATGCCGCGTTTGACGTATTTTTCACCAAAGTTGATGACCAATCCAACGCGTAAATCCAGCAGCCGAAGGTAAGTCAGAAGTTGGGCTTCGAAAATCTTGTTGTACTGCGTTGTTGCTTTACATTCTACGATTACCTTTTTCTCGACCAGCATGTCTAGGCGTAGTGGGCTGGTTAAAGGATTGCCCTTGTAGCTAATTGGAACCTGTAATTGCCGTTCGACAAGCAAGCCTCGATGGGACATTTCCCAACTCAGCGATTCTTCGTAAACGCTCTCTAATAAGCCAGGCCCACCCAATGTGCGATGGACTTCAATCGTCGCCCCAACAATCTCCCGCGTTATCCCGTTTTCGCTATTGAACACCTTCGTATTCACCAAGAACCTCCCCTTCCAACTACCCCTCTGCGCCTCCGCGCCTCTGCGTTAAATTCCCCAAAATTCGTTCAACGGCGGGCTGAGCACCAGGAACGAAAACGGTGCCGGTAAGTTTTTCGTAGGTGGCCAGGTAGCGGGCGGCGATTTGGGCGATGAGGTCGGGGGGCATGGTAGGTGGCGTGCCGTCGCCACGATAGCCCTGCGCAGCGTACCATTTGCGCATGAACTCTTTGTCGTAGTTTTCGGGTTCGGTGGGGACGCCGGCCATAGTATTGCCAGAGCTATTGGCCAGCCAGTAGCGGCTGGAGTCAGGCGTGTGGATTTCGTCGATGAGGGTGAGACGGCCGTTCACCAATCCCATCTCATACTTGGTATCCACCAAAATGAGCCCTGCCTGTACTGCAATTTCCTGGCCACGCTTGAAGAGGGATACGGCCGTTTCCCGAATCTCCGCCCACAAATCAGCATCGACCAACTTTTGCTCTAAAATCTCGGCTTCCGTCAGTCGCTCATCGTGGCCGCCTTTTGCCGCTTTGGTGGTGGGCGTGATGATCGGTTCGGGCAGCGGATCGTTTTTTTGCAGGGCGTCGGGAAGCTGAATGCCGTACGGCCGTCGCTCCCCCTGCTCATACAAATACCACAGCGACGTCTTGGTCACACCGGTAATGTAGCCCCGCACCACAATCTCCACCGGCAGCGGCTCGGCCTCATGAGCAATCGTCACGTTGGGATCAGGCACGGAGATGACGTGGTTGCGGGCCAGATCGGCCGTTTGCTCAAACCACCAGGCGCTGAGCTGGTTCAGTACCTGCCCTTTGTACGGTATCAGCCCCAACACGCGATCAAAAGCACTGACCCGGTCCGTAGTGATGAGAATGCGACGGCCGTTCTGTACATACACATCCCGCACCTTGCCCTCATACTTTTCACCAAGTCCAGCAAAATCGGTGCTGTCCAGGCAGTTGGGAATGGCGTCTAGCAATTCTTGATGAGTTAGCATATTTTTCTTCAACGCGGAGGCGCAGAGACGCAAAGAAAATACTCTGCGCCTCCGCGTCTCTGCGTTGCTCCTTTAAGCATTTTTAATTCCGTTTTCAAACAGCCGCAGCCCCAACATCCCCTGCTCGCCGCGGCTGGCGCGCGGATGCTGCCAGGGAAAGATATGATTCTCCGGATGCGGCATCAGCCCCAGCACGTTGCCCGCCGGGTTGCACAGCGCGGCAATATCCAGGACGGAGCCGTTTGGGTTGTCTGGGTAGGAGATTGGAGATTGGAGATTGAATATTGAATATTGGAGCGGAATTAAATTCTCTGTCTGCAAAATGGCCAGAGACACTTCATCCTGCACCATGAGCCGACCCTCGCCGTGAGCTACCGGGCAGTAGATCGGTTCGTTTAAATTCTGGGTAAAGAGGCTGGGTGAATCTTTATTAGGTTGAAGCGTCACCCAGCGACATTCAAATTGGTTGGATTGGTTGTAGGTCAGGGTGACCTGCCGGGGTGACTTGTCCTGAGCGGTGTCGAAGGATTGGTTGCCTGGCAAAATGCCTGCTTTGACCAGCGTTTGGAAGCCGTTACAGATGCCGAGGACGGGACGGCCGTCTTTCACAAAGTCCCACAATTCCGCACCAAATCGCTCCCGCAAATCCAGTGCCCACAACACACCTGCACCCAGGTCGTCCCCATACGAAAAGCCGCCCGGAATCACCAACATGCCGTAATCTGCCAGCTGCCGTTCGCCCGCCATGAGCTGGTTGATGTGCACGATCTCCGGCTTGCCGCCGGCCAACGTACAGGCCAGTGCTGCGTCGTGGTCCCGGTTGGTGCCGTTGGCGTGCAAAATCAGAACCTTCGGTCGGTGTTCGGTAATCGGTGAACGGTTATCGGTAATCGGTTCACTGTTTACTGAATACTGATTACTGATTACCGAATACTGATTACCGTTCACGTGGCCACGCCACGCTTCCTCCATCTCTGCCACGGTCAAGTTCAAAATGGGTTCACCGGTACGGCCGTTCACCACCAATCGATCCCCACCTACCACCGCCACACATTCATGCGGTACGTCGGCCAGCAGTTCGCGAAAGCGGGGGGCATCTTCCGGACGGACCTCCACCAGGAAGCGGCTGAGCGATTCGGCGAAGAGCACAACTTCATCGTCTGAGTACGACGCATGCCAGTCACGCGGCACGTGGATGAGCTGGAGTTCCGCGCCAACGCGGCCCGCCAGGCACATTTCGGCCAGGGCCACAGCCACACCCCCTTCGGCGCAGTCATGGCACGCCTGGACCAGCCCGGCCTGGATGGCCTGGTGCAGCAAGCGCATTCTGGTCAGGCTGTCGGGCACCGGTTGAGGCACGGTGCGGCTGCCTTCGGCGCGGCCACCCACCTGGTTGAAATGGCTGCCGCCCAGCTCAGCACGCGTGTCGCCCACCACAAAAACGAAGTTGCCTGCCTGCTTCAAATCCATCGTCACCGTTTTGCTGACGTCCGGCACCATGCCCATCGCGCTGATGAGCAGCGTGCCGGGAATGGCGTGTTTTTCGCCGTCGGCGCCGGTGTATTCGTTGTTCAGGCTGTCTTTGCCGGAGATGAAGGGCGTTTGGAAGGAAACGGCCGCATCAAAACAGCCCTGTGCACAGCGCACCAGCGATCCCAATCGGTCGGGCAAATTGGGATTGCCCCAGCAGAAATTATCCAAAATAGAAACCTGATCCGGGTCCGCACCCACGGCGACGACGTTGCGCAACGCCTCATCCACTGCCGCCCAGGCCATGGCATACGGGTCGAGGTCGGTGTAGTTGGGGCAGATGCCGTTGCTTAAGGCTACGCCTTTAATTTTTAATTGTGAATCGTGAATTGTGAATTGTGAATTGTGGGGAACAAGGACGGTCGCGTCGGACGGGCCGTGGTTGGCGCTGCCGGTGAGGGGTTTGACGGCCGTTCCCCCCTGAACTTCGTGATCGTAGCGGCGAATCACTTCTTCTTTGCTGCGAATATCAGGGTGGGAGAGAAGAGCGAGGAGGCGCTCTGACAAGGTGACAAGGTGACCGGGTGACAAGGTGACATTTGACGGGTCGGTTGGTTGCCAAACGGCCGTCATGTGGCGTAGGGGGAGGCCGTCGTGGAGGAACTGCATGGTGAGATCGCCTACGAGCCGGTCGCCGAAATAGATGTGGAGACGGCCGTCTTCGCCAAACGTACCCAAATTTACCAATTCCACATCCTGGCCGTCGCAGATGGCTTGCAGCGCGGGCAGATTGGCCGGCGGCACGGCCAACACCATGCGCTCCTGCGCTTCGCTCAGCCACAGTTCCCAGGGGCGCAGACCGGGGTACTTGGTGGTGATGTTTTTTAGCTGCACCGTGGCTCCCAGCTTCTCGCCCATCTCGCCTACCGCCGAAGAGAAGCCACCCGCGCCGCAGTCAGTAATGGCCGTGTACAATCCGGCGTCACGGGCTTGCAGCACCACTTCCTGCACCTGTTTTTCCATGATGGGGTGGCCAATTTGCACGGCCGTTCCCGCAATTTCACTCGTCGCCACATCCATCTCCATGCTGGAGAACGTCGCCCCACGCAGGCCGTCCCGCCCGGTGCGCCCGCCAATGGCGATGATCAGGTCGCCCGACTCTGGTTCGGTGACGTGGCTGCCGTGCGGCAAGATGCCCAGGCAGCCGCAGTACACCAATGGATTGGCCGTGTAGCCCGCGTGGTAATGAATCGAGCCATTCACCGTGGGAATACCCATCTTGTTACCGTAGTCTTCAATGCCGTGAATCACACCATCGGCGATGCGGCGCGGATGCAGCACCCCGGCGGGCAACTCTTCCTGCGGCGTGTCTGGCCTGCCAAAGCAAAGCACGTCGGTGTTGGCGATGGGGCGGGCGCTGACGCCCAGCACGTCGCGCACCACGCCGCCCACGCCGGTGTTGGCCCCGCCAAACGGCTCCAGTGCCGACGGGTGGTTGTGCGTTTCCACCTTGAAGGCCAGGTCAAACTGGTCATCAAAGGCAACAATGCCGGCGTTGTCGACAAAGGCGGAGCGGACCCACGGCTTGTTTACTTTTTCCGTGGCGGCGCGAATGTAGGTGTTCAGCAGGCCGTTGATGGTTTGCTTTTCCGCCTCGCTTGTTTTACCCGGCAGCGGTCCTTCATAATCAATGATGGCTTTAAATGTTTTGTGGACGCAGTGCTCACTCCACGTCTGGGCGATCATTTCCAGCTCGACATCGGTGGCATCACGTTCTTCTTGCTCGTAGTAAGCGCGGATGGCCTGCATTTCTTCCAAATTTAGCGCCAGGCGCCGCTCCTGGCTGATGGCCAATAACGTGTCATCGTCTATGCCGCGCACGACGATTGTCTCCACCAGGGCATCCCCTTCCTGGTAGGCAAAAAAGGGCGGGCTGATGGGCTTATCGATGGCAAAGCGCTGGATGACGGGGTTGGCCAGGAGTTCGGTGGCCAAACGCTGCTTGTCGGCATCGCTCAAGTTGCCAGTTAGCTCAAAGCGCTGGCCGGTGGCCACGCGTTCCAGGCCGGCGACGCCCAGCAGTTCGGCGGCACGGTGCAGGTTTTCGGCAGGTGGGTCGGTGACACCGGGGAGGAGAGTGGTTTCAACTGTGAGATTGTGGGCGGCCTCTGGCCGCTTGTGAATGGTTAATGGTAAATGGTTAATGGTAAATGTCTCGGTAACGGGGTCGGTGAGGAGTTCATGGGCCAGGCGGGTGGCGTCGGCTTCGGTGAGGTTGCCTTGCAGGAAGATGAGGCGGCTGGGGTGGATGGTGGTGAGGCTGGTGATGCCGAGTTGGTGGGCGGCCTGGACGCGTTTGGTTTGGTTTACGGCCGTTTTCGGGCTGATCTGAATGCGGTAGATGGTGGCGGTTACGGCCGTATCATATTCTTGCTGCATATCTCTCCTCTTTCTCCAAAATAAAAACTCCCCATCGGCTTGGTGGCGGGGAGTTCTCTAAAATTATCGGGTATTTAGTTGGCTGAACTGCTGGCGATTTGTCCGTGACTGAAATATCCACCGGGAGTAAATCGGCCGTAGGGTGCGTAACAGCAGCAGACTGCCTCCCTGCCGACGACGCACGAGCAACAAACGGTTGATCGATTTCATCATGCCCAAGATTCTACCTCACTCAAGGTGCTGACGCATGGTTAAAATGAGTTGGGAATGTGGGAAAAGATGGTACCTATTTTGTGGGAATGGTTGCCAGGCCAATTTTAGAATATGTGCGGATAAATTCCAAGGCCATTGGCCACAGCTCTTTATGCGCCGGGTCAAACGGCCGCATCGGCTCATGCCCTGCTTCCGGAAATGTTTTCAGCTTTTTGTGCGGCCCCGGCAAAACGGCAAACAGTTTATCAATGGTGCCGGGCTTGACGGCCGGATCGTGCCCACCGCGAAAAATGATGGAGGGCTTGGTAAGTTTGGGCCAGAGGGTACGGCCGTATTCCGCCACCTTCATCATTTCCACCAGCGACGAGGTGGACACCCGGCTTACTTTGGCCAGCTCGTTTTCCTGGAACTCCGGATCATCAAAATCAATCGTGGGATCAAAATCCAGCACCCGCTCACGCACCAGTTTGCGCATGGAGCGCAGTTTGTACGGATAAAACCAGGGCATCACAAAGCGCAAAAACTTCATCAATTTTAGCCGGTCGTCGGGCGCCTCATAAAGCGGCGTCAGCATGATGAGGCCGCGCACCTGGGGATTTTGCAGACAAAGGTGAGCCGCCAGCACGGCACCCATGGAATGCCCCATTAAAAATAGTTCGTCGTATTGGCCCTGTATCGTCGCAAACGCTTCCTGCGCTTCAGCCAGCCACGCTTGCCGGGGAACTTTGTGCAGCTTATCGGGATAATGGCCATGGCCGGGCAGCAGCGGACAATGCACCGAAACGCCACGGTCAGCCAGGTAGTTGGCCATGGGGTGCGAACTTAGCGGGCTGCCCAAAAAACCGTGCAGCATCAGGAGGCCAATACGGCCGTTTTCTGTGTTAACTCTGGCCAGTTCGGTATAGGCGCGGCGTACTTCCGGCACATCATAGGTGGGCGCAAATGGCATAAGGGAGAATCCTTTTCTTCTGCGAGTGTTGCCTAAGTTGTTAGATGTGAAGTTGGGACGGATCAATTCTGCTCAAACCAGAAGTATATAAAGAAGCGATAACGGGGGCAAACGGTAGCCGGCCAAAAGCTTTTACAGAAAAACCAAGATGATTGGAGTCAGTTACTTTAGAATGGTAAGCAACGCCAAAGCGACAGTTAGCGCATGGTTGGTCATGGCCAAACGGCCGTCTAGCAAAGCATAGCGCAAATCAGTTATCGGCACCCATTTAAGCCGGAGCAATTCTCCGTCAGGCGCTGGCTGCACCTGAGCCACTGGGCTAACGGCACGCGCTTGCCGGGCACAAAAATAGTAGCCGACCCCCACCGTTTGGCTGGTATCTGTGACATGGCTGCCCAAATAAGCCCATTCACCTGTTTGCCGCCCTGTCTGCGTTAATAATTCTTGCTGAACGGCCGTAAACGGATCTTCATCGGGACAAAGGAATCGCTCCAACATTTGCCAGTAGACACCACCGCCCGGTTTTTGCCTCTCCCAAACCATCGCCTCGCCAGCCTCATTCAACACCAAAGCAACAATGTAGTCTTGCTGGCAAATTGGTGGCAATTCTGGCGCGATGCTGCCCTCAATAGGATGTAACCGTTTCATAACAACTGTGACAGTGGATTGCTAACCGGCTGAGCTGAACACGGCAAAATCCAACCGTAAATGGCATCAATGACATTTCATAACCCACGTCAATTGGCAGCAGTTTCCCAGCTTGGCACCCCACCCCTTATTGCAGGCTATCAGCTTTGCAGTGTACGCCAGAAAAGAGCGCAAAACAATAAGCCAATTGAACTACTGCACCGGCTAATTGGGGGCAATAAAGCCAGTCCAGTCTGCGATCCAAGTCTGAAAAATCGATGAATTTACAGGCCATCAAAGCAAAAAAGCTAGACAGAACAAAGGGGCTAAGTTATACTAGGGGCCATTCAGCGTATGGTAACCGTCAGCAAAAAACAGGTGTTTTGCCCCGCAACGTGCGGGGTTCTTTGGTTCAATCTACCCAGGGATGCCGCACTGGACACATATTTAATTTGTGGAAACTTAGCAAAAATGTTTTAGTTCATTGACCGCCCTAACATTCGGGTGGGACATACATTTCCACGGCAATAACCTAAAATTTAACTTCCTATATTAGCTGCGTATTTTAACGCACGAACTATCCTTGATTCGTGCATGGAGCGAAGGCAATGACGCAAGATTTAACTGATGTTGTCTACTTAACTGAAGAAGGATTACAAAAAATAAAAGAGGAACTGGCTTATCTCAAAGGCGAGAAACGTGAAGAGTTGGCTAACCGATTACAAACGGCCATCGCCCAAGGCGATTTGAAAGAAAATGCCGATTATCATGCCACGAAAGAGGAGCAAGGGTTTGTTGACGGCCGTATCAAAGACCTGGAAGATTCTCTGCGCCGCGCCAAAATCATTGAGGATGTTGGTCCCGCCGACAAGGTGCGTGTAGGGCATACCGTTACCGTCGTGGAGCTGGATGAGGGGGACGAATATGAGGCAACTTATACCATTGTCGGTGCTCATGAAGCCGACCCGGGCAACGGCCGTATCTCCAATGAATCCCCCTTTGGCCGCGCTTTGCTGGGAGCCAAGAAAGGCCAAACGGTGGCTGTAGAAACACCTGGCGGGCAAATTCAGCTTAAAATACAAAGCATTGCTTAAACAGCAACCCTAACTGACTTTTTGAACGGCCGTTTCTCGTGAGGAACGGCCGTTTTTTATTCCTTTTCCTTCTCCAACTGCCTGACACCAAAACAGTGGCGCAGCTGCGCCTCATCTGCCCGGCGCACAAAGACATTCAAAACATCGCCTGGCTGCAAAACCGTATCCCCATGCGGCACTAACAGTACCCCCTGCCGCCGCACCGACACGACCACACATTCATACGGCAGCTGTGGGGCAACAGAAGCCAATGTTTTGTGAACCACCTGGCTCTCCGGGGTAATCGTCACATCCAAAAAACACATTTGCGGATTGGGCAAGACCGGCAGTTTCTCAATATCTGGTTCATCTTCCCGCCGACGGGTCAGGGCTACATTGTACGCCTTCACAATATCGCTGCGGCGGATTGTCCCCACCACCCGTCGCGGCTCATCTCGTGAAACGACGGGCATCTTGTTAATGCCGCGCACAGCCAGCCGCTGCACAATTTCGCTTAATGGCTCATCTTCATACGCCGTGAGCAGCCGGCCCACCGTGGCAATATCCCGTACCTGCAATGAATCGCTGTTTTCTCGATCGGCTACCCGTTCATAATCACGCAGGCTCACCATCCCTACCAGGTTGAGATCTTCATTGACCACGGGAAAGCTGTGATGGTGCGTCCGCTGCAAAAGCTCGCCCAGCTGGGGCAGCGGCATATCCTCCTGAACCAGATAGGGATCAACCGTCATCGCTTCCTTCACCTGCAAACTTTGCATGACGTCCAGGTCTCGCCCACGCTGGAGACTGATACCTTTTAGCCGCAGCTTGAGCGTGTAAATGGATTCGCGGAACAAGTTTTCTGCCAGCAGGGTGGAAAGCACCGTGGCCAGCATCAAAGGCAGGATGAGTTTGTAGTCGTTGGACATTTCGAAGACGATGAGTACGGCCGTAATCGGTGCCCGCGCCGCCCCAGAAAAAACGGCCGCCATCCCCACAATCGCATATGCGCCTGGATTCACCGCCACCTCCGGCCAAATTGAATGGGCCACCGTTCCCACCATCCCGCCAACAATGGCTCCCATAAACAAACCAGGTGCAAACACGCCGCCAGAGTTGCCGCTGCCCAATGTAAAGCCAGTGGCCAACATCTTCGTCACCAACAGGGCTCCCATCAAACCCAGGGACAAACTAAAATCTTCAGCAATGGCCTCACCAATAAACTCCAAACCGGGGCCAAGGGCCTGCCGTTCTGGCAGCAGCATGGCCACCCCTAACGTCAGCAGCATTCCCAGCCCCGCCTTGAAAGCGGGATGCAGCTGCCATTTATCAAATCGATCTTCCATAAAATAGAGCAGGCGAATAAACAATACAGCTACCAGCGCCGCCAAAATGCCCAAAATCACATAGAGCGGCAGTTCCTGAAACTGGAAAGGATAAGCAGGCACGGTAAAGGCAGGCCTGTCACTGAGATAAGCTCGCCCAATAACGCTGGCCGCCACTGAACTAATCACCACTGCCCCAAAATAGCTAACTGTAAATTTCCCCAAAATCACTTCCAGGGCAAAAATTGCACCGGCAATAGGCGCGTTAAAGGTGGCGGCAATGCCTGCCGCTGCACCGCAAGCCACCAGGGTCCGAATCCGTTCGGCGGAAAAGTGGAGCAGCTGCCCAATGGTAGAGCCCAGTGCCGAACCAACCTGCACAATCGGTCCCTCGCGTCCGGCTGAACCACCGGTGCCAATGGTAAGAGAGGAAGCCAGCACTTTGATGGATGCAACTCTGGGTCGAATACGGCCGCCGCGCAGTGCCAATGCCTCCATGACTTCAGGCACGCCATGCCCTTTGGCTTCTTTGGCCCAGCGATTGACCACAAAGCCAACCAGCAAACCGGCTGTGCCCATCGCCAGGGCCAACCCCAATAAATCCCCGCTCCATGCCTGAAGCTGAACGGTAAGCTGGTTAATCTGCCGCAGCAGCCAAACAAAAACCACAGCGCCCAGACCAGTGCCAACACCAACAATGAGGGCGATGATTACCATGACTAAAGCATCCGGAGGTTGTACGCTGTCGATATATTGGCGGAATTTTTGTCCAATCCGCCAGATGAGATCAGTAGTGGGTTTAATACGGCCGTTTGCCATACTCAGTTTCCTTCAAAAACAAAATTTTGTGATCGATTTTGGTTATTGTACCGAGTTTAAAGAAATGAGCATTGACAGCCTGCAAGCCCATTTGTTACCATGCACAGCCAAACAATCCATAAGCCCATCAGTTACAAGTTAAGCTATTTTGTGAGTTGTCAAGCCAGAAATTGGCTACAATTCACGTATGAAAAAAGCAAACCA
>PABI01000038.1 GCA_002699125.1 Anaerolineaceae bacterium
CAGACAGGGATCAACGCCCTCAATATGGCAGCAGGAGGCTAGGTGAAAGCCGAGCGCGGGCAAGCGATGGCGGAGTTTGCCCTGATGATCCCGATCATGACCCTGCTGATCTTCGGACTGGTCTTTGCAGGCTTCTACGCTTTTCGGGCAACGGCTGCGGATTGGGGCGTCTTCATTATGGGCGTAACGGAAGGTGTCTATAACGATCCGGCAACCCATCTTGTCCGCGATACGATCCTGTGGCCCGACATCAGGGATTCTGTAACGTCAAGTCAAAATCTACCGCGCACGGTGCGTTCCAGCATCGCCATTGAGAAGAATACACCCTGGGCGTTTGGGATCACCCTGATCGAAGCACAAAAGGGACGTTCCTTTTTTCGCCTGTGGCGTTTTTACCCCGGTCCGCCCCCGGCAGGAGGCTTCGAATGATCCGGAAGAAGTCCGAGCATGGGCAGGCAATGGCGGAAACCGCCCTATTTTCCGTGCTGATCGTCCTGATGGCATTTGGCTTTCTCTCCTTGATCCCCATTCATCGGGCACGCACTGCCGCGACTGCTGCTGCCTATGGCTGTGCCCAATTTTTGAGTCAATCGCCTGATCCTGGCCGAGCCACCCAGAATGCGCAGCGGATCGCGAACGATACGCTCTCCTCTGCCTGGAGTGGCACCTTTGGCGTGCAGTATTCCGTGCGGATCGAGCCGCCCAGCGCACCCGGTGAGCCTGGTGCCTGTCAGGTGAGTTGGCAAATCCCGGAACTATTCAGGCTGGGCTTTGGCAGCGGGCATTCGGTGGAACGCTTCATCTCGAGATCCGAGACTTGGAAGGCAAAATGGCGATAAAGCAAAAAGAACGCGGGCAAACGATTGCCCTGTATGCGATCATCCTGCCCCTGATGGCCGTCTTCCTGATGGGGCTACTGGACTATATGACCACCAGCGTGCGCATGATGGATGCAGTGGCAGTTGGCGACCTGGCTGCTCATGCCGGGGCGCAGGAGATCGAAGTCTTGCCGAATGGCGTCATCCGTTCCACGACAGCAGGCAACGCAGTCGCAGCGACTTACTTCCGCAATCAGGCTCCCAGTTATCTGCGCCTGAACAGCGTGCAATGTGGAAGGTTTCAGGGCAGACCCGCCTGTCGCGTGCAAGCGGGTGTCTTGACACCGGGCTTTCTCTTTCCCCAACGCCGGATCGCCGTGGACACCATCGGCTATTTGGCGCATGGCGTGACGCGGGAAGATCAATGAGGAATAAATAATGAATTTCTTTACCTATACCGACCTGGCAGGCAAACGGCGATTACGTTCCTATGTGGTCATCGCCCTTGTCGCCTTGGGATTGTTGCTCATGTTGGGAGGCGGGATGGCGATCTGGCGAGCGCATGAATTTCGCACAGCGGACATCCCCAGAACGCCACATCTGGAAGCGATACAGGAAGAATCCACTGAAGTGCCGCCCGTGCCAACGGAGACACCAGCACCCTGTGCATCCAATCCGGCGGAGTGGTCTCTGCTGGACATTCCACTCAGTGAAAACTACAAACGCCTTAGCCCTGCCTGTGCCTACGCGGGCTTGGAACGCACGGTTGCGTGGGTCTTGGCGATCCATCAAGGCTACAGTCGGGCAGAAGCAACCGAAGCTTTGGGTTTTGATGCCATTCCGATGGAAACGGAGATTGGCAGTGTCCAAATCCTGACAGACCGTGATGGTCCGCTGCCTATTGATTTACTTACCGTACCTGCCCTGCCTGATTTACAGCAATGGAGCATTGATCGAAACCGAAAGCCGGCGACTTCGCTTGTCCTGCGTGGTTGTTTCCGTACTGAAACCGTTGCTGGTAATGAACGGGATGATTGGGGCAATGGCTTTGACTTGATCTGTGTTGTTTCCCAGGATACCGAGACGGCCTACGGGATCATGCAGCTTGGCGCAAAGACCTTCACGGGTGGCGACGGCAGCCTGAGCGCCTCGCGCACCTTCCTGCTTTTCGGTTACCGCGCAGGCGAATGGTTTTGGCTGGGCTGGCGTGCTGACGGTGGGCGGATGAGCTATGAGGAAGCCGGGTTGGATGTTGGTTTGGCCGCCTCAGATCGGGAGATGATGAGTTCCCTAATGAGTTTGCCTGTTTGGAATGCCACCTGGTTGGAAGCTGTTTACGGTCTGGACATACAGCCTTTGCCGGAAGGCTGGCAGGCGGCTACCGATACGGCAGCACGCGATGCCATTTTGGATGCGATCAATGGGGTACAGGAATAGGAGATGACGATGAGATTCCCCAAGCATTTTTTGATTTTACTTGTGTTGTCGATATTCTTTTCAACGCAGGTTACCCAGACAGCATATGCAGATGCCGGAGATTGTTTTTATACCCCGCCGGATACGGTCACTTGTAATACGGGCGGCGGTGGGTCTAGTGGGGGGGAAGGCGAAGGTGGATCTGGTGGCAGCGGTTCAGATGGTGGTGGAGAAATTGTGCCTTGTACCGAGATCTCTCCGGTTGGCTTTTCTAATGTCTTGATCCCTTCGGAATACTTTTCCTATACAGGTAGTTCAGCCCCACCCGATAGCTGCCTGCCGACCAGCGGCTTGGTGGATGCTTGTACAGGCGTGATCCTGGCTGCCTACAATACCGGGCTGCCCACTGAATGCCCCGTCGAATATGTAGAACCACCGAACCCCTGCACAACGGAGTTGACCGTTACTTCGAGTGGTGTTGTCTGTGGCACGGATTGGGATTGGCACCTGACTGCCAGCGTGCGCCTCCCGACGATTTCTCTGGATGCACGTCCATATCCGGCGACCCTGGTGCGTTGGGAAGATACCGCCATTCGCCTGGGCGCATTGCCCACAAACTCGGGCACAGGCAGACTCGACTATGCTGCATTGGGTGGTGGCAGTCCGGGCAATCCCGCCCCCGGTGATTGGCGGGATATTCGCCTGACTCTGACTTTCCGCCCGGCAGCCGGAGCTGCCACAGTTTATTTGCCGCATATTGGCGAGTTCTCCCTACCATTGGGTGCTAACCCGATGCTTTTCTATTGGGATTTACCATCTCATCCTGAAGCGGGCGGTGGTCCTTTAGCAGGCAGTGTCGGTCTGGATGAACTGCCTGCTGATTTTCCACTGTATGAAGGCTATGCCCGTGCGCCTTATCGCCTGTATTGGGAACTGCGTTATCAGGAGTGGGCAAGTCATTGTGAAGTGGGTGGCAGTGGGGCACTCAATTGTGGACGCGATGAGTTTGGGACCTTCACAGGACATCGCGAATGGGATTGGGAAGGACGTTCTTCCGGTGGTGAAATTCCGCCTTTAGCTGTACGAGGCTTGCCTGCTTCGATGATGGCGGACCTGGACCATAACGGCGCGGCCGATGCTTACTTAGACCGCTTTGTGCAGATCCGTCGTATGGATAATGCCAACCGTACCGACAACCCACTCTGGGCGCGAACCTATTCCTGGGGCAGCGTCTTTTATTGGGGTGTTCGGGAAGGGCAGGGGCAGATCGGCTGGCAGGAGTAGCTGCGCATGAGCCGACCACCCCTGCGTGAAATCGTGTATCGTTAGGATCGAGAAGTCGTTAGGGTGCCCCCCTCACCCTGGCGGCTTTTCCTTTTGATGAAGAACGCAAAGGATTTTTTCTATGAATGAGATTTTGGAAGCTCGCCGAAAGCTAATGCTGAGCATCATGCTTCAGGGTGTCTTTTTCCTTGTCTTTATAGCCTTTTGTGTGGAAGTGGTGGATTCCTGGAATAACTTGCAGGAAGAATTTATGCTCCCGATCTTACTGGCAGCACTGATCTTGATCCCAGGTCTGCTTGTGTTGAATAAGGTTGCCCCATCCTGGATCGTGGCTTTGCTCTGGCAGCTTTTCCTCTTTGGCTCCATTTACTTTACCGACACCCCGGAGGGTTTGATCGCGGGTAAATCCTCCCTGATCTGGGTGCTGCCGATCCTGCCTGCTGCTTTTATTGCCCGCCCTTGGGCAAGTTTTCTTTCCGCAGGTGTGGCGAACGGGTATGTTTTCGTGCTTGCTGCCAGATCGACAGAAACCTATGGGCAGATCATGCCTGGGGTAAATGTCTATTTACTCGCCATGCTTTGGGTGATCGCCTTGTTATCCTGGTTGGCTGCAAGGAATATGATCGCCGCTTTGGAAAGCGCCTACACAGAGCAGGAGCGCCTAACAGCGATCTTAGAGAACGCAGCCGATGGCATTGTTGTCTTGGGACCTGATGGACATATCGAGCGCGCAAATCCAGTCGCCTTGAATTTCTTTGGGGATCAACTTGCAGATCTGGAAAAAGCCGAAGAGCAGAGCGATCTCACAGTCCCGGATGGCCGGATACTTTCTTTGAATTGGGCCCGCGTCCCTGGTGTGGGGAAGGTTGCTGTTGTAAGAGATGTCACCCGTGAGATGGAAGTTGCCCAGATGAAAGATGCAATGCTGGCAACTGTTTCTCATGAGCTGCGTACGCCTTTGGCTGGGATTATGGGCGCTGTTGATCTGCTCAATCTGGCCGCATCAAAGTCTTCCAAGATAATCAAGCTGGTTGAAATCATTGGCCGGAATGGGGCGCGTTTACTGCGTTTGGTGAATGATCTGCTGGATCGGGCGCAACTGGAGTCGGGGGAGTTTCAGTTGGAAGTTAGCCCCTTCTCACCTGAAGAACTCAGAAAAGAGCTTGCGGATCTGATCGAGCAGCATCAGAAGAATACGCTTGTTGCAATCTCTCTGGATTTTCAGTTTGGTTACGATAAGCCCCTGCTTGGTGATCTTGGTCGTGTGGTTCAGATATTGCGAAATATCATTGATAACGCGGTCAAATTCACAGAAGAGGGTGAAATAACTATAGAAGTCGAGATTAAAAATGCCCATATTCAGGCAAGGGTAGCCGATACAGGCAAGGGCATTCCAGCGCAACAATTACCGGATATTTTGAAACCCTTCAGGCGTTCATCCGACTTCGATACACGGAAGGCACAGGGCGTTGGGTTGGGGTTGTCTATTGCTCATGCGCTTGTTCTGAAAATGAACGGTAGTGTGGATGTCCGATCCACAGTAAGCAAGGGCAGTGAATTTCAGATTGATCTTCCCCTGGAGTATGCACATGAGTAAAGTTTTGATCATTGAAGACAATGTGGACCTGTCCAATTTATTTCAAATGGTTTTGGATATACACGGTATTTCTTCGGAGATTTGCCGTGATGGTCGTGATGCAGCAGGCGCAATTGATTCAATTCGACCACAGGTTGTTGTACTGGATATGCACCTGCCGCATGTCAGTGGGGCATCCATCTTTGAACACATCAAAAAAGATTATCCTGAGATAGCGGTATTGATCGTTACCGCAGACCGCGATCTATACAGTGAGTATCGCAATAAGACGAAGGCATTCCTGAAGCCAATGGACATGGATGCCCTGCACCACGAGGTTAGGTCTGCCTTGTAGTTTTTTCGAGAAATCAATGGAGAAGGAAATCTACCTATGAAAAGTGAACCGAATTATCGCCTGCTTGGATTTATTGCACGATTGCAAAAGGCGCTTGAAGAAAAAGGCTGGGATCATTGGGAACTTGCAAAACAAGCAGGTGTATCTGATGCGGATGTGCGCAAGACCTTTCAGGGTGCTTTGAAAGCAGATACCTTGCAACGCATGGCAGATGCCCTTAGTCTTGAATACAGCTATGTTTTCACATACGCTATTTTGCCGGAAGATCTAGCCAGTAAGCGGAAAACGAAGCGGGCTATCAGGAAGCTGAATAGTATTTTCCGCAGACGTCGTCAGGCTGGCTTACAGATGCTTGATGAGTTGCTTTCTACTGCTGACTAATCAAAGAGAAATCAATTGCGCACGAGCCGACCACCCCTGCATGAAATATGTATACTTGGACGTAAGAAGTCGTTAGGGTGCCCCCCTCACCCTGGCGACTTCTTTTCTTGTATTCGGGAGTTGTGATGAAACGATGGCAAACGACTGTCTTATTGGTCTTTCTTTTGTTGATCTTGTTTTCTTGTGGGATGAAATTCTATCGAGAACTTGAGCCGGATTTTGATGCAATTGAATACCTTGAAAGCAAAGGATATAGGGCAGTAAGAATCACTGGTAACCTTCCTGATGGGGTTGGATGTGATCCAGAAGACGCTTACCGTTTTACCTTTGATGCAATCCCCGTTGGCGGTGCGTAAAACGGTGAAAACGCACACCTTAAACGGTCGATGTCGCACAGTCAGGATCAGGGAGAAGACTGGCGAAGGAATTGTACTCTAAGTGTTCGGCATCGTCCGTTTTGCCCTGAGCTTTCGCTGAGACTCGCCCTCGAGTTGGATGCGGTGAGCTGTGTGAACAATGCGATCCAGAATAGCATCAGCCAGCGTTGGGTCAGGGATACGCAAGTGCCAATCAGCAACGGGTACCTGGCTGGCGATCAAAGTGGCGGCGTGTCCAAAACGGTCATCCAGCACTTCGAGAAGATCCTGAGCATTCTGGATGGTAATCGCATCTCGCATCCAGTCATCAATGATGAGCAATTTAGTCTTGGCTAGAGATCGTAAAAAGTTCATCAAGGATCCCTCCTGTCTGGCGAGTGTCAGTGTGTGTAAAAGACGGGCAATGCGATGATAGCGCACGCTGTATTGGTTGCGTGCAGCCGCTACCCCAAGCGCGGAAGCCAGATAGGTCTTGCCTGAACCGGTTGGTCCGAGAATGAGCAGGTTTTGGCGTCTGGCGATCCAATCAGACTGTCCCAGCTCCAAAATGTGGCGGCGCTCCATGCCTCGTCCGGGAGCGAAATCCACATCTTCGAGGGTAGCTTGCATGGGGAATTTGGCGACGCGGATATTTCGCGTGATGCGGTTTTCGCGACGCTGCAAGGTTTCCGCTTCCACGAGCATCGAGAGACGATCTTCAAAGGGAAGATCATTATATTTGGGGTTCTCCCTTTGCTCACGCAGGGCATTGCGAAAGGTGGACAAGCGCAGTTCTACTAATTGTTCTTCAAGGGCTTGGTGTGTCATAGGTTCTCCTTAGTGATAATAGTTGCTGCCACGCAAGTTTTCATGCTCAGGCAGCGGTTTGGGCGGGGATTTCTCGGTTGCCAAGCGCGCCAATTCGGCTTTGAGATCACGATACGAGAGCAGATCTGCTTGCACGAGGGTTTGGCAGGCTTTTTCTACGCTTGCTTGTGGGGCTTTTTTCGCCAAATTGAGAACACCCAGACAAGAACGGTAAGCGTGTTGGGGATAACGCCTGGAACTCAGTAAGGCCTGAACATAAGCAAGCGTATGCGGACCGACCTCCTTGGCTTTTCGTTGAAACCAATCTGCATCGGCATTCAGAATAAAACGGTGGTTGGCAGGCATGTGTTCGGCGCGCGTGGAAAAACGTCCCTGTGCTGAAGAACGTGGATGCAAGGCAACCTGTTCCCCGCGTCGGAAGATTGCTACCACCGTTTCACTGGCACGGATACGGACTTCCTGGCGCAGCAGGTGATGTGGGACACTGTAGTAATGCCCTTCAAAGACGACGTGGTAGTCTATGCCCACCTTGGCGTTTTTCCAGGTCGCAAATTCATAAGGGCGTTCAGGCAGGGGCAAAAGTGCAGGCTGATCCAGTTCTTCAAAGAGTTCCCGACGCGATTTCCCCAGATGTTTCATTTTTCGTTCATTCAGTTCTTTGAGCAGCGGCACAAGGGCGCGGTTCGCTTCACCGATACTGAAGAAGGTTCGGTTGCGTAATGGGGCGAGAACCCGGCGTTCCACGTTTTGAACGGCATTCTCGGCATGAGCTTTGTCGCGCGGTTTACGAACTCTCGCTGGCAGAACAGCAACGTGATAATGCTCGGCAAATTCCTGGTAGCTGGGGTTGAGTTCCGGCTCATAGCGATGGGCGCTTTTTACACCGGATTTGAGATTGTCCGGGCAGATCGTCTTGGTGGTGCCGCCAAAGAAATTCAAGGCGCGGACATGTCCCCCGATCCAGTGTGCCAATTCCTGAGATGCCTGCACTTCGGCATAAGTGTAATTGCTGGCAGGCAGGGTAGCGACAAAGACCTGCGCTTTGCTGATCTCGCCTGTCTCCGGATTGGTAATGGGCACGGTGACACCGGCATAATCCACTTCCATCTCTTCGCCGCCCTTACGGGGGATCCTCATCGTGCCGTGCTTGCTTTTATTCCAGCGTTGGTAGTATGCCCTGAACTGGGTATATCCATAGCCGTCTGGATATTCTTCTCGATATTCTTGCCAGAGCAGGGTCAGGGTGACACCGCGTTTGGACAATTCTCGATGAACATCATCCCATTTTGGCAGCGGGCGTTGTGGTTGACTTTCTTCAGCTTTCTCCGGAAAGAGACACCGATACAGGCTGGCTTCATCCAGGTTCGCAGGCAGTGGCCAGCCCAAACCGGCTTGCTCTGCACGTGCCAGATACTCGCCAACCGTGCTATTGGAGATTCGACAAGCCCGTGCGATGGCCCGATTGGACAGATCTGTTTCGTGATGTAAGCGGATGACTTCTCGGATTTTTCTCAATGGTAATCGCTCCTGTGGCATCCTGACCTCCTCATGATTTTGGACGTAGGATACCGTGATTTTGGATTACCAGTCTGCTCCTATCCCCCGATAAAAAGTGTGCGACATCGACCGTTTAAGGTGTGCGGCATACTCCGTTTAACCTGTGCGACTTGAACCGTTTAAGGTGTGCGACATGGAGCGTTTTATGCATGGATTAGCAAATCCTGAAAATACTTCTTCCTTGGACACCAATCCAGTTACAGCAACTGCCAATAAAACCAATAAGGCAACAAGATCAACACGCAACTTTTCAGTAGCGAATAAGATCATTGCGATTAAAATGATGCCAAGAGTCAATCCTATATCAAGGGTCATAGATGGCTCACATCATAAATTTGTATCGTAGATCATTGGAACCTACGGGGACAGTACAAGAATATTAGAATAAAATCATTTGCTCCCAAATTCTTTCATCAGGATTATGTAGTTAGGAACGCCAGAACCAGTGGATGAACCAACTCCTGAAAAAATCATTCTATTTTGACTCTCCATCAAATGTTGGAGCATCCAATTTATCCAGCCATTTCAATTCAGCTTGGAGGTAAACTTGATGGTGTTGCAGGATAGCATTGTGGGTTACTTTGTGTTCTGGTAATTTACCTACAATTTTATTTAATTGTTTCAGATTTGAAACTAAAACTGCTTTACGCCTTTCGATTAGCCAATGACGTTCTTCAAGGGGCAATACTTCAAAAGCATTGACTATTAAATCAAAAGGAAAGGTAACTGGTCTTTCTAAAACCATAGAATCCTTTAGCCAGCGAGCTAACAAATCTCGTCCGGTTTCCGTTATTTGGTAAACACGCTTTTCATGCTCAGGGCTACAAGACCATTCAATCAAGTGCTCGCGTCTTAAATATTCAAGAATTCGGTAGATATGATCTTGGGTGAGATTTGTACGCGGGCATGTCGTTACTGCTCGGTTACGAGCGCACGTCCCGAGACTGTTATGGCTGAAGAGCCAGAG
>PABI01000039.1 GCA_002699125.1 Anaerolineaceae bacterium
GGTATCCTCCATTATGGTTTTTGCTGACCTTGGATTTTACCTATGACCATTCTTTTTTCTATTGGTTATTTTTCACAATCCCTACTGTCCGGTAGAGAATATTTTGATGAAGGGGCCATTGTTGTTTTTACTGGTGATGACCCCCAGCAGACGGGATACACTATGATGGGTTTTGCGGTTTTTCGTCAGGATTTAGGGTCGTGGAACGAGGGTCAGATTGGCAGCTCAAGCCGTCAGGCAGAGGAGCTAACGGGCAAGCTTATTGACTACATGTTGACGGACTTTAACTTCCAGGGAAAGGGGCGCGACCTTACGTTTGATTATCGTCTTCTCGCTGGCGAAATTCTCTCCCCAACGGCCGAATCAATCGAAGCTGTGCTAGAGGATGGCACAGTCTTGCAAGATGAGGGAGAAGACGACGTTTTCGCTTTCAAAATAGAGGTAAGCCACAATTTTTGTGAACTGCGGGTGCTGGATGCCCAAGAAAACATCCTTGAATCGATTATGCCAGAATATGAAGCTGGCCCGCCTTTTCCTACATCCGGCCCAGGTTGTTGAAATTGTTCTTACGCCGCCTCAAGATCTTACTTGTAGGCATTAATATTCGAGGAAGACTTGATGAATATACCCAACGGTACTATGTTTGCAGGCTTGCACGGTGAACTGACACTGCACTCGTGGCGAGCAGATGCGGCTGAGTCAGACGCATACAGTTTGTTCCATTCGAGGTCGGTTGCTATGGGATGGCTTACGAAGGCAGAGCAGGGCGCAACAGGTGGCCTTTGGGGTATGAATGATGCTGGGCAGCTAGGTCCTGATCCTGATGCCCAGCATCCATATGCGTTGTGGTTTCAGGTAGTGCTACCCCGATTGATTTCTCCCGCCCAGCCGCTGCCGCTGCAACCGTTTCTCTCATGTGTGGGCGATGTTGTCGCTCGTATGGGCCGTTTGCAGCTTGATGCCATTCAGGTTTTGCTGCCTTTACAAAGTTTTGATGGCTTGGCAGATGCATCATCACGTAATGACGGTCTGTTTGCTCCGCTGAGCAGTGCTGGCTGGTTTTTTGATTGCAATCCGCACGCCAGTGCCCGAGTACAAGTGGTATTGGATGGCGGTCAAAATCCAGCTATCCGTTCGGTGGCAGCTGATCTGTTTCAATGGTTGCAAAGGATCAAGCAAACTGTTTTTGTGTGTGACGCATTCTCCTTAACAGATGATACTGACCTGGTTAAGCCCATTTTTATTGATAACTTATGGATTGGGCCGCCACAATATCCGGCTACGTTTTACGGTACGCTGGTCGAGTGGTCGCTAGATGCCTTAGGCTGGTTAGCAACTTTCCTGGCTGGTGCATGTTTTAAATTTGGAGTCACCACGCCTTTGTTGCTCACGGTTAGCCGGTTTGAAGGCTAGTTTTGTGTAACCGACGAATATTAAAACGGCCGTGTCTATTGCAAAATACGGCCGTTCCTCCCAATTACTCAATTACAAAATTACCCCCGTTGCCCCACCAACGCCTCCAACCGATCTACATACCCCGCCAACACGCCAAACGTCGTTTCTACTGGCTCTGGCGAAGTCATATCCACCCCGGCAATTTTCAGCGCATCCAGGGGGAAGACGGAGCCGCCGGCTTTGAGGAAGCTGAGGTAATTGTCAGCGGCACCATTGTCACCGGCCAAAATGTTCTGCGCCAGCGCATGAGCGGCGGAGATGCCCGTGGCGTACTGGTAAACGTAGAAGTTGGAGTACAAATGGGTGTGGAATTGGGCCCAGGTGATGCCCACCCGCGCCCGATCCACCTCCACCTCGTCGCCAAAACCTTCGCTGAACAGGTCGGCCAGCAAGTCGATCAGCGTGTCGGCGTTGAGCGCCTGGCCACGTTCGACGCGCTCGTGGATTTCCAGCTCAAAGCGGGCCAGCGTAGGCATGATGAAGAAGTAGCGGTGGAAGTTGGCCATCGCTTCTTCAATGACGGCAATCTGGAATTCGGAATCGCTGTGGTTGGCCAGCAGGTGGGCCCGCACCATCGCCTGATTGAAGTTGGAGGCCACCTCGGCCACAAACAGGCCGTAGCGGCTGTAGGTCATATTTTTCTGCGCTTGCCACGTCAGGTAAGAGTGCATAGAGTGGCCCAGCTCATGGGCCAGGGTGCTCAGGCCAAAGAGATCATCGGTGAAGCTCATCATGATGAATGGTTGGGTGCCCTTCACCCCGGAGGAAAAAGCGCCCATGCGCTTGCCCTGGTTAGGATACACATCCACCCAGCGATTTTCCAGCGCGCCGCTGCGCAGCGTGCCGGCATATTCCTGCCCCAGCGGCAGCATCCCGGTGGCAATCCAGTCAACGGCCGTTTCATACGGCACTGCCGGCGGATCCAACGACAACGGTGCTTTCACATCATACGGATACAGCTTGTCATATCCCAGCGCCCGGCGGCGAATGGCCCAGTAGCGGTGCCAGGTGGGCAGATTGGCTTTGTAAGTGTCAATCAGGTTGTGAAAAACTTCGGTGGGGATGAAGTTGCTGGAGAGCGCTGCTTCCAGCGAGTTTTTGTAGCCGCGCACCCGCATATTGAATACATCTTGCTTGATGCCCGCTGCCAGAGCATTGGCCATGGTGTTTTTGAAGGCCAGATGGGCGTCGGCGTAATGGGTCCAGGCGGTGCGGCGCACCTCGCGGTCGGCGTGGGTGGTCAGGCCGCCAATGGTGCCCTGGGTCACGTCGTGGGTTTGGCCGTCGCTGCCCACGGCCGGCTCAATCTTGAGATCGGCATTGGCCAGCACACTGTGGGTGGCGGAAGCGGTGCCAAACGCATCCCGCACCAGTCCCAGCACCTGCTCCACCTCGGCCGAACGTACATACTCCTGCTGCTGTTCCAGGCGGTCCAGGTAATGTTCGTAATCGGCCAGCCGTTCTTCCTGCGTCAGCCAGTCACGCAGCGTGTCAAAACCGATGGCCAGCATTTCTGGCTGGGCAAAGGCGTTGGCGGCGATGGCCATGCCAAACAGCCCGCGTGCCCGGTCGTTGCGTGCGGCCGTTTCCTGGTTGGTGGTGTCTACGCTGTAGGTCAGGCTGGCGTAGACGAAGATTTTGCCTACGGCCGTCATTAACTCATCGGCCGCATCCAGATAATCGGCCAAAACGGCCGGGCCTTCATCCAATCGACCTTTGTATTGACCAATTTCTTTGAGTTGATCCTGGAGCTGGGAGACGGCCGTTTCCCACTCTTCCGGTGTAGCAAAAATAGATTCAACATCCCACTTGTACTGTTGGGGAATTTGATCACGTTTCCGTGCAACGGTGGACATACATCTTTCTCCTTGCGGTTAGTGGTTTTTTTAATCACGAATGATACGAATCAAAGAGACTACAACGAATTCTAGTAATCAACGAATGGAAGTTACAATAAAATTCGTTGATTATTTCAATTCGTTGTGGTCGTATTGAAACACGAATTGGCGAAAATGGCGACTGCAAATTCTGGCCGGCCTCAGGTATAATCAACACACCAAACTCTTGGAGAACTGTGTCACGTCATGAAGCCAACCTTTTTCCAGCTATTTAAGCAGCGGTTCAATAATCTGGTGAACCAGGAGCGTTTGGGCGTGCCTGAGGCCAAGATTCGCCAGGCGTTGCACAAAACACAGATGGATGGGCTGCCGTTTATCTACTTCAGCTTTGGCATCATGTTTTTTGTCTATGCTCTCATTCAATATTATTTGTTAAATGAAGATGGGCAACTGCTGATGGTGCAGGTAGCCGTGGGCAGCGGCGTTTTTTTACTGGCGGGCTTTGTGGTGCTTCTGAGGGGGCATGTGCCTGCCAAATATGCTGAGAGGGGAACGGCCGTTGTTGCCAGCGTCATCTTGTTCACCATTCTGCTCCGATTTTACCTCAATCCCGTGCCAAATCAGTCAGCCAACCTGGCCCTCTTTTTGTTTGGTGCCGGGGTGATGTTCACCTCACTGCGCTGGTATGTTTTTATGCAGATGCTTTCGTTGGCTGCCTGGGGTGCCATTTACTACCTAAACCCTAACCAGGGAGAATGGCTCTATTTTGGCGTGATGATCTTTGTGGCCACGTTTACCGGGCTGGTGGCTCATTGGGTGCGCATGCACGCCCTGGAAAAAGCGGAGATATTTCGCTTTGTGGAGCAGCGCCAACGCAAAGAGTTAATCCAGCGCACGGTGCAGCAGCAAACCAGCTATGCCGTGGGCCAGCGTATCACCTCCATTTTGGAGCTGGACACGCTGCTGGATCAAATTGCCACCCTTATCTGGCAAAAGTATGACGCCTATTACGTGGGCGTCTTTTTGCCTAATAAAAACCGGCTGGCCATCCAGGCTGTGGCTGAAGCAGGGGCAGGAGTGCCGGCGGACGGGTTAAAGTTGCAAGCCGGGTTGACGGGTTTGGTGGGTTGGGTGATGGCCAATGGACGGCCGTTGTGCATCGATGACATCACCCGCGATTTTCGCTACAAAGCCGATGAAAAAGCACCCAATGCCAAATCAGAAATTTTGCTGCCGCTGAAGATGGGGGACAAAGTGCTGGGCGTGCTCGATTTGCAAAGCGATAAGTTGGCCGCATTTTCGCCCAACGAGATTCCCAACTTTCAGCTTTTGGCCGACCAGGTAGCCATCGCCCTGGAAAACGCCCAGCTTTATGCGGAAATCAAGCAGTTCAACCAGCAGCTGGAGCAAAAAGTGGCCGAACGCACCCAGGCGCTGCAAGAGGCATATGGTCAGCTGGAGCGCCTGGACAAAACCAAAACCGACTTCATCACCATTGCCTCGCATGAGCTGCGTACCCCGCTGACGATTGTGAACTTTAACGCCCAGATGCTGCTGGAAGATGAGGAGATTCAGGCCAACAGCTTTCACAAGAAATGGTCCGAGGGTATTGACCGTGGGGCCGCCCGCATGGAAGAGATTGTACAAAGCATGTTGGACGTGGCCAAGATCGACAGCAGTTCATTGGAACTTTACCTGGCTCCAGTTGATCTTACTTTCTTGCTGCGGCAGGTTGGCAAACGGTTTGCCGAGGCACAGGCAAAACGCCAGATTACGTTGAGTTTGGCTGGTTTGGGGAAGCTGCCGGAAATTGAAGGTGATGTGGAAGCGCTGCAAAAGGTGTTTTACCAGATCATGGTCAATGCCATTAAATACACGCCAGATGGGGGAACGGTGCGGGTGGACGGCCGTTTCCATGCCACAAACAACAGCGCTGGTGAAGTCGAAATTATCATCACCGACAATGGTGTGGGCATTGCCCCAGAGATTCAGGAGCTGATTTTTGAGAAGTTTTACCAGACCGGCGAAGTGATGCTGCATTCATCGGGGAAGACCAGCTTTAAGGGGGGCGGGGCTGGTCTGGGGTTGGCGATTGCCAAGGGAATTGTGTTGGCGCATAACGGCCGTATCTGGGCCGAAAGCGAAGGCCACGACGAAGACCTCCTCCCTGGCAGCCAGTTTCATATTGTTCTCCCCGTTAAACAACCGGAATAAGCTTGATTTGGCTTGTCACTCTCGCGAAGGCGGGAGTCTAGGCACATGGATTCCTGCCTTCGCAGGAATGACAGTTGGCGTGTGTTTTATTCTTCTTCCTGTCTATTTTCGTAATTGGCTACTTCTTGTTTGAGCCGTTCATTTTCTCTGGTGGCACGGTACGTCAGGTAGGCCAGTGCCAGGCCCAGCGGGCCGCCAGTGCCCAACAGCAGCAGCACATTATCAGCCAATCCATCCACAATTTGGTTCCAGCGGCTTCTTGGCGAAACGCGGATATTGCGTGAGACACTCTGGGTCAGGAAGGGAAGGTCGCCCTGTACCTTGGATTCTTTGTATAGATTCACGGTGATCACCTGTGCCTCACCGGGGGTGGTGGCGATGATGTCCCAGGTCCAAACCGCAGGCAGCGTGGTGCTTATCACACGCGGCAGGCGCACGTTGTTGCCGCCGCTGGGGAAGACCTCAAACGCCGGCGCGTTTAGCTCGGCAGACATGAGCGGGAACAGTTCAATTGTCTGTTCGTAGTAGGCTCGTTCGCCGTCGTTGTAGCTGGCGTCGATGCGCACCACGCCGGTGACGTGCGGCTCATGCTCGCCAATGGTGGCCAGCTCCGGATCGGCAATGATTTCCACGGTGATGACGCCGCTTTCTTCGACCACCATTGCCAGCGGATGCGTAATTTCCAGACGTCCGGTGGGTGCAAGTTCGTTTGGCGGTGGTGTGCCGCCGCCGGCTTCAGGATCAACTGTGGACTCTGGCTGAGGTGTGTTTGTGGGAGGGGGTGTATCCGTGGGGGGAACGGCCGTAGCAACCACTTCTTCGGGAATAATCAACGTTTGTCCAGCCAAAATCGCATCGGGGTTGATAAGATCATTGGCATCGATCAGTTCTTCCACGCTCACTTCAAAACGATTGCTAATGGAGACCAGCGTGTCTCCTGGCTGGGTTACGTATGTTCTGGCGGTTCTGGTGATGGTTGCGGTTGGGTGAGGGTAATTGTCGCTGTTATTGCTGATGTGGGGTCGGGGCGGGCGACGGCCGTTTCTTGCGGCAGAGGAATGGGTGTCGTTGTAGGCGGCAGCGCTGACTGTCCCGCTGGCTGGCCCGATTGATTGCAGGCAGCCACCACCCCAACTATAAAAACGATAGAAAGAAAAAGTGCCAGACGTTTCAACGCTCACCTCATTTTGTTGCACGAATTGGCTTCGCATAGCCAATATCAGTATTGCGTACCCCAAAATGGTAGGTGGAAAGTTGAATTATGTCAAATAGATCTGGCGTCAGTATCATTCCGGAGCGGCCGAGAAATCTGGTACGGGTCTGGCCTCCGCTTCTTCTGGCGTTTCGGCTACGCCGTTTTCCTTGATATCCTCAATCAGCCACTCCATCTCTTGAATCTCTTTACGTTGGGCCTCAATAATTCTGTCAGCCAGATCGCGCACGCGTGGATCTTCAATACCGGCGCGTTCGCTGGTCAGGATGGCAATGGAGTGGTGCGGAATCATGCCTTCCATGTAGTCAACGCCATCGACGGTTATCTGGCTGCGTACCAGCCAAACAGAACCCAGCAGCAGTAAGGCGGCACCAGCAAAGATGGCTGCATTGGCTTTTTTGTTCTTATACATCCCCAGCATAAAGGACAGCATAACGGCCGTCATCGAACCACCCATAATCATCGTCATAAAAAGTCTGGTTTCACTAAACCAGGCGTGATCTAATATTTGGTATGAGTTCAAATACATCAAAATGTACATGATAACCATAGACGTCCCGATCATGGCAAAAAATCTTAGATAGCTTCCATGTTTGTTATCATGGTTGTTTTCCATAGGGCAATCTCCTTTTGCTTCTTTTCTTCTTTTATGGAAGAGTTCAGTTATCAAAAATGTTCATTTTCGACTGTAAGAAATCAGTGGAGAATCGTCTATCTATCTTGATACAGGAGTGCGGTATAAAACTGGCACAACTTTATTGGTTTTAGGATTGATTTGGCTGAGATGTGCGCTACCCGGCTTGTCTGGTAGGTAGACCCAGATAGCGAGGTGTTGCGGCTTGATACTGCTCATATGCTGCACCGTGGCGCTGACGCAAATGCTGCTCCTCCAAAAATACTTGCATGTGGATGGTCACATCCCCAAGCAGCCAGAACGCCAGCGTCAGGGCATTGGGCATGACCAGAAACAGGCCAAACAAATTGAGGCGCATCCCAAGGAAAATTGGATTGCGCGAGAAGCGAAATACGCCGCTGGTTACCAACGATGTGTCATGTTCTTCATCAATACCAATCCGCCAGGAACTGCCCATTTGGGCCTGAGCAAGCAGCACCCAGATCAGGGCAAAAACAAGCAAGATAACGCCTACGGCCGTTGCCAGCGAACCTTCCAGCCAGGACAGCGGACCAAAATGGGCATACCAATTGGCTGGTCCCCAACTGTAGAGCAGAACGACACCAAACACGCCCATAGCCACCAGCCGATAGATGCTGCCCAGGAACTTAGCGATGCCCTTCGTCTGGGTGAGGCGGTAGGGATTGATGCCCGTTGCTCGCCAGGTTACATAGCTGCGCCAAAAGAAGGCCAGACCATAAAAAAAGAGTAGGTAAACGAAGATAAAAAGCTTCATTTGTCAGATTGCTCCGGTTGTATGTTGGAAATCCCCAATTATTTGAACTTGGTGAGCCGCATTCCGTTGAGCGTCACCAAAAGAGAGGCGCCCATGTCGGCCAGGACAGCCAGCCACATTGTGCCAAAACCAAACAGGACCGCGACCAAAAAGGCGGCCTTGATGCCTAGACTCAAGGCCACATTGGCGCGCACGGTACGCATAGCCGATCGGCTGAGACGAATGGCGTAGGACAGCTTGCTCAAGTCATCATGCATCAAGGCAATGTCGGCCGTTTCCATGGCCTGGTCTGTACCGGCGGCGCCCATGGCAATGCCCACCGTGGCGCTGGCCAGGGCCGGAGCGTCGTTAATGCCGTCACCGATCATGGCAATATGACCGTATTCTGCGCGCAATTCCTCAACCTTTTCTACCTTTTCTGCCGGCAGCAGGCTGGCAAACACCCGGTCGATACCCGTTTGTCCGGCAATGTTTTGTGCCGTGGCCTGGTTATCGCCCGTCAGCATGGCGGTTTGAATGCCGAGATTGTGCAGTTGGGATACGGCCGTCGCCGCATCACCCCGCACCTGGTCGGCCACGGTAAGATAGCCCAAATAGTGCTCATCGGCGGTGACCAACATGGCGGTCAGGCCCTCTGCCTCGGCGGCGGAGATGGCAGTGCAATGGGCGTCGTGCGGCAGATCGGTGAAGGCGCGATGGCTGCCAATCATTATCTGCTGTCCATTTACCGTCCCGGCAATGCCCGCGCCAATATGGGCCTGTACATCTGTCGCGGCAGGATAACGATTTTGTACCCTGTATGCTCCCGCCGCCTGGGCCACCGCCTGTGCCAGGGGATGCTCGCTGGATTGCTCCACAGCGTGGGTCAGTCCCAGCAAATCGCTGCAAGGCTCACAGCCGTTGCCCTGGCAGTTGATAGATTGGAAGTGGGTGATGGCTGGTTTGCCCTGGGTGAGCGTGCCCGTTTTGTCGAAGGCTACCAGCTTAATCTGGCTGAGTGCTTCTAAGTAGGCTCCGCCTTTGACAAGCACCCCATTTTTAGCGGCATTGCTCAAAGCGCTGACCAAACTGACCGGAATGCTGATCACCAGGGCGCAGGGGCAGGCCACTACCAGCAGGGCCAATGCCCGGTAAAGCCAGCCGTTGGTCGGTGTGGCTGTATCGATAAATGGCTGCTGCCACAGCAACGGCGGCACAATGGCGACCAAAGCGGCCAGCACAACCACGGCAGGCGTGTAAATGCGGGCAAAACGATCAATGAAACGCTGTGCCGGTGCGCGCCGCTCCTGCGCCTCTTCTACCAGGCGGATGAGGCGGCTGATGGTGCTGTCTTCGGCCAGGTGCGTTACTTCAAGATGCAGCACGCCTGCGCCGTTGATGCTGCTGGCAAAAACAGTATCGTCCGGCTGTTTGGCGATGGGGGCACTTTCACCAGTGATGATGGATTGATCGACTGTGGAGCTGCCGCTGAGGATACGGCCGTCTACCGGAATCCGTTCCCCAGGTTTAACAACAACCGTTTCGCCTAAGTTCACCTCTTCAACCGGCACACGGTGCGGCTCCACGCCACAAAACGGACATTCGCCATTCGTATAGCCGTTTTGGCCCAAATGTGTTTCGCAGTCGATGCAGGGACGCAAAACTGTGGCACTTTGCGGCGAGACGCGCATCAGGCTGCGGATGCTGTTGCGGGCGCGTACGGCCGTATACCCTTCCAGCGCCTCGCCAATAGCAAACAGGACCATTACCAGTCCGGCTTCAGTGTAGGCACCGATAAAAACGGCACCAACGGCAGCAATCGTCATGAGGGCATTGATGGTCAGTTCGTGGTTGATGCGTAAAGAACGCCAGCCGCTGCGGGCGATGGGAATCCCGGCCAGCACCAGTGCCGCCACGGAGGTAAGGTCGAGCAGGGGATGCTCCCAGCCCAACATAGGCAGCAGTTCGTTAAACAGCAGGCCAGGCAAAATGAGCAGCGCCCCGACCAGTGCCAGCGTTGTTTCTTGCCGCTGGCGCATGAACTGCCAGAAGTTAAGCGTTTCGGCCGTTTCTAATTTCTCATCCGGGGCAGCAACATCGTAGCCCAGCTCCTGAATGCGGCTGATGATATTTTGTGGCACGGCCGTTCCCGATACGCGCAAAGTTTCCGTGGTGAAGTTAAGCTGGCAGCTTTGCACGCCGTCCAGCCGCGCCACGCCGTTTTCTACCGTCTGGGCACAGCTGGCACAGTCCATCCCGGTGACGCGAAAAGTATGTTCATTGGTCATCTTGATCTTCATTCCTTTGCCATGTTGTTTTGCAATGGGGCTATGATACACCTTAAAGTTGGGTTGAAGGTCAAGTTTTTTCGGTAATCGGTAATCCGTGGTCGGTAAACCGATGACCGGCCACCGTTTACCGATTACCGTTCACTCTCCAGGGCAAGAAACAATCGCGCCAAAATAAAGGCGCTGTCGCCGGTGGCCACCAGAAGAAAGCCTTCATCGTTGTGGAAAAATTGAGGAGCGGCGTTGGTGTGCAGCGCGCAGTTGGCTTCCAGCTGCGTCAGCTGGCGCAGGGCGTCGCCAATCTCAGGATCGCTGCTGACGACGAGGATGTGGTAGGCGTCGTTTTCTTGCCAGACATGCACGTGCTGGCCGCGTAAGGTGTTGAGCAGTTGGCGGCCCACGGCCGTATTCAGCACACACCCGCCGTAATGCCCCAACCAATCAAGCAGCGTACTCGCTGGCGTTTGCGCCGCCGGATGGGAGCAAAGCCGTGCTAGCAGCTCGCTAATCTGCTCCTGGGGCAGCGGGGATTGGCGCGACTGTACATCCTGCAAAAAGAGGTCCAGCTCGTGGCGCATCACCAGCAGTTCCGTGAGCTGCTTTTCCAAAGCGATGAATCGGTTTTCGGCCAGCTCGCTCAGCGTGTCGCTGGCAATTGTGCCTTCGTCCCAACCGGCCAGCAGCGTGCCAATGTCTGCCAGGGAGAAGCCCAGCCGTTGGGCGCGCTGGATGAGATGGAGTCGTTCGGCCGTTTTTGGTTTGTACAGTCGGTAGCCAGAATCGGTACGGCCGTGTGGCGTCAGCAGCCCTTCTTTTTCATAGTAACGCAGGGTGGAGGGACGCGTTTGGGCCAGGTCTGCCAGCTGGCCAATGGTGAGCAGGTTGTCTTGGTTCATGCCTTCATATTAATCTTTATCCAGAATTTTGCCACAGAAAATGGCGGAAGTTCGCCTTCTTTTCCTAAAAAGCATATACTGAGGCATTGTGTCTGTGCCTGACTATCCTGATTCCACAGACAATTCATAGATGACCAGCGGGCTGAGATTGTGACTTGGCTCAATGTAGTCAAGGAGCTTTTTCAGTGAGTTTTACCCAATTTTCGCTTGATTCACGCCTGGAAGCGGGCATTAGAGATGTCGGTTTTACCGAGCCAACCCCTATTCAACAGCAGGCTATCCCCCACGTTTTAGCCGAATCTGATTTGCTCGGATTGGCCCAAACAGGTACCGGCAAAACGGCCGCTTTCATGCTGCCCATCCTGCAAAGATTAACCCAAGGACCCTTACGCCAGGTGCGGGCGCTCATCGTGGCACCGACCCGTGAACTGGCCGAACAGATTCATCAAACGGCCGTGGACCTGGGCAAATACACCAAAGTGCGCAGCGCCACCGTTTATGGCGGCGTCAGCAAAAAAGGACAGATCGATGCCTTGCGGCGTGGTGCCGAAATAGTGGTCGCCTGTCCCGGCCGCCTGCTTGATCTGGCCGGGGAAAAGAGTATCGATCTTTCTAAAGTGGAAGTATTGGTGTTAGACGAGGCAGATCGTATGTGCGACATGGGCTTTTTACCCGACATTCGTCGCATCCTCAAGCTGGTACCTCAGGAACGGCAAACCCTCTTCTTTTCCGCCACCATGCCCGACGACATCCGTGAACTGGCCGACGACATTCTTAACGATCCCATCACCGTACAAATTGGTATGATCGCCCCGGCTAAAACCGTCTCCCATGCACTATATCCCGTGCCCAACGGCATGAAGAAAGAGTTGTTGTTTACCATGCTCGATGAAATGGCTACCGGGCGTGTGTTGGTGTTTACTCGTACCAAACGGCGGGCGCGGTTCCTGGCCCGTGATCTGGACAAAAAGGGTTACAAAGCGGAGGCGCTGCAAGGCAACATGTCGCAAAACCGGCGGCAAAAAGCCATCGACGGTTTCCGCGGTGGCCAATACGATATTTTAGTCGCCACCGACATCGCCGCCAGAGGCATTGACGTCTCGGAAATCTCGCATGTGATCAATTTTGATATGCCGGATACGGTGGATGCGTACACACACAGGATCGGCCGTACGGGACGAGCCGAAGAAGAGGGGGATGCTTTCACCTTCGCCACCGATGACGATGCGACCATGGTACGCGACATCGAGCGGGTGCTCAAGACGCGCCTGGAGCGGCGGCGCTGGCCTGAATTTGATTACGGCAGTTTTGATCCGGAAAAAGCGCTGGTGCCTACGCAAAATAACGGCTCCACTCGGGATAACGGCCGTCCAAATCGAGACAATGGCAGCAAGTCACATGGCAACTATTCTCGTCGGTCTGGTAACAAACGTGGCTCATCAGGGCGGCGGCAGCGAGGCGGCCGAACAAGCAGCCGTGGCCAAGGATAGGGTCAGCGGCTCAAAGCCATTGCTGCGAACGTCGTCTGTGCAGCACAAGCATCAGCCCCAATAAAACAAGATCCAGCAGCAGAGTTAAAAAATCAAAGATGCCAAACTGGTCGGTGAAGGTCAACAAGATGTTCACCCCCAGGATGGCTATCACTATGTAACGATACCAGTCGGCTTGCTTTTGAATAGCCCAGCTGCACCACAAAAAGGCAACCGCATTACCAATCATTAAGATGGCAACTATCCAAATTGTGACGGTGCTGCTAATCGTGCCTTGCCCCACCCATGCCATGCTCCACAAGCTGAAGATCAACCAAACGGCCGCATTCAACCAAAAAAGCCGTTGGCCTAGGTGAATCAACTTGTCTGTTTCGGGTAGGTTCATTTAACGAATCAATCCTGCCATGCGGCAAAAGTTTTGGATGAGGACACGGCCTGCCGGATGTTCATCGGTGTAATATTCGGGATGGAACTGGGTGCCGATAATGGGATGGGTGTTGTGGATGAAGATTTGGTGGGGGGAAACGGCCGTTTCCCCATAATTCTCAAATTCAGCCGGTATGGCTTTGGCTTCCCAGGAATGCGCTTGTCGCATGATGGGGGCATCTCCCAGACTGGCCAGCAGCGGATGTGATTTGCTGATTTTGATTGGCTGGTAGCCAAACTCTTTTTTCATGCCCGGTGCAAAATCCGGTGCTGGATCCGCTTCGCCTTCTGCCAATTGGCCTATCGGAGCCAGCGGCGCGCCAAACGCTTCGGTTAAAACCTCAAAACCGCCACAAAAGCCAAAAACCGGCCACTGCTTGCTGGTAATGGCACGGTGCAGGCCAGCCTGCTCTGCCGGATCATATTCATCCGGGTTGGCACTGCTGCCGGAGATAAAAACAGCTTTGGCTTCCAACTGCTGCAACAGGGCGGGCGTCACCTGGTTGTAGCGCACAATCAGGCATTGGTCGCCGATTAGATCTTCCAGGCGATATTTAATGCGCACCCGCGCCGCCATGATCTTCTCACCCCACGGCTTCGCATAGGCATTCACGTGTTCATTATCAACAAAAACCAGCATATTGTTCTACTAAATGTAACCTCGTTCCAGGTCCATTTGCCGATTCCGGGAAACAAAATAATCTTTTACATCCCGGCTAACGTTTAAGTGCCAGGTAGGCCATGCCTAAAAACATTTTTTGTACGCCTTCGCCTGTGCTGGCACTAGTGGTAAGGTAGGGGGCTTTGATGGAGGCGGCAAATTTTTTGGCTTCGGCGGTGTCATAATGGGGCAACAGATCGATTTTATTACCCACCACTAAAAAACGTTGTCCGGGTACAACTGCGATGATTTCTTCGTACCAGGTCTGCAAGTTGGTAAGAGAGTCTGGGCTGGTAACGTCGTGGACAAGTGCGGCCGTTCTGCTGCCGCGGTACAAACCAGTACGCACCGACTGGAAGTGGATTTGCCCCGCCATGTCCCAAATGGAAAGTTTGACCGGCTGGCCCTTGATTGCAACCGTTTTGGTTTGAAAATCGACGCCAATTGTGGCCACGCGAGACTGCTCAAAGCGTCCTTCGCAATATTGCCGGATGAGCGAAGTTTTGCCCACATTGCCGTCGCCGGCAACCACAATTTTTAACAATGGTGACATGCGTGCTTACCGTTTCCACTTACCCAAGAAATGCTCATGGGGAAAGACCAGTTCGCCGGCATCAACGGGCGTGTTAGCCAGCAGGGCACGATTGGCTTTTTCAAACAGGCGATGCAGCTGCTCTAAAAAATCAAGCTGTTTTTTGGCCGGTTCGGCCGAAAAAATAGACATCATCGTCGTAAACTGCCCCGGCACAAAACAGAGCCAGCGTCCGCCTTCAATGGCCGTTGCCTGGATGCCGCCGCCAAAAATTTCGGCCGTGGCCGAACGAAAAGAAGAAAGCATGGGCACAAAAAGGGCCGGATCAACCTCAAACTTGCCCAACGTGCTGATGGGCATACCGGAGTTGTTCTCGTAAATGGCGTAGCCTCTGGCTTTGGCGGCGTGCTGCTGCCGAATCAGGACACTTTCCCCTTCCTGAAAAGCATCGCCAAATTCGCTTTCTCCCTGGTCGGTTTCGAGCAGCGCTTCTACGGCACGCATTTCGCGCTGGTAGTGGGCATACAGCTCCTGAAACTGCTGCCGGTTGATGGTGCCGTTGGCAAAGTCGTCGGCCAGGCGCCCGATCTTGTCCTGAAGCTTCTCTAAAAATTGCTGTGCGGCGGCGCGCCCGGTTGGAGCAGCCTGCGGTTGGGGTGGGGGAGACGGCCGTTCCGCCACTGCTTCCTTTATTTTTGGAGTGGGAACGGCCGTTTGCTCACGCACCGGCGGCTTCGTCGGCAGGGGTCGTTTATTTTCTGGCGTTGGGGACGATCCGCCAAAGACACGTTTTAACCAATCTAACATAGTTTCTGTTGCTCCAGTAGTATCACAGTACTACGAGTATAGCAGGCAATCGCCCGAATCGTCAGTTAAATCGGCGTAAAGGCAAACGTGTGCCAGTTGACAGGTTTCAATGTTTGGTAATCTGTGACCGATTACCATTTAGCGATAACCGATCACGGATTACCGGCCTCTAACGGTATCCGTCGGCAAAAATGTCAATCATTAAATACGGATCGCCCAGCGGGTAGAGAATGGGGCAGGTGCAGCCGTTGTCGATATATTCGCGAACCTTGGCTTTCACCTCTTCCGGCGAACCGCTGGCGGTGCACATTTGCACCACGTCGTCCGGCACTAAGTGCATCGCATTTTCGATCTCTTCCTCAGTGGCGGGCCAGGTGAGCACCTGGTGGATTTCATCGAGCAGTTCCTGGCTGACACCGCTGGCTTTCATCAGATGCGGCTGTTGGCCCAGGTATTGGGTCATCATCTTGCGCGCGCCGTCCAGTGCCTTTTTGCGGTCGTTGTCTACGGAGCAAATCATGAGTTGCGGCCGATCGATGTCGTCAATGGAGCGGCCCGCCTTTTTGGCACCGCGCTCCAGCGCATCCATCGCTTCCAGATTGTATTTGGGATGGACCAGGTAATTCAAGCAGACGCCGTCGGCAATCTCGCCGGTCATTTCCATCATTTTCATGCCGGTCGCGCCAATGTAGATGGGCACGTTGCGCGGTGTTTTACGGCCGTGTACCACATCCAGCTGAATCCCATCCACATGATGAAATTCACCGTGATGCGTCACGGTTTCCATATTGAGCAGCTTGCGCAAAACTTCCACCGTCTCGCGCATGGCCGACAGCGGCTTGCGCCGGTTGATGCCCACCTTGCTGGCCAGCGGATCCCACCAGGCGCCAATGCCACAAATGATGCGGTCCTCGGCCAGATCGTCCAGGGTGAGGAAAGTGGCGGCCAGCAGGCCGATGTTGCGTGTCCAGTTGTTGGTCACGCCGCTGGCGACTTTGAGCGTGGTGGTGTGGGCGGCAAAAGCCGCCATTGGCACGATGGCATCACGCACCAGGCGGCTTTCTGCCTGCCAGACGGCTTCAAATCCTTTTTCTTCAGCATATTTACACAGTTCGATGCCCTCACGAATGTCGTGGGCATCTTGCAGATAGAGTGCTACGCGGTCTTTTGACATGAATCCTCCTTTGATCGGTATTCAGTAATCAGTGGTCGGTAATCGGATTTCTGTTTACGGATAATCGATCACCGATGACCGTTTACCCGCTTGGTTAAGCCTCGCTTAGGAATTCGCATAGGCAATTTGTAGCGGCGTACACCGTCATATTGGTAAAGGGCGTTGGCGACGGCTCCGGCTGTAGGCACCAGGCCAATTTCACCAACACCTTTGGCGCCGTACGGTCCATATGGATCGGGCACTTCGACGCCGATGATTTCCATTTCAGGCATCTCTTTGGCGCGCAGGATGCCGCAGTCACGCAGGCGGGTGGATTGGGGACGGCCGTTTTCCATCACCAGTTCTTCACTAATGGCATACCCCAGCCCCATGTGGATCGAGCCTTCCAGCTGCCCTTCAAACAAGGTGGGGTTAAAGATTTTACCGGCATCGTGGGCAGCGGTGATTTTTTGAATACGGCCGTCTTCATTCAGCGTCACCAACTGGGTGGCGTAGCTGTAAGAATAATGGGTGTACACTTTTTCCACCATTGCCCCCGGCTTTGTTGTCCAGTCGATGCGGAAAAAGCCTTCATAACTGCGACCGACCAGCTCTTCTAGGGAATGTGTTTTCAAATCTTCCTTAAGCTGTTTGCAGGCATCGATGAGCGCATTGCCCACCAGCGAGGTGGCTCGCGAGGCGGTGGTCATGCCAGCTTCCTGTTCGGAAACGGTATCCACACGCACTTCGATGATGCGCGGATCGATGCCCGTTTCGTTGCACACCACCTGCTGTGCCATCGTGTTCACACCTTGTCCCATTTCGGTCCAGCCGTGGTCCACCAGCACCTTATCCGGTGCCAGAATTTGCACCCGCGCTTTGGATTCATCCGGCATGCCGTTGCCGATGCCGGTGTTTTTGATGCCGCAGGCAATCCCGGCATAAGGCGCGGCGTCGTAAGCATCTTTTACGGCCAGCAGCGTGTCGCGTAGGCCGGCACCACCTTCAATGACCTGTCCCGTCGCCGTCATGTGGCCATCTTGCAGGGCGTTGTCAAAGCGGAACTGCCAGCGGTCGAAGCCACCTTTTTCACACAGCTCGTCAATAAGCGATTCAAAGCCAAAGGCGCTCTGGTTTACGCCAAAGCCGCGCATTGCACCGCAGGGAATATTGTTCGTATAGACAGCGACGGCTTCCACATCAGTCACAGGCACATTGTACGCCCCGGTGGCGTGTCCGGCCGAACGTTCCAGTACCTTCATGCCTACAGAAGCATAGGCCCCAGTGTCGCCCACAAATTTCACCTTGACAAACGTAAATTTGCCGTCGGCATCGCAGCCAATTTTGTAATCCATCCAGATGGGGTGACGCTTGGGGTGCATGGCAATGGATTCATCGCGGGTAAGACGAACTTTGACCGGCTGTTGCAGCAAAAAGGCAGCCAGTGCCGCGTGGCCCTGAGTGGTTAAATCCTCTTTGCCGCCAAAGCCGCCGCCGTTGGGCACCAAAATGACGCGCACCTTTTCCGGCGGCAGGCCCAAGATTTTGGCAATTTGTTTACGGTCGTCGAAGATGCCCTGGCCGCTGGAGAAGACCTCAATGCCGTCGTCCATGGGGTGAGCCACGGTACATTCTGGCTCCATGAAGCCATGCTCAATCATTTGTGTTTCAAAAACGCCTGCGGCGATGTAGGCTGAATTGGCTTCAGCGGCGGTCATGTCGCCCCGACTGGTGTAGCTGCGGGAAAGCTTATTGCCGTCGGGGTGAATTTTGGGCGCATCGGGTAGCAGCGCTTGGTGCATGTCGGTGACCGGTTCCAGGATGTCGTATTCCACCTGGATTTCACCGACGGCCTGGCGGGCAATGGTGTCGTTCTCAGCTACAACCAGAGCGAGGACGTCACCCACGTAGCGAGTGGTTTCGCCTTCAGCGATCATCAGCGGCCAATCCTGGCGAATAAGGCCGATTTGGCGGTCTCCGGGTACGTCTTTGGCGGTGAAGATGCGAATGACGCCGGCCATCTTTTCCGCGGCGCTGGTGTCGATTTTGTGTACGGTAGCCCGAGGGTGATCGCTAAATTTGAGCGCGCCGACCTTCATGCCGGGCAAACGGATGTCGTCCGTGTAATGGTGCTGGCCCAGGACAAGGTCAGTGGCGTGGTATTTGGGCTGGCGGGTGCCGATACGGCCGTTTCCCTCCGGCAGCTTCACCTCTTCTTCCTTGCGAATTGCTTCTGCCGCCATTTGCACCGAATCAACAATCTTTTTGTAGCCGGTACAGCGGCACAGGTTTGGCGTGAGCGCTTTTTCAATGTCGGCCCGGCTGGGTTCCGGATTTTTGTTGATCAGCACGTTGGACTGCATCACGATGCCGGGAATACAGAAGCCGCATTGCACGCCGCCACAGGAGACAAACGAGTTGGCAAACACATCTTGCCGGTATGCCCCTAGGCCCTCGGTGGTGATGACGGCTTTGCCCTCGACGCGGCTCATTTTGGTGACGCAGGCGAGAACAGCTTTGTCTTCTAGCTGTACGGTGCAGCAGCCGCAGGCCGCCTGAGGCGCACAGCCGTCTTTGGCGGAAAGAATGCCTGCCTCGTCACGCAGATAGGTGAGCAGCGGGGTTTCGGGGTCGCCATTAAATTTGATAATTTCGCCATTGAGTGTAAATTTCATAGGTTTACCTCCATTCAGAGTTGCCAACGGCCGTTTTTCCACAACCAATCGGCAGTATGAATTCCCCAATTCGAAGGCTGACAGCTGAGGAAATGTCGGGGAACAACATCTCGCACTCGCCAGTTCGCCAGCCTCTTCAGTCCACACTTCTGGCGTGACTATTCAGTTTTGCCACAGAGTACAGAGAGAAAAAAGAGGAAGAATGTCTCAATTTTCTGTGTTTGATGGTTAAGCTGCCTCTTCGTGTCGTTCGCCCGCCATCATTAATCCCAGGTCTTCTGTTGTAACGTCGTCGCTGTCAACGATGCCCATGATTTCGCCACCGTACAGTACCACAATGCGGTCAGACAGGGCTTTGACCTCGTCCAAATCTTCAGAGATGAGCAGCGTGGCCAGCCCTTCGCTGCGATATCTGAGCAGCTGATTGTGAATATATTCTGTTGCCCCAATATCTACGCCGCGCGTAGGTTGGGCGGCTATGAGCAGCCGGGGTTGGCGGGCCAATTCGCGGGCCAAAATAAGCTTTTGGATGTTGCCGCCGGACAAATTTTTGGTAGGCGTCTCCTGCGTGGGGGTTTTCACGCGGAAATTCTTGATGAGCTCACCAGCATGTTTGGCAATATGCTTAAAATCAAGAAAGATGCCTTTGCTGTAGGGTCGGCGGATATAGTCTTGCAGAATCATGTTTTCGGCGACGCTAAAATCTTTCACCACGCCGTCGTGCATGCGCTCTTCGGGAATGTAGGAAAGACCCGCTTTGTACATCTGTGCCGGAGAGAGATGGGTGACGTCTTTGCCGTCGAGGGTGATACGGCCGTCATTCACCACCCGTAAGCCAGCAATCGATCGGGCCAACGGCCGTTGGCCATTGCCTGAGATGCCAGCGACGCCAAGAATTTCGCCGCTGCGTACGGCAAAGGAAACGTTTTTGAGCACTTGCTTGCCGTCTTCGTTGACGGCCGTTACATTTTCCAGCTCCAGACGTACATCCCCTACCTCACGCGGCGGGCGAATGCGCTCCATGAGCACCTCACGGCCCACCATCATGTTGGCCAAATCTTTTTTGGTCACATCTTTGGTGAAACGGGTACCGACGACACGGCCGTCGCGCAGCACGGTCACGCGGTCAGTCAGGGCAAAAATCTCGTTCAGCTTGTGCGAAATGAAGATGAGGGCGTGGCCATCTTTGGCCATCTGGCGAAAAATGTGGAACAAATCCTCTACTTCTTGCGGGGTGAGAACGGCCGTTGGTTCATCCAGCACCAGCAGGGCCGCACCACGATACAGTGCCTTGACGATTTCGACGCGCTGCCGCTGCCCCACCGCCAGCCTGTTCACCGTGATGTTGGGATCTACCTGCAAATTGTACTTGCTGGCCAGTTCGCGAATACGCGCTGACACGATGTCCAGATCGAGCCGTGGCTCGCGGCTGGAAGGCAGCCCCAGGGCCACATTTTCGGCCACAGTCATGTTGTCTACCAACATAAAATGCTGATGGATCATGCCGATGCCGTGTTTGGTGGAGTCGGTGGGCGAGTGGATGGTGATGGGACGGCCGTTCAAAAAAATGTCGCCTTCATCGGGCTGGTACAGGCCGTACAAAATCTTCATCAGCGTGCTTTTGCCCGCGCCGTTTTCACCCAGCAGGGCGTGGATTTCACCCGCTTTCACGTCAAAATCGACGTGGTCGCTGGCCAGCACGCCGGGGAAGCGCTTGACAATGCCGCGCATCTCCAACGATTCAATACGGGGTAAACCGGAAGGGAGCGTTTTTCTCTTTTCGCCGTTTTCGTTCATGAGCTTTCTCGATTAATGCCAGATTGTTTCAACTTTTGTTTCGCTTAAAACACGGCCGTTCCGAATCACGGTTCGATTTGCCGGCTGTTGGCGCAGGGCTTGAACGGCCGTTTGCGCATCCAAAATGACTAGATTCGCCGCCGCACCAACGGCCACGCCATAATTTTCCAGCCCCCACATGCGGGCTGCGTGGTAGCGGGGCATGTTAAAGGCCGCTTCAATTTCGTGCGGTGCGCCCAAATGGGCCAGGTGAGCCGTGATGAGGGCTACTTCCAACGGGTCCATTTTACCAAACGGGTAAAACATGTTTTGCAGATCATCTTGCCCGCACACTACATTCACGCCTGCCTCCAGCAGTTCTTTCACCCGGGCAATGCCGCGTGGCTTGGGATAGCCGCTGTGCCGTCCTTCCAACATACTGTTAATCGGCGCGTTGGTGATGATGTGGATGTTCGCGGCTTTCACCTTATCGATGATGCGCGATGCCAGGCCATCATCCCAGGCGGACATGGCGCAGCAGTGTCCCGCCGTGACACGACCCTGCCAGCCGGTTTCGATTGTTTTGTCGGCCAGCAGCTCCAGCGAATGCCAGTATGGATCATCTGTTTCGTCGATGTGCATGTCGATATCCACATCGTACTTTTGGGCAATCTCAAAGGCGATATCGATGTGGCGTGCCGCATCATCCATCGTTTTTTCGCCGTGCGGCATGCCGCCGACCAGGTCGCAGCCGTTTTCCATCGCCTGCCACATCATCTCCACCGCTTCAGGATTGCGGGCCAGCCCCAGTTGGGGGAAGGCAATGAGCTGGATGTCGATCAGGTCGCGGTACGCTTCGCGCGCCGCCGCCACGCCGCGTAAAATGCTCAGCTTAGCGATGTGATCGATATCGACGTGGCTGCGCAGCCAGAGGGTGCCGTTGGCCACGGCCGTTTTAACCACAACCCCTGCCCGCGCCACAATATCTTCCACGGTCAGGTCATGCTTCACTCTGGCGTAAATCTCTATGGCTTCTTCCAGCGTGCCGCTTTGGTTGATGAGGCCATCCCACAGCAGGGCGTTTTCCAAATGAAAATGGGACTCGATGAAGGCGGGCGAGATCATCCCTCCCTGCGCATCAATTTCCTGGGCAGCAGCCGGAAGCGTCGTGGAAGAAACGGCCGTAATCACACCCGCTTCAATCCCTACTTCAATTGGTTGGCCAGTGTCGGAACGGCCGTTTCGAATCACAAGGTCCATAGTGGGAATAAGAGACCTGTCAAGTATCCCGTGGCTACCAACTGCGGTGCAACTTGGTGGACACCTGACAGGTCTGAGATTAGAAGTTAGTTACGCGGTTCAGCCACGATCTCAATCGAGCCGTCGATGATGCCCTGCTCGGCCGCCATGCCGGCTTCTACTGCTTCAGCAGGCAGGCTGTCATCGTAGATCATTGTCTGGCCGCCATTTTCCAGCGTCAGCTGCAAAACGCGTCCACCGTACTCACCGGCTTGATTTGAGGTGATCATCTCCAGCAGGGTGGGGACCCAGTCGTACAGCACGGTGACGACCACCACGTCCGAGCCGGCCGGACTTTGGTCAGCCTGAATGCCGAGCCACGGCACGCCCTGTTCACTGGCGACGCCAATCGCACCGACAACCTGCTGCGAGGAGCCAGTCAATACGTCAGCCCCGGCGGCAATTTGCGTGTTGGCCGCTTCGGCAGCCAGCGCCGTGTCGCCAAAAGAGCCGGTGAAGGAGACGTTGACCTGAATGTCGGGGTTGGTGTCGCGCACGCCAGCCAGGAAGCCGTCTACATGCAGCTTGGCGTCACCGGCGTCTACCGGGCCAACCAGGCCAATGATGTTGGCTTCCGTGAGGTAAGCGGCGACCACGCCGCTGACGTAGCCACCTTGTTCAGCACGGGGTTCGTAGGCAAAGACGTTGGTCACGCCTTCCTCTTCGCCGGTGTTGGTGGTGGTGCCCCAGGCAAAGCTGGTTTCCGGGAAGTCCGGGGCAATCTCGAAGAGCGAAGTGCCGTATTGCGCGCCGTGGGCAATTACCAGATCATAACCGTCGGTCGCATAGTCGCGAATGGCGGCAGCCGCATCGGTGACGTTGAACATATTTTCGGTAAAGGCGATTTCAAAGTTTTCTTCGCCGTAGTGCTCTTGCAGGATGACCAGTGAATCGTAGATAGATTGGCTCCAGGCCAGATCCGTGGTGGTGCTGGGCATCACTAAAGCGATGCGCACCGGCTCAATTTCGGGGTATTCCATCTCCATGGCTTCTTCATCATCGGCTGCGGGGGTTTCACCAGCGATGAGCGCGTTGACGTCAATATTGCCGGCCATGACCTCATCGGCGGCAGCCTGCGCGGCGGCAACGGCATCGGCATCCAGACTTTCGTCAAAATCCATTACCAGGCCACCATTGGCCAGCGTCAGCGCGTAGGCAACACCACCGTACTCACCTGCCTGATGTTTATTGATGATGTCACTTAACACACCGTCCCAATTATACAGCTGTGAAGCAACAACCACTTCGGGATCGATTGGGCTTTGGTCTGATTGGGTGCCAAGCCAGGGCACACCTTGCTCACTGGCAACGCCAATCGCGCCGACCACCTGCTGGGCAGAACCGGTTAAAACGTCGGCGCCAGCGGCGATTTGGGTGTTGGCGGCCTCAGCCGCTAAGGCGGTATCGCCAAAGGAACCGGTGTAGGAGATGTTTACCTGAGCATCTGGGTTGGCAGCAAGAACACCTGCCTCAAAGCCGTCGATGTATAGTTTGGCATCGCCCGCTTCTACCGGACCAACCACGCCAATAACGCCGGAGGTGGACAGATTGGCAGCCAGGACGCCGTTGACGTAGCCACCTTCTTCGGCGCGCGCTTCATAGGCAAACACATTAGTGATGCCTTCGCTGCTGCCGGTATCGGTAGCGGTTCCCCAGGCAAAGGTTGTATCGGGAAAGTCAGGCGCAATCTCAAACATTGAGGTGCCGTATTGGGTGCCATGTGCCAGGATGATGTTGTAACCGTCCGCAGCGTAGTCACGCAGGGCAGCAGCCGCATCGGTGACGTTAAACATGTTTTCGGTGTAGGCAATTTCCATTACTTCTGGTCCGCCTGCTTCGGCTTGCAGGCGCAGCAGGGAGTCGTAGATTGCCTGGCTCCAGGCGAGGTCGCTGATGGTGCTGGGCATGACGACAGCAATGCGAATCTGCTCGATGTCAGCCACGTTGGCTTCAGCAGAAACGTCTTCTACGGCCGTTTCCTCTTCTTCCGCCATTTCTTCCTCTGTCGCATCGGTGCTTTCTGTGGTGTCGGCTGGGGCGGTTTCTTCGGCGTCGGAATCGGCCGTTTCTTCACCGCCACCGCAGCTAACCAGCAGCAAGCTGAGAATCAGCATCAAACTAATTAAAAACCATCTCTTATGTTTCATTTCCTTCTCCTTACAAAATTGTTTTTACAAAAAACTTCGATAACGGTGGGTCTAAGACCTGCCGCTAAATTAATTTTCGCCTCGGGTAAACGGCTTGGTGAGCATGGCGGGCTGCAAAGAGCGGCGGAACGGCAGCGCCAGGGCGATGATGGTGAGCAAATAAGGCATCATTACCGCTACGTCTGAGGGAATGTTGAGATCAAGCACCTGCACCCACAACTGAAGGGCGTTGACGGTGCTGAACAGCAGCGCGCCGACCAAGACGCCAACCGGCTTCCAGCTGCCAAAGTAGACCAGGGCCACGGCAATAAAGCCCATGCCGTTGGTCAAATTCTCCTGAAAGACACCCAGCAGGGAAATCGAGAGCGAGGCACCAGCGATGCCGGCCAACATGCCGCCGAGGGTAACGGCCGCATACCGCACCTGGATCACATTAACGCCCAAAGAATCGGCCGCTTCCGGGTTTTGGCCGACAGAGCGAATCTTCAGGCCCCAGGTGGTTTTATTCAGCACCCACCAGGCCAGCGGCACCAGGGCAAACGCGCCGTAAGTCATCAAGCTGTGGTGGAAAAAGATTTCGCCGATGACGGGAATATCGGCCAGGCAAAAGCTGCCCATGCAAAAACGTAGCTCAGAAAACCCCTGAATGCCTTCAACCGTGCCCAGCATCGTTTTAAACAACAGACTGGACGCTCCCAGCCCAAACATGTACAGGCCAATACCGCTAATTCCCTGCTCTGCCTGATACGTAATGCTGGCCACGCAGAGAATCAGCCCCATGAGGCCGCCCACCAGAGCGGCCGCCAGCAAACCTAGCAGCAGACTGCCGGTTTTGAAAACGGTGAAAAAGCCAAAAAAGGCTCCCATGAGCATAATGCCATCCACGCCGAGATTAAGGACACCGGAGCGTTGGGAAAACATCTCCCCAATGGCGGCATACAGGTAGGGCGTCGCCAGGCGGATACCGGAATGCAAAATGCCTACGATGATGGTTAAGGTTGTCAGGTCGCCGTTGTTCATGCCTGCACCTCCACGCTTAATTGGGGTTCGTCATCTTTTTCTGAGGAAGAGGGGCTGTCTAGAGAAACGCGGCGATTGGCCCGTTTGCGGACAAAATAGTCCGTGCTTACAACGAAGAGGACAACCAACCCTAAAATGGCGGTGATAAGCACCTGGGGAATTTGCATGGCGCGCTGCATTTTGTCGCCACCCACCAGCAGGCCGCCAAACAAAATGGAGGAGGGGATGATGCCCAGCGGGTGCAGCTTGCCAAACAGAGCGGCGACAATGCCCGAGAAACCGTAACCGGCGGAAACGGCCGTTGGCTCAAACATCCGGTGGTGCAGCCCCAAAATCTCGACTGCGCCGGCCAGTCCGGCAAACATGCCGCTCAGCGTCATTGAGAGTACCATCGTGCGCTCAACCATCATGCCGGCGTAGCGCGAAGCGTGTGGATTCAGCCCCACAGAACGAATGCGGTACCCAATAGTGGTGCGCCACAGCAGCATGTACACCAAAATGGCAGCCAAGATAGCCAGAAACAGCCCGGTGTGCAGCCGTGAAGGTTCAACGAGGACGCCGTATAATTCGGCCGTATAGCCAGACAATCCCAGCTCTTCGGCCGATTTGGTTAGTCCTAGCGATTGGGCCAGATCCGTAAAACGAGGCAGATCGTACAGGCGGGCCAGACGGGCCGAGTGCGGAATGTTGGTGCCTGCTTCAATTTCTGCCGGGTCCATCATACGGCCGCGCAGCAAGAAAAACCCAACCTGAATGGCAATCTGGTTCATCATGATCGTGCTGAGAATTTCATTGACCCCCAGCCTGGCTTTGAGATAGCCAGGAATAGCGCCCCAGATAGCGCCCATAAAGGCACCAGCCACCATACCAATCAGGATGCCTGCGAAGGCCGGCAGGCTTTCCCCCATCTCCACGACCACAAATGTGGTTAGTAGTGACCCAACAATGATTTGTCCTTCAGCCCCGATATTGATGACGCCACCGCGAAAGGCGATAGCGATTCCCAGGCCGACCAACATCAGAGGAATCGCCTTTACCAATGTGTCAGAAAGGCCGTTTTTATTACCAAACGCGCCCACAAACAGCGCCTGATACGCTTCAAGAGGATTGACGCCTTGCAGCAGCAGGAGGATCGCACCGATTAAAAATGCGGCCAAAACTGCGGCAAATGGCAGCAGTACGTCATAAAGACGTTGGAAAAATAAGCTGTCAAACCTGTTTTTTTGCACGCTCTCTCCTCCTACTCGCCAAAACGATTCCCGCACGATTTAGCTGCTTTGCAGCAGGAACTCTGTTTGTGGAAATGATTCTGGTCAGCAAATCGTGAGCTCTCCCCTGGTTGGCTCTATGATATTGTAATGGTGCGGCATTTAAACTAGGTGAGGTTTACAAAAAGATGAAACCCCACCTAGTTGAATTTTATAGTTTAGGACAGTTTTTGGAGTAGCCCGGTCTTTTCGTTGAACTGCTCAATCAATTGGTCGATTTCGTCAGCCTTCCCCGGGATGCTTTCCCAGTAGCTGTCATCGTACCATTGGGCCTGGATTTCATCGTAGGTTTTGCCCTGCTGCTCGACCCAGGTGTAATATTTGAGGTTGTGGATACGTTTACGGCCGTAATACCCCAGCTCTTCCACATGATCAATGCTTTGTCCCAGCAAATAACGATGAAATGCGCCGGCCGCTTCCAGTGCAGTAAACGGGCCTTCACTTTCACGCAGTTCTGCGACGCGGCTGTGATACATCTCCATTGAATCTGTTGCCACCGTCATGACCACATCTTGCCCGGTTAGCTCATAATATTTGGCAAACTTAATCGCCGACAGTGTGTTAGCAATGCCAGAGATGCCCAGAAGTGGCAGCTGCTCCACCACATCCGCGGCAACACCTTGCTCCACCAAATATTCTTGCCCCGACGGCTCATTAAACAGCCGTGTCAATGCCATGCTGGCCTCGTCATCAATGGCCATCACCATGTCGGTATTCTTCACATTGTGAATCCACGGCACATGCTTGTCGCCAATGCCTTCGATGCGGTGTGCCCCAAAGCCATTGTTTAGTAGGGTAGGGCATTGCAGCGCTTCACTAGCCACAACCTTGCTCTCGGGGAACAGTTTCTTGAGATAATCACCCGCAGCAATGGTGCCCGCCGAGCCAGTTGTGACGGTCAGGCCACGATACCGATCTTTTGGCCCCATGATTTGCTTCAGCACTTCCTCAATGGCCGGCCCTGTTACCTCATGGTGCCATAAATAGTTACCGAACTGGTCAAACTGGTTAAAAATCACGAGGTCTTCGCCAGAATTGCGCAGCTCCCAGCACTTATCAAAAATTTCCTTGACGTTACTCTCCGAGCCGGGCGTTTTGATCGTTTCGCCCGCGACTTGAGCCAGCCAATCGAAGCGCTCCTGGCTCATCCCTTCCGGCAAAATCGCCACGGATTCACAGGCCAGCAAATTGGAGTCGTAGGCGCCGCCCCGGCAGTAATTACCGGTAGAAGGCCAGACCGCTTTTTGCGTCGTCGGATCGAACTGGCCGGTGACCAGCGTGGGCACCAAGCAGCCAAACGCTGCCCCAACCTTATGCGCCCCGGTAGGAAACCACTTACCAATGACCAGCACAATTCGTGCCGACACGCCTGTCAACGCAGAAGGCAGCTCCAAGTAATTGACGCCACCAAAGTCGCCGCCACGGTCCAGAGGCTCATTGTGCCAGGTGATGCGGAACAAATTGAGCGGATTTAGATCCCAAAGCCCAACATTATGCAATTGTTGGCGAATTGAATCGGGAATTAGCTGAGGATTCCGCATTTGGCGGAAGGTGGGAATAATAATATTGCGTTCTTTGGCCCGCTCAACAGCACGGGCTAATGCATCTTCGTTGTGGGTTTGTAAATCAATCATATTTATCAATTGGGTAATTGAGTAATTGGACATTTGAACCAATTACTCAATTACATATTTTTTAGGACATCGTTAAAGCCATCACGGCTTTCTGTACGTGCAAACGGTTTTCGGCTTCATCGTAGACGACACTGTTCGGACCATCAATCACGCCATCGGTTACTTCAATGTTGCGGTCGGCCGGCAGGCAGTGCATGTAGATGGCATCATCTTTGGCCATAGCCATGCGCCGTTCGTCGGTGATCCAGTCAGTATATTTCTTACTGATCTCGGCCGACTCGTTTAAATCTTCGGTGGTCAACATGCAGCCCCACGCTTTTGGATAAACAATGTCCGCATCTTTGAAGCCAGCATCAAAATCATCCAGAATTTCAAAGGAGCCTCGTGATTTGCGGGCATTTTCCTTGGCTTGCTCTACGTATTCAGGAATGAGGTTGAATTCCGGCGGATGGGTAAGGCGGACATTCATGCCAAAGCGGGTCATGAGCAAGATGAGGCTGATCGGCACGCTCATTGGTTTTTGGTAGCTTTTAGCGTAGGCATAACTTACATTAATTGTTTTGCCGCGTGGATCGCCTTTATGTTCAATGATGGTAAGCAAGTCGGCCAAAATTTGGAACGGATGAAAATGATCACACTGCATGTTGAGCACGGGCACACGGCTGGCTTCGGCTACGCCGCGAATGTACTGGTTGCCTACACCCCAATCACATTGCCGAATGGCGATGCCGTCATTGTACCGGCCCAAAATCTCGCCGATTTCCTTTGCTGTGTCACCGTGGCTGATTTGGGTGGTGGTGCTGTCTATAAATTGGGCATGGCCGCCAAGTTGAGCCATACCGGCTTCAAAGCTGTTACGGGTACGGGTGCTGGTGAAGAAGAACAGCATCGAGAGCACTTTATCGCGCAGCACGGCGTGGGGCATCCCCATGGCCCGTTTCCGTTTTAAATCCAGCGCCACGTCGATGATGGTGTCGATTTCGCTCTTGGTCCATTCCTGTGTGGTGATCATGTCGCGTCCGCGAAGGTGAGTTTGCATTTGTTATCCTCCAAAATACTTTAGTTTGTTGGTCAAGTTTGAAAACTTGACTTACTTTATCATCGCTGGCAGCAGCGCGTAAAATTTAGTTGCTTCTACGACATCTTTCAACGGGACGTGCTCATTTACGGCGTGGGCGTAAATTTCGTTGCCGGGGCCAAAGCCGATGCTGGGAATGCCCAGCTTGCCGGTCCAGTAGTTACCATTTGTAGAGAAGTCCCACTTGCCCTGGCCAAATGGATCGTCGGTGGGCCACAACATTTTTAAGGCGTTTATGCCTGCCTGCACAAAGGGATGGTTTTCTTCCAAGGCCCAGGCGGGGAAATATTGCTCATATTCGTAGACGGCCCCTGTGTGGCTGGGTTCTGTGTAAATCAATTTGCGAATTTCAAAATCGTCTTTGTGTGCTTCAGGAATGATAGCTTCCAGGGCGTTGCGCCAATATTCTTTGGTCTCACCAAAGGTGACGCGGCGGTCAATAAAGATGGTACATTCATCCGGTACGGCATTGGTGCTGGGGCTGACGCTGGAAACACGGGTGACCGTGACGCGTCCTTGGCCCAGGAATTCATGCGGCTCAAAATCTTTTTCCATCTCTGAGATGGCTTGGATGACGGGCAGCATTTTGTAGACGGCGTTGTCCCCCATGTAGTTGCTGGCGGCGTGGGCACTGCGGCCTTTGCAAGTGATCTCCATTTCGATGCGCCCTTTGTGGCCGCGATATACCTTCATATTAGTAGGCTCGCCAATGACGACAAAATCGGGGTGAACACCTTCCCAATCATGGAAGGCGGCACAGCCAACGCCATCGCACCACTCTTCGATGTTGCCGAGGACGTAACAGGTGAAACCCTCTAGCAAGCCCAGATCACGAGCCATGGCCAGACCGTACACCATGCCAGGCGTGCTATTTTTCTCGTCCAAGGCGCCGCGCGCATACAACATGCCATTTTCAACCTTGCCTTTGAAGGGGTCCCATTGCCATTGGGAAGGATCGCCAATGCCCACGGTGTCAATGTGGGTATCATAGAGGAGGATTTTGGGTCCGCTGCCAATTTTGCCAACGATGGAGCCATATTTGTCTACATAGACCTCATCATAATTGAGCTTGCGCATCTCTTCGCCTATGCGCTTGCCGACTTCTTCGATGTCGCTGTCCATGCTGGGGATGGCCACAATTTCACGGAAGAAACGCAAAATATCCTCTTCCGCGTTGGCGACACGCTGGTTGAGGTGCTGAATGGTATCTTTCATTAGTAGTCCTCGTTAACTCTTTGATTTCGTTTGGGAGCTTTTTGGCAAATGGTTCTGCTACTTGCCTATATTGTCATTATTGTGCAGTATTACACTGAGAAATACAATTGACCTGATTGGTCTGACAAATTTTCTGGTTTTTATCACATTCTTTTTGCCCAGACAAGCAAAAGCGGGATAATCACCTCATTTAAGAGCCAATGATAACCGTAAAAGGTCTGACAATTATCATTCTTTTTTGCGACAATTGTCATCATTATTTTGTGCAATATGGATCAGATAAAATCGAGCATTGAACAGATTGAAGGTACGCTGCGGGAGCGCATTCAGCGGCGAGCGTATGGACCGGGTGAACGACTGCCTACAGAGTTGGCGCTTACGGCCGAATTCGGCGTTAGCCGGGCCACAATACGAACAGTTTTAACCCGACTGGCCAGCGAGGGGCTGATCATCCGGCGGCAGGGGGCCGGTACGTATGTGAACCAGCGAGTGGGGGAGGTGAATACGTTGGGTGGGCTGTTGGATTACGGCCGTCTCATCACTGAGTCCGGTTATCAGCCCACCATCCAGCCTATTTCCATGGTACAGCGCGAGGCTACTGAGGAAGAAGTTGAACTGCTCAATCTGGAACCGGGCGAGGCGGTCATGGTGCTGATTCGCTTGTTTTTGGCCGATGAACGGCCGTTTATCCTGGCCACCAATGTTATCCCGCAAGCGCTTTTTACCGGTGAGGAGGATTTTTATGACGGCCGTTTACCGCTGCACGCCTTCCTCCAACAATATTGCCAACAAACGATTGCCTATGCCATTTACGAAATTAGCCCGACGCTGGCCAATGATGATAAAACGATTCATCTGCTGGCTTGCCCACCCGGGCAGCAGCTATTGCAGTTTGCCACCACGTTTTACAATCAGGAAGACCGGCCGCTCGTTTGGGGGCAGAGCACCTATGATGATTCAGTCGTGAAATTACGTTTCATGCAGCGCTGGGTCTAGAAGATTTCGTGTAGCAAATAACAACAAAACTAAAATATCCTCACAAAACGGTCACAAACTCTGTCAAATCCTTTTTGTCTAACGCGTGTTGTGGCACCTGTGCATCCTCGGCAGGGTAACCAACGACCAGGTTGATGTAGGCCCGCTCATTTTTGGGACGCTGTAAAATTTCGCTTAAAAAGCCCATCGGGCTGGGGGTGTGGGTGAGGCAGGCCAGCCCGGCGTTGTGCAGCGCGGCAATTAAAAAGCCGGTGGCAATGCCCACCGATTCCTGCACGTAATAATGTTTCACGCGCGATCCATCCTCAGTTAACCCGTACGATTGAGCAAAGATGACAATGAGGCAGCCGGCCCGGTCGATGAACGATTTGTCGGCATCGGTGCCCAAGGGGGCAAGCGCTTCCAGCCATTCTTCAGAAGCGCGCCCGGCGTAGAAGGCACGCTCTTCCTCTTCGGCCGCCAGCCGGATTTTGTGCTTGATTTCGGGATCGGTAACAACAACAAAATGCCACGGCTGCTGGTTGGCGCCACTGGGGGCACGACCGGCCGTTTCCAGGCAGCGCATGATCACCTCCAGCGGCACGGGCTTGTCGGCAAAGTCGCGCGTGCTGTGCCGCTGCTTCATCAGCTCAAAAAACGCCAGCGCGCGTTGGCCCATTTCTTCTTCGGCAAAGGTTTGCATTTTTAAGGGCACGGATGGGATGGGTTTCATGATCTCTCCTTCGTGAGTAGCCTCCCGCAGGTTTATGCCACAACGATAGTCGTTGGCGGAACCTGCGGGAGGTTCGCGCTAGACAAATTGGATGGCCACTGAGCCGAGGTCGCCAAAATCGGCGCGGATGGTGTCGCCAACTTCGGCCCAGACGGGACGGACGAAGGAGCCAGCCAGCAGGATTTGTCCCGGTTCCAGGGCATAGCCCAGCGTAGACAGCTTATTGGCCAGCCAGGCAACGCCGTTGGCCGGATGACCCATCACGCCGCAAGACAGCCCCGTCTCTTCAATTTCGGTGTTGCGGTAAAGGATGCCGGGCACCATGCGCAAATTGAGATCACGCGGGTGAAACGGCCGTCCCCCCAACACCAGCCCGGCACCAGCCCCGTTATCGGCAATGGTGTCATAAATTTTACGTGGTTCATCTACCCGCGTGTCGATGATTTCGATGGACGGCACGACAAACTCGGTGGCGCGCAGCACGTCCAGCATCTTGACGCCAGGACCCTTCAATGGTGTACCCAAAATGAATGCCAGCTCCAACTCCACGCGGGGCACGCAGTAGTTGGTGTGCGGCACCTTAGCGCCATCTTCTATCAGAAAATGATCGTACAAAAAACCAAAGTCCGGCTCGTCAATCTTGGAGGAACGTCGCATAGCGATTGAGGTTAACCCAACTTTATAACCAATAAGTTTGGCTCCGGCTGCCTGTTGGCGGCGGGCCACCTCGGCAGAAATAGCGTAAGAATCTTCAAATTCGATGTGGGGGAAGAGGGCGGACGGCCGTGTGGTTTGCACCTTCGTTTTGTTGGCTTCCAGCAAGGCTTCGACCATTTGGTTTCGTTCTGCATCTGTGAGCATACAGCCTCCGGTTGTTGGGGAATTTTGCCATCCAGCTAATGGTCTCCCTAGAGTATGCGATTTTCGCCAATTTGCACAGTCGCAAACAGAAATGTGCATTCTGATTCTACTTCTGTCACAATAGAACCGTTCAGACACATTTCACCTATTGAAATTACGGGAGCCTGGAAGAAAAACAGGAGGTCATGATGCACCAAACCGACATGTATGAAGGCATGATTGCCGAAACGATCACGTATCCTGGAGCCAATGGGGATTTGATCAATGCTTATCTGGCACGGCCGTTAGGCCCCGGTCCGCATCCAGGCATGGTTGTCATCCACCATATGCCCGGCTGGGACGAATGGTACCGCGAAGCGACGCGCAAATATGCCCATCACGGGTACGTCGCCCTCTCGCCCAATCTGTACTTCCGCGCCGGGCACGGCACGCCGGAAGATGTGGCGGCCAAAGTGCGCGCTGCCGGTGGCTTGCCCGATGAGCAGGCCGTCGGTGATATGGCTGGCGCGCTCCATTATTTGCAATCGCTACCCAATGTGAGCGAGAAGATTGGCATCTGGGGCACCTGCTCCGGTGGGCGGCATGCTTACCTGGCTGCCTGTCGCGTGCCTGGTTTTTCGGCCGTGGTAGATTGCTGGGGTGGGCGGGTTGTGATGGAAGAGAAAGATCTGTCGCCCACGTTTCCCGTCGCGCCATTAGACTACACCAAAGATTTAAACATCCCGCTCCTGGGCATCTTCGGCGAAGACGACCACAGCCCCACGCCAGAACAGGTAGCCATCCACGAAGAAGAATTGAAGAAACATGGCAAGCAGTACGAGTTCCACATGTACCCCGATGCCGGACACGGTTTCTTTTATCATCATCGCCCCAACTATCGCCAGGAACAGGCTGTAGACGGCTGGAACAAAATTTTCGCCTTCCTGAGAAAACATCTAACCTGAGTCGTAGCCGCAGATTCTTTCTGCGCCCTTTTTGCGCGGTAAGAAACCGCGGCTACTTTTGGAGAGACCTATGTGTACAATGATTGTGGAAAAGGTTCAAATTGAAGGCTGTGGCAAGGGGACGGGCGGATGGTTTGATGTCAATCAGGCCAATGTCTCCTACGACCATCCATTCAACGCACCGCTGGAACACGCCCTGAACATAGATTTTGTGAACGAAGCGGTGGGGCCTGGTGCACGGGTTGCCGTGGAGTTGAGCGCTGAGGCGGCCCGTTCCCTGGTGGCTACCATTGAGTCTGTGTTGGCTGAGGCCGAAGCTGGCGGGCATATATAGTTTTCTTGCTTTTTTGGAGAAGAGAAGATGACGGGAGTACAGGAAGGAGATGTGTTGTGGCGACCGTCGGCCAAGGTGGTCGAGAATGCTAACCTGACGCGTTTGATGAGCTGGCTGGCGGCAGAGAAAATTTTGGTGTTTGCCGGCTATGATGAGCTGTGGCGCTGGTCAGTGACAGAGTTGGGGGCATTTTGGCAGGCGATTTGGGAGTTTTGTGGGGTGAAGGCGTCGCAGCGGGGTGAAGTTGCCCTGGCCGATGACCAGATGCCCGGCGCTGTCTGGTTCCCTGAAGCGCGGCTGAACTATGCCGAGAATATTTTTGCCAACATGACTGACGAGCGTCCGGCACTGCTGTACGAAGATGAAGCAGGTCCGTTGATTGAGATGAGTTGGGCAAAATTTTATTGGCAAACGGCCGTTCTCCAACACCATCTCCAACAATTGGGCATAGGGCAGGGGGATCGTGTGGTCGCTTACCTACCCAACATCCCCGAAGCAATAATTGCCTGCCTGGCCACTGTGAGTCTGGGTGCCGTCTGGTCCAGCGCCTCACCCGATTTTGGCACCAAAGCCGTGCTGGACCGCTTTGCCCAGATTGAGCCCAAACTGCTCATCACCGTGGATGGCTACCGCTACAACGGCAAGCCGTTCGATCGGCGCCAGATTGTGGCGCAGCTGCAAGCTGGTCTGCCGACGCTGGAACATACCATTGCCATACCGTTGCTGAATGACACGCCACTGCCCAATTCACTTTCCTGGCCGGAACTTTTGGCCAGCCCAGAAGAAACCCCAGAACTGACCTTCGCTCAGGTGCCATTTGACCATCCGCTGTGGATTTTGTACTCGTCCGGCACGACCGGGCTGCCCAAGCCAATTGTGCATGGACACGGCGGCAATCTGCTGGAGCACAAAAAAGCCATCATGCTGCACAACGACATCAAGCCGGGCGACCGCTTCTTCTGGTACACCAGCACCGGCTGGATGATGTGGAATTATTTAGTGGGATCGATGTTGTGTGGCAGTACGGCCGTTCTCTACAACGGCAGCCCCTCGTACCCCAATTTAGACAGGCTGTGGGATTTGGCCGAGCGCAGCGGCACGACCTATTTTGGCCTTTCGCCCGCCTTTGTGGCTGCCTGCATGAATGCGGGGATTGAACCCAACAGGCAGCATGATCTCACCAAACTGCGCGGCATTGGCTCCACCGGTGCGCCGCTGCCGGTGGCTGCGTTTGAATGGCTTTACAACAACGTCCACGATGATTTTGCCCTGGAATCGCTGAGCGGCGGAACGGATTTGTGTACCGCGTTTGTCGGTGGCTGCCGCCTGAAGCCGGTTTATGCTGGTGAAATTCAGGGGGCGTCGCTGGGGGCCAAAGTACAGGCGTGGAACAATCGCGGCGAGCCGGTTGTGGGTGAAGTGGGCGAACTGGTGATTGCCGCGCCGATGCCCTCGATGCCGGTGAAGTTCTGGAACGATCCGGGCGATGAGCGCTATCGTGAAAGCTATTTTGAGATGTTCCCCGGCGTGTGGCGGCATGGGGATTGGATTAAGTTTAATGAGCGGGGCGGCTGTGTGATTTACGGCCGTTCCGACGCCACCATCAATCGCAAAGGCATCCGCATGGGCACCAGCGAAATTTATGCCTGTGTGGAAGCTATTGACGGCGTGCTCGACAGCCTGGTGGTTGATATGGAGCTGTTGGATCGTGATTCCTTTATGCCGCTGTTTGTCATTTTGGCCGAAGGGAGAACGCTGGATGACGACCTGCGCCAGAAAATCAATCAGGAACTGCGCCGCCAGCTCTCACCGCGCCACGTGCCGGACACCATTTATCAGGTGGAGGCGCTGCCCTACACGCTCAGCGGCAAAAAGCTGGAAATCCCCGTGCGGCGCATCTTGCTGGGGCATCCGGTAGAAAAAGCGGCCAACCTGGGCGCCATGCGCAATCCTGAGTCGATCAAGTTCTTTGTAGAGCTGGCTCAAACACTGGCTAATGAAGCATAAAATCCTCAATTGTCATTTCGACCAAAGGGAGAAATCCCTCTGAAGATGGCAAGGTTAATACTTAACTGTGCTTAGAAGGATTTCTCGCCAAAAGCGGCTCGAAATGACAAGGAAAGGCTGCGCGTTTTCCAATGAATAAACAGAGCAGACACATCATTGAGGCTGATAAGCCGCTGTCGCAGTCGCTGCTGTGGGACATTCAGCGGGCGTATTTTTTGCAGGCGGGCATGGCTGCATGGCAGGATGACGTGGTGCCCAGTGATATCAGCAGCAATCCGGTGATGGCCCGAACCTACAGCCAGATTCTGTTTGGCTATTTGCGCGACTGCTTTGCTGCGGCCCAACAGGGCGACTTTGCGTTGGACCCCAGCCAGCCAATAAACATCGTAGAGCTTGGTGCGGGGTCCGGACGATTGGCCTACCATTTTTTACAGACGTTTTACCAGCAGTCTCCATTTGCCAGCCAGCCCATCCGCTACATTATGACCGATTTTGTGCCGCAGATTTTAGATTTTTGGCAGGGACACGGCCGTTTCCAACCCTATATCGATTCAAGCATTCTGGACTTTGGCCTGTTTGACGTGATGGTTATGCGGCCGTTTACTCTCAGAAACAGCGGCCAGATCTTCGCACCGGACACGGTGCAAAATCCCGTCATCCTCATCGCCAACTACTTTTTTGACAGCATTCCGCAGGACAGTTTTGTCATCGAGGATGGCCTGCTGTGCCAGAATCTGCTCACGCTCAGCAGCAGCCAGCCGGAGCCGGATTTAGGTGACCCAGCGATTTGGGAGCGCCTGGCGCTGCACTACGAGCCGATTCCACTGGAAAAATCATTTTACGACAAGCCGCTTTATAATCAGATTTTGGATGAGTACGAGGCGGCGCTGCCGGATGCCAGCTTCTCATTTCCCAATGTCGGATTAGATTGTGTGCAATTTTGGCGTGAGTTTGGGAACGGCCGTCTCCTGCTTCTTACCA
>PABI01000040.1 GCA_002699125.1 Anaerolineaceae bacterium
TGGCCGGAACGGCCGTGGCGGTAATGGGTGGGTTTGTGGGGGCTGCCTGGGAAACGGCCGTTGCTTGCGGCACGGCCGTTTCCCCGCAGCCCATGAGGAGGAGGAAGAGGGAAGCAAATAGTAAAAGAGCAGCAATTGTTCTGTGCGGCGTCATAGTTAATTAGACGCCTGCCGCCTGATTATTTTGATTTAAGGCACCACAAGCTCCGGCTGCCACTGGAAATTGTGGGGGTTTTGGCCGAAGACGGCCGTAATCTCATACAGAAAATCGCCATCGGTTGGCGCGTAGAAAATCTTGGCCTGGTTGAGGTCAACGGCTTGTGTTAGCAGCGCCCCACTGCCATCTTTGGCCCAAAATACATTTGCCTGCCGGTAAATCCCTTCAATTGGTGGCAGGCTATTGACTCGTTCCGGCGTTTCCGCCAGTGAAGTGAGCTGATAGATGCCTGCGGCTTCATTGGTGGCCGATCCCCCTTCGGGGCCGAGCGGATCGTCCAGGGCAAAGGTAAAACGGCCGTCTTCCAAATAGGTTCCCCCGGTAACACCCAGCCGCAGATCGCTTAGCGTGGCGGATTCTTCCAGAACCAGTTCGCCTGCTGCCAGATCAAAGCGCCACAGCTCCACTCTGGGCGTAATTTCACTGGTTTCCGTCCGCGAGCGCCAGACCAGCAGCCGATCATCCGGCATCCAGCTTACTTCTGCGGGAAAGATATCGGCGTACACAAAGGAATCGGGCACAGGGGCGAGGGTGCCGGTTGGCACATCCAGCACAGACCGGGAAGCACCTTCCCAACGGCCGCGCCACAGCAGCAGGTAACGGCCGTTGCTGGCCCAATCAATTGGTGAATAAATCGAAATATCGCCAATGTCTTCCATGCCCGGCACAAAGCCTTGATTTTCCAGCAGCATTTCCGGTTCATTGGCGGCAATGTTGTACAGCCAGAGAGCTATCTCATCGCTAAACGCGACCAGGTTGTTTTCGATGTGCCATTCCGGGTTGAAGCAGCGGGGCTGGCAATCGTATACCTGGCGTACATTGCCGGGGTTGCCGCCGCCAGTCGCCAGCGCGTAAAGGCTGTTGGGCAAGGGGTCGCCGCTCTCTACGTCAATGCCGCTGCCGGGGGCATCGGGAATGCCATTTAGCCCGGTGGCGACAAACGCCAGCTGTTGCGCATCGGGCGAAAGTTGAAAGTCGCCCAGATTGTCTACCTGGGGCACCAGCGTCCAGATTTCCCGGCTGATCATATCGACAAACAGCAGCTCATGGCTGGTTTCGGTGAAGCTGTTCTCAACCGGGCTGGTGGCCTGTTCATCAAGCAGGCGGGCCACCACGGCGCGCTTGCCGTCGGCACTCATTGAGTAGCTGGTGATGTCGCCGACAAACTGCTCAACTGGTCGGGGGCCATCCTGAACGCGGTCCGCGGGGTTTGGTCCGGGCACAATCGTTTCGATTTGCCGGGTGGTATGGCTCCACTGCTTAAACGCGCCGTCGGCCAAAAAGAGCAGGTCCCGGCTGGTGGCGGGCAGCGGCTGGCTGCTAATCACTTGAATGGGGGGATCGGTAACGGCCGTTGCCGCCGCGGTGGCTGTGGCGGTCAGGGTAGGGATGAGAGTGGGGGTGGGTTGAACGGCCGTTTCCGTCGATTCGATGTTCGGGTTGGGTGTGATGGTGGCTGCAGGTGCGCTGTCTTCGCCGTTACTGCTGGTGGTCGGTGGTGGCGGGATCGGTGTGGGGTCGGTAAATGTGTCGCCGCTGCAGGCGGCCAATCCGCCTATGAGTAGCAGCAACAACAAAATCAAAAGGCGTTTTAACGTCATCGGGTTTCTCCATTTGGGTGAAAACAGTTTTTTATGATTGTACCTTAGTGGGGGAACGGCCGTTTTGCTAGACGCCTCACCCACTTCTAACCAACGATCAATGACGTTTGCCAAGATCGCTTTGTGATCGCAGGCGTGGTATGCTAAAACTCGAATCTAAAAATAGATTGATGGAGTTTTTGATGAGCCAGGAAGCATTAAGTTTAACTGTTACCCATACATACCGTGCCTCGGCTGAGCGCGTCTTTCGTGCCTGGACCGATCCTGAGGCGCTAAAAACATGGTTCGAAGTTGAGGCACAAATCCAGGCGCTGCACGCCGAAAACGATTTACGGACCGGTGGCGATTACCAGATCAAACTGCAAACGGGTAAGGGGCCAGTCTACCAGGTAAGCGGCCTGTATCATGAAATTATGGAGCCGGCAAAGCTGGCCTTTACCTGGCGTTGGGGCGATGAAACAGACGCGGAAGATACCTACGTCGCCGTCACGCTGCGCCAGCTTAGCCCGAACCAAACGGAGCTCACCTTGTTCCATGATGAATTCTTGACAACGGCAGACCGGGATCGCCATGAACAAATTTGGCATGGGGTTTTGGCCCGGTTGGGTGTGTATTTGGGGTAGGCGGGTAAAAAGTAAAAAGTGATAAGTGAAAAGTTGCTAGTGACCGCTTACTGGTAACCTGCTACTTCTTATCAAGATTTCGGAGGAAATGATGAGCGAAGTAAAACTTTTTCAGGATGCCCACTATTTGCAGCACAATCAGTATCGTACCAGCAGTAATCTAGACGCGCGGGCGGGACTGCACCGGCAGTTTAGCACGGCCGATGTGCGCTGGCAGCCCTGGGTGTTTGATTGGCTGGCATTGACACCGGGGATGCGTGTACTGGAGTGTGGCTGCGGCCCGGGCTGGCTGTGGCGGGAAAATATGAACCGCATTCCGGCCAACTGCCACATCACGCTGACTGACCTGTCGCCGGGGATGGTGGCCGAGGCGGAAGCGGCGCTGGCGGGCAGTGGCCATCGTTTTGAGTTCCAGCAGGCCAGTATTCAGGCGCTCGATTTTGCCGACGGCACGTTTGACGTGGTGGTGGCCAACCACATGCTGTACCATGTGCCGGATCTGCCCCAGGCGTTGGCTGAAGTGCAGCGGGTAATGAAGGAGAACGGCCGTTTGGTCGCCGCTACCAATGGCAATAAACATATGGTGGAGTTGGCGGATTTGGTGCCTGATGCGCTTAAAAAAGCGGTGTCGTCCTTACGGATGCGTGGTCAAGGTGAGATGTTGGCGTTTCGGTTGGAAAACGGCCGTGCCATTCTGGAACCGTATTTTGACACCGTTGAACTGCATTTGTACGATGACAGCCTGTGGATTACCGAGGTGGAGCCATTACTGGCCTATGCTTTCTCTATGATTAGCCCTGATGAGAACGTGCCGGAAACGGCCGTAACCCAACTACGTGAAGCATGGGCGGCCAAAATCGAAGCAGACGGCGGTATCCGCATCAGCAAACATTCCGGCGTCTTTGTGGCGGCCACTAAGTAAAGCTGTCCAGGCTAAACGCCTGTTCAAAACCTTGTTGTCGCTTTTCCGATAGATAATAAGTGAGCCACACTTGCATACCAAACCGTTCGTCCAGCGTGACGCCGGTGACGTTGAAGCCGGCCTTCAGCTTGGCAATAAGCACCGGGCGATTGGTGCCCATGTGGTTGCTGGTGACGCGCTCAGCCCCTAAATCCTTGAGGTAAGCGAGCAGCTTCGCCAAAAAACCGGAGTAAACGCCTTGTCGTTGATAGGCAGGCAAAATGCCGCTCCATTCCATAAAAAAGGTATGGACATCTCGCAAGCAGCCGCAAGAAAAACCAACGGGTTCCCCTTTTTCATTGTAAAAGACAAAGTATTCGTACGGAATTTGTTTGGCTAAATCCTGCGCCACGCTTTTGGGGGTTTTGGCTGATTCATATAGCCCCAAACTGGTAAGTGGGGTAAATATTTGGCCGCTGATGTGCCCGGCTGCCTCGTAAAAAGTGGAACCATTTACGCTGTTGATTGTTACTTTTCCGCTTGCTGTCGCCGGGAAATGATTCCTGCGTATTTGCTCTTGCATGGGCACGCTCCTTTTCTAAAACTTGTCCAATCTTAACAAGGACAGCCATGAAAAAAACAGGTCTTTGGATCGATTTTTGTTTCGCGGTACACTTGTACCCATTGAGGCAGTTTGATTAATTAAAAAGATGTTATGACCCTCGACCCCACGCGCCGCTTCTCCAACCGTGTAGATAATTATGTAAAGTATCGCCCATCGTATCCGACGGCCGTTCTCACCTGTTTGCAAGAAGAATGTGGGTTGGATGAAACGGCCGTTATCGCTGATATTGGTTCCGGGACGGGCATTTTGGCCCGGCTGTTTTTGCAAAACGGCAACCGGGTGCTGGGGGTAGAGCCAAACAAAGAGATGCGTGAAGCGGGCGAGGCGTTTTTGGCCGCGTTTTCCCGTTTCACCAGCATCAACGGCACGGCCGAAGCCACCACCTTGCCCGATCATTCCGTCGATTTTGTAACGGCCGGACAGTCCGCCCACTGGTTTGATCGCCAAAAATCGCTGCCCGAATTCCGGCGCATTTTGCGGCCCGGGGGCACCGTCGCCTTTGTCTGGAACACAATGGCCTTTGATGCCTCGCCGTTTATGCAGGGGTATGAGCAAATTACGCTGCGCTACTTCACCGGCAAGCCCAGCCGGGAGAACGAGCTGCGAGGGGAAATGCTGGCTTACTTGGGTGAGGGGGCGCAAGTGCGCACCTTTGCCAATGAGCAGCAGTTTGACCTGCCGGGCCTCACCGGACGGCTGCTTTCCACTTCCTACGCGCCGCTGGCGGGCGATGCCAAACATGAACCCATGCTGGCAGAACTGCGAGATTTGTTTGAGGCCAATGCCGATGAGAACGGCCGTATCCGCTTTCGCTACGCTACTGAACTTTACTACCGCCAATTCACAGAAGTGGTTTAAGCCGTGGTAATTCATTATTTCATAGCCTGATGATAAACCCAGAGACCGGATCACGAATTTCTAAACTTTCTTTACCTCATGATAATAAAGGCCGTGGCTTGCTTGTGATTGCGGTAATACTCGCTGTGATGCTTTACCTGGAGAGAGCATATACTGATGAAATTCTAACTCAAGGGCGCATGGGAGGTTTTATTTTGCTTTTCCTATCGCCTTTGTATTGTTTATGGGGAATTGGAATGCTTTATAGCATTGTGGCTGTAATCAAGTATGCATTTTCTATGACGGGAAACTGGTTCCCAGGATTATTTTTTGTTGGCATCTTAACTGCAAGCTATGTGCTTCCGTTACCTCCCGTACCCGAAAAAACTTTTTTCTTGGAGCACCGTGAAGAATTTGAGCATATTGTCCAACTTGTTCAAACAGAAGGATTACCTCCGGGAATTACACAATGCCAGGCTCTTGATGCCTATGAACTTCCCGCTGGTTATGAACATTTAACAGCACGTTGTGTGTTTGTTTATGACGATGCGGTTGTTGAATTTTCGCCAACGTACAGCACGTTTTCCATTGTATTTGTTGATAAACCAGAGAATTTATCTGCCAGTTGGGATTGTGCTATCCGAGGTGCCGTTTGGGAACAATTGGATGAACAATGGTACATTTGCGTTGATGCAGATGATTAAATTGTCCTTTTAAAGACGGCCGTAACATCTTCAATACACGTTTGCAGTGATTAGACAAATTAATACCTGCTATTGGATATTCCTATCCCTCAACCCGCTTTCCTACACAATTTCTTTACAACCCAAAACTATCATAGACACAGTTAACAAAAACGTGATTCACACTCAGACAGACGGGTGAGATAAAAAATAGGAGTATTAAAATGAAACGTTCTATGATAGTTGGACTCGTGGTTGTTGCCCTTTTAGGTGTTGTTACCACGATCGCTTTGGCCGGTAAGACAACAACCACCAATGCCTTGGATGCGGCTGAACCGGTTGAGTCTGTGCTTGATGAAGCTGTGGATATGGAAACGGCCGTTACCCAAGAGCAGCCCGCCATCCCTGCCGGACAAAACTTTGTTGATGAAGACGGCGACGGCGTTTGCGATACCTGCGGCAACGTGCCGGGCAGCGGTACAGGCAACCAATACGGCAACGGTGCCGGCGGCAGCAGCTTCGTTGATGAAGATGGCGATGGTGTTTGTGACACCTGCGGCAATGTGCCCGGCAGCGGCATGGGCAGCCAGAACGGCAATGGTGTCATGAGCCAAAACTTTGTTGATGAAGATGGCGACGGCGTTTGTGACACCTGTGGCAACGTACCCGGCAGCGGTATGGGCAGCCAGAACGGCAATGGCGCCATGAACAGTAACTTTGTTGATGAAGATGGCGATGGCGTTTGCGACAGTTGTGGCCTGGCTCCGGCTGATGGCATGGGTAACCAATACGGCCGTCAGGGTGGTCAAGGTGGTCAGGGGCGGGGCGGTCGCTGGAACAATTAAGCAACCTCGACCCCTAAATCTGACAGGTTTTCAAAGTTAGCCTGAAATGAAGCGAATTTGCATGGCAAAGAACCATTTCGACGAGGCCCTGGTTGTAAACCTGTCAGATTTATAACATCATGAACCCTTTAATGACCCTGTAATGTCACCATGAAGAAACTTTGTTATACTGTGCCCAATTGTCGGGATTTTTTGACGAGGTGTGCAGCATGGAGACATTTGAGACGCATTTGTATGACGGCCGTATTGGCCGAATCGGCCGCTTTTTTTGCCCGCCCTGGCATCTCCGCTTTGCCGACACCGGTCCCATTCACGGCACCACCATTGTATTTCCCCGCACCAGCGTGACCATCACGCACGTTGGCCAGCAGCCCATCGTGGGCGATCCCAACGTAATCATGTTTTATAACCAGGGCCAGCGGTACACGCGCGGCAAATTGTCGGAAAAGGGGGATATTTGCGACTGGTTTGGCTTTGCGCCGCAAATTGTGGTGGAAGCGCTGCGTCCGGTTGATCCGCATGTGGATGATCGGTGGGACAAACCGTTTGTGTTTAGTCATGGACCCAGCACCAGCCAGCTCTATTTGCAGCAGCGCCTGCTGGTGGAGGCACTCAGCCAGGCGGATCCGCCGGATTTGTTTTACGTCGAAGAAAAGATGCTGGCCATTTTGCAGGCGGCGGTTCAAATTCGGTATCGGCGGAAACGGCCGTCTCCCCAAAAATCCTCTGCGACCCAAAAAAGCCACCGGGAACTGGTGGCGGGTGCCAAGACTATTCTCGCCACCCGCTTTGCCGAATCCCTCTCTCTGGAGATGTTGGCTCAAACGTTGTACGCCTCTCCCTACCACCTTTGCCGCGTGTTTCGCCAGGAAACCGGGCAAACTATCCACAACTACCTCAACCAGATACGGTTGCGCGCTTCGCTGGAGCCGGTGGCTGCCAAAGAAACTTCCCTGACAGAACTGAGTCTGGCATTGGGATTTGCCAACCACAGTCATTTTTCTGCCTCGTTTCGCCGCGCCTTTGGCTTGCCCCCATCCCAACTGCGTCAAAATCCCTCCACCACCACCCTGCAAAAAATGAGCAAGATTTTGACAGTTTGATCACCGCCACTTTTGTATTCTGAGTGTGAAAATAGTTTTTTACATCACACTGGAGGATACACAATGACAAAAAGACGATTCTTAACTACTGCCAGTTTGGGGGCTGCCTTGCTCTTGCTGTTGGCCGTCGCTTTGGCGGTTGGAGCCAACGGCCGTATCGCCGAGCCAGATGCCAACGTTTTGTACCAGCTTGATGGGGAACAGCTGGGCGATGCCTACGGCTGGATTGCCATGGATTTGGGCGACATCACCGGCGATGGCGTCCATGATTTGCTCACCACCGCGCCTTTCTTTTTGGACGATGCCAGTACATTTGTCGGCAAAGTGTACGTTTACGATGGTTCTGATGGCACCTTGCTGAACACGATCATCGGCACAAGCGGGGCCGTTCTGGGCTACAGCGCCAACACAGCGGGGGACGTGAACGGCGACGGTGTGCCCGATTACGTAGCCGGGGCCATCGGTGGCAGCTATGCCGAGGTTTACTCTGGAGCGGATCACAGCTTGCTGCTGCACGTTGATGGCGCGGGCGGAGATTGGTTTGGTTCGGCCGTTTCCGGCGCAGGTGATGTGAACGGCGACGGCCATGCCGACATCATCGTCGGGGCGCGCTTTGCCAATGCTGACAGTTCTGGTGCCGCTTACCTCTTCTCCGGGGCCGATGGTACATTGCTGTGGCAGCAAAATGGTCCCGCGGCCAACGCCCAACTGGGCAGCGGCACCGGCCTGGTTGGTGACGTAACTGGCGACGGCGTGCCAGACCAGGTGATGGGCGCGATGGGAGCCGGTCCGTTTGGCGGCGGTGAAGCGTACGTCTTTTCCGGTGCAGACGGCAGCGTTGTGTATACCCTCACACCCAAAGAGCCGGAGAATGCGGCCGTCTTCGGCCAGTTCTTTGCTTCCGGCGCAGGTGACTACGATGCTGACGGCACGCCAGATGTCTTCGTGGCTGATTATGCCGCCACCGTAGATGGCGTGGCCGGAACGGGTAACGCGTTTGTCTACTCTGGCGCAGACGGCCGTCGCCTGGCAGCGTTTAACGGACGGGAACCGGGTGCCGGCTTTGGTCCCGGTCGCGCCGTGCCTGACTTTACCGGCGACGGCTATGGCGACCTGGTCATCGGCGCCTGGACTTCCAGCGCCGGATCGGCTGCTGGCGGGCAGCTGCTCATCATCTCCGGTAATGGGCCGCGTCCGGCCCAGGTGGTGCAAACCATCACCGGCAGCATCGACGGCGATAATTTGGGCGTGGATGCCCTGCCGCTGGGCGATGTGAATGGTGATGGGATGACGGACTTTGTGGGAACGGCCGTGGGCAATAACTTCTTCGGCCTGGACGTTGGTCATCTCTTTGTGGTGGCTGGCGGACCCAACCAACCCATCCGCACACCGTAAGGAAGCAAACCGCGGAGAACGCGGAGAGCGCAGAGTTCTTAATAATCTCCTCTGCGTCCTCCGCGCACTCCGCGGTAGATGTTTTTAGCCAAACGCCCAGCGCAGGAAGTGGGGGAACTGCTGGGACCAGGTGTCGTAATTGTGCCGCCCGCCGGGCACTTCGACGTACGCCACATCTTCGCCGCGCCCAAAGCCAATTTTTTCTAATTCCTCAATCAGTTCCAGCGTGTCCTGAATGGCGTCGATGACGCCGTTGTGGTCCCGGTCGCTGGCTTCGTCCTGGGTGGCGGCTTCAAACCAGAGGCGCAAGTGGGGCTTGACGGCCGTACCCTTCACCATCTCCTGGGCAATCAGCTGGTTAGCCGGCATCATCGTCTCATTCTTGCCCGCGCGCCACCAAAAAGAGCCGGACATTACCCCCACGATCCCAAACAGGTCGGGATGGTTCCAGGCAATGTCAAAAGCCGACAATCCCCCCAGCGAAACGCCAAAGATGCCAACGTCGGACGGATTGTGGCTGGTGCGGAACTGTTGGTTCATGGCGGGCATGAGTTCGGTGGTGAGGAAACGGCCGTATGCTGCCGCCCTGGTGCCGAGTTCCTGAGCGTTGGAGCAAACGGCCGTGCCGTACTCGTGCAGGCGGTCATCGTTGGCGGGCACGGCCACCACAATGATGGGCGGAAGCTGCCGCCGCCGAAACAGTTTGGCCAGCGTTTCGCGCAGTTGCAGCGCTTCCTGGTCCTGGCCGTCGTTGACGTAGAGGGTTGGGTAGCGGCGCGTGCCCGCCTGCCCATAGCCTGGCGGCAAAAATACGGTAATCTCCCGGCTGTTGCCCAACTCCGCCGAAGCAAACTCCGGCAGGGTGACCGCCTCCACCGTGTCCAGCAGCGCTGCTCGCCGCCGCTTAGCTTCGTAGAGGGTGAGGATGAGGAGAGTAAGGAGAACGGCCGTGGTCGAAAGCACAAAACCAATCATGCTACGGATTTTACAGCAAGAGTAGGTAAACACCCTGAATTGTCATGCTGAAAGCGGCCACACCGCGCACGGCGTTCTATGAGTAAAGAAACGGCATCTAAATGGCCTTGTTTCTGAGTAACGCAGTAAA
>PABI01000041.1 GCA_002699125.1 Anaerolineaceae bacterium
GGACTGGGTGAAATATTCAATGACGCATGATTTAGATATTCTGGTTGCCTTTCATTTGTTTGGGCAACCTGTACAAACTTAGGTGTCCGGTAGAGAATCCATAAAAAGAATTGTGAATTGTGAATAATGAATGGTGAATTGTGAATTGTGAATGAAAGCTGACAGCCAGGATCATTCACAATTAGCTGTTACCAATTCACTATTCACCATTAATAACGATGATTCGATACATACCGGGGGGCATTATAACATGGACGATCAACCCCTTGAAACGGTATCGTGGGGTCGTAGTGCTTTGGTAGCGATCTCGTTCGTTTGGGCAAAGTCGGTTCACAGTTTTTCGCCAAAAAGGTGTTCTGTTCGGCTAAAAACGGTGTAGCCAATAATGAAAACGAGAACGGCCGTTACAAACGTGCGCAGCAAAGCCAATGGGTCCATAGAAGCCGGTCCATCTCCCCCAACTGTCCCCCACAAAACCGTGCGGTAGCCGTCCACAATCGAGGCCATGGGGTTCACCCAGCGCATCAGCCGGGGGGCATCAAACGTTAACCCCCATAATTGTGCTTCACGGCTAAAACGCTCAAACGGATAAAAGATGGGCGTCAGGAAAAACCAGGCCAGCAGGCCCACCTCTAAGATCATGGCCGTATCCCGGTAAAAGGTTTGCAGCGTGGCTACGATGAGCGCCAGCCCCAACAAAAACACCATCTGTGTCAGCAAAATGAGCGGCACCCACAAGGCGTGAATGGTCAGGCCCACACCATATGCGTAGAGCATCACTAGCAGCACCACTGCGGCCAGCAGAAAGTTCACCAAATTAGAGAGCATGGTGGCTGTAGGCAGCAAGATGCGCGGGAAGTAAACCTTTTTGATGATAGCCGCATTACCCGTAATCGACTGGACGCTGTTGTTGAGCGTGCCCGTATGAAACTGCCAGGGAATAAGGGCTACCAAAATAAAAATGGGATATTTTTCTACCCCTTCATTGGGAATGAGGATGGTAAAAAGAATCGTGTAAACCATCATCATCAGCAGGGGATGCAATAAGCTCCAAACGACGCCTAAAAACGAATTTTTATAGCGTACTTTTAGATCACGAATGACGAGATTCTTCAGCAGATAGCGGAACTCAAACAGCTCCCGAATTTTTCCTGGCAAAGTTTGCAGTTCGTCAGAGTCAAATCTGGGAAGCGATGGGTTTGTTGAGACAGTCGTTGTTTCTGTTGACATAAAGAACTCATGTTTTGCTAATTTTTCGCCTGGAAGTATACCATCGGTGAACGGCCGTTACGATGCTCTGGCAATTTTCTCATCTTGTTATTTGCTTAAGCGTCTCGTGGTAAAGCTGGGTGACAACGGCCGTATGTTCAGCCACCGTATCAATGGTTGGAATGTTTTGCCGTAGCCGATGCAGCAGGTTCGGATCATCGTGCAATTTTTGCAGCGCCTGGGCTAATTGATCCACATCACCCGGTGAAACCAGCAGCCCATCCACGCCATCGCGCACCCGCTCGCCCAACACGCCCAAATCATTGGTGATAACGGGCACACCCATGGCAAACGCCTCGGAAACGACAAAACAAAAGGTCTCATACCACAGCGAAGGCACCACCACCACATCCAGCTGGGCCAGCGTTTCCCACACCTGCTGCCGATCGAGCTTGCCTAAAAATTTGGCACGTCCGCTGCGTTTTAATTGCTTAACATAATCAGGATCGAATTGGGTGTCGCCGGCAATCCATAATTCGGCCGTTTCCGGCAGTTGGGCAAACGCCTCCACCAGCACATGCACCCCTTTTTGCCAGGAAAGGCCGCCCAAATAGCCGACCCGGAACGAATCATGCGGTGGAACTTCCGGCTTGCTGGGATAATCCAGTCCGGGTGGCAAAACCTCAATCTTATCCGCCGGCAGACCGTGATCCACATACCATTGCTTTACAAATTCGGCCGGGGCAATGAGCTTGCTGGCCTGCTGCAAAACGCGGCGCAGACGGCCGTTGCGCCACGCCAGCGGCAGCGCCAAAGGCGGAATAGCCGGGGGAAACTGGGGCTGGTTGGCCCGCGCCAGGGCACATTTGGCACAGTTCAGGTAAAAATTAGGCCCGTCGCAAATTTCCTGGCTGTAATTGGTGAGCAGTTGGGCATTGGCACACACCCACCAAAAATCCCACAGCGTGACAACGTAGGGAATCTGCTGCTGGTGCAAATGGTCTAATATTTGGGTGGGCAATCCCATCAAATGCTCCACGTGCACAATGTCCGGCCGGAACGTGGCGACTACTTCCTGGAACGCGTGCAGTAAGGCTGGATTGCGGAAGGTGGCGAGGAGGCGGCTAGTGGGTTGGAAACGGCCGTGCCACACCGACCAGATTGCAATACCATCATCAACACGCCGGCTGAGTCCTGTTCCTTCCGCGCTGCGGCGGTGAAACACGGCTACTTCATGCCCCTGCTGCTGCAAGGCGCGGGTGAGCCAAACAGTATACAATTCGGTGCCGCCCACGTGGTCTGGGGGGTATTGGTGAACCAGATGAAGAATACGCATGCTTTTGTCCGGCTGGGGATGGTATGTTAAGATGCCGCCCCTGTCAATTATGAATGTTTCGATTATCCTCCTGAATTGGAATGCCGCCGCCGATACCATTGCCTGTTTGCAGCCAATGCTGGCCTGGCAGCAGGTACGGCCGTGCCTCATCGTCGTCGATAATGCGTCCCAGGGGGACGATGTGGCCCAGATTCGGCAGGCGCTGCCCGGCGTGCATCTGATCGAAAACGAGCGCAATGAAGGGTTTTCCGGTGGTTCCAATCGGGGGATGGCTTATGCGCTGGCACGGGGAGACGATCCCATTTTGCTGCTGAACAACGACGCGATGATTGGGGAAACGGCCGTGCTCCGCCTGGCCCAAACGCTGCAAGAGCAGCCTGACATTGGCATGGTCGTGCCCCAACTGCTGGATGAACATGGCGAGCTGGTGGCTGTCGGCGGCAAAAATCCGGCATTTCACCTGCAAACGCGGGTGCAAAGCTTTGCCGATGATGTTCCGGTGCAGCCGGTGGAAACGATTTCGGGAACGGCCGTGCTCATTCGAGCAACTATGCTGCGGCAGGTGGGGCTGCTGGACGAGCGCTTCTTTTTCAGCACCGAGATGGCCGATTTGTCGCTGCGGGCGCGGCAGCATGGTTTTGTTTGCGCGGTGGATCGCCGCGCTCAGGCCAGCCATACGATTAGCCGGTCGGCCCCACTGCGCAGTTCGCTTTATGTCTACTACATCGTGCGCAATCGTTTCCTTATTTTGCGCAATCATTATCGTTGGCGGCTCGATTTGCACAGCTTTTGGCTGGCGTACACGGTGGCGCTGTGGCTCAAGCTGTGGCTGGGAGGCCAGCGGGTGACGGCCAAAGCGGTCTGGCTGGCGTTGGGGGATGGGGTGAACGGCCGTTTTGGCGGCCAAAATGAGCGCGTGCTGGCCGCCTGCGCCGAGGTGAGCAGGAGCAGCCCAAAATGAACATTCTCTATCACCTCACGATTCTGCCGCCTCAAGTGCCCCAGGCCGAAGCCCTGTCCCAGGAGATTGCCGCTTTACGCCATCGGTTTGGCGGCGACATGATGTATCTAAACCCCAACATTGTTTCGCCAGTTTATCTGCCCCGGCTGCTGTTTGGCTTCCACAAGCTGCCAGAGCTGCGCCGTCACGAAACCCGCATTGATCTGCACCACGTTTACAATCCCGATCCGTTTCCGTTTCCCATTTTGCGCTTGCTACGAAAGCCGGTCGTTTACTCGCTCAGCAGCGGTATTGGGCAGAAACGGCCGAATCTACGCTACCTATCCAAACTGACGGCCGTTACCGTGCCGGATGAGCGCAGCTACGAGCGGCTGCGCAGTTGGGGGTTGAACAACGTGCATCTGGTGCGGGCGGGGATTGAACGCGGCCGTTTCAGCCACACGCCCCAACCCCTCAACGGCAAACTCCGGCTGTTGGTTGCCTCTTCCCCATGGACCAAAGCCCAGTTCCAGAGCAAAGGGATCGATGCGCTGTTGACGCTGGCAGCACAACGGGAAGATATTGAGCTGGTTTGTCTGTGGCGCGGGGTGCTGCTGGAGGAGATGCAGCGGCGGGTGTCGGCACATAATCTGGCCGGCCGGGTGCAGGTGATTGATAGACTGGTGGACGTCAACGAAATGTTGGCAACGGTCCATGCCACCGTCAATCTGGCGACGAATGCCGCTATCATTAAAGCGTACCCGCACTCGCTGCTGGATTCGCTGGCAGCGGGCAAGCCGGTGCTGGTGAGCCGGGCCATCCCCATGGCCGACACCGTCGCCCGAACCGGCTGCGGCGTGGTAGTCGAAGCCGTTACACCAGAAGCGATTGGGCAGGCAGTGGATGAATTGGTGGCAAATTACGGGGAGATGATGGAAACGGCCGTGCAGGTTGGCCGGCGCGATTTTTCTCTGGAAGCCATGATCGACTCCTACCATCAAGTTTATCGAGCCGCACTGGCGGGGGCCGTATGAAAATTTTGCACGTTGTGCAAGGGTATCATCCTGTGGTTGGCGGCTCAGAGTGGCTGGTGAAGAATTTGTCTGAGCAGCTCGTGGCCCGCTACCAAGATGAGGTGACGGTTTTTACGCCCGCGGCCAGCAAGCCCGTTTACTTTTGGCGTAACGAAGGCGGCCCGCTGCCGGTGGGCACCGAGCAGATCAATGGCGTTACCGTGCGCCGCTTGCCGCTGTTTCGCGGTTTGCGCCTGGTGCGGATGCTGCTGGCGCACGGCTTTCACCGCTTTCGCCTGCCTTACCATGACTGGGCGCGGACCATCCAGGTAGGTCCCTTGATGTTTGGTCTGCCCAAGGCCATTGCCAACAGCGGGGCTGAGATTGTGTTTGCCACAGCCTTCCCGTTTATGCACATGTATTATGCGGTGGCCGGGGCGCGCCGGGCAGGCGTTCCGGTTGTGCTGCTGGGTGCCATCCACACCGCCGATAAATGGGGGTATGATCGCCAGATGATGTACAATGCCATTGCCCAAGCGGATGCCTACATTGCCCATACCTCTTTTGAGCGTGATCACCTGATGGCTAAGGGAATTGCCGCCGAGAAGATTTACGTAATTGGGGCCGGAGTTAGTATTGAACAGATTTCAGGAGGGAACGGCCGTCTTATCCGCGAGCGTTACCATTTGGGCGATATTCCAGTTCTGCTGGTGCTGGGACGTCAGTCGGAGTTAAAGCGGCTGGATACGGTCATTGAAGCGATGCCGCACATTTGGGCACAGCAGCCCAACGCTCACCTACTCATGGCCGGGGCCAGAACCAATTACTCCACTCAATTAGATAAAATGATTGCCGATTTTCCACCAGAGCAGCAAAACAAAATTATCATCATCAACGACTTCCCCGAGAGTGAAAAGCCGGATCTGCTGGCTGCCGCCGACCTGCTGGTGCATCCGTCTGGCAACGAATCGTTTGGCATTGTGTTTGTCGAGGCGTGGGCAGCGGGCAAACCAGTCATCGGTGCCGATGTGGGCGCGCTTGCTTCATTGATTGCTGAAGGAGAGGACGGGCTGCTGTTCCGCTTTGGCGACGCGGCCAGCCTGGCACAAAAGGTAACCCAATTGCTGGCTCAGCCAGCGCAGTGCGCGGCCCTTGGCGCTGCCGGGCGGGAAAAAGTGTTGGCCAACTACACCTGGGAAATCGTGGCTGACCGGGTGCGGCAGGTTTATGCTGATTTGTTAATGACCAGGTAAAAGCGATTGGTGGTAGGTTTGGGTGTGGTTGTAAGGGCGATGGGGTGGAAGAGGGCTATGCCTGAAAGGCGATTGTACAAATTAGTAAAGCGGGCCAGCAGGCGAGGCTGCTGATGGGCACGGACGGCTCGGGCAAAGCTGCGCCCTTGCCAGGTAAAATCTCCAGCATAGTAAAGTTGGGTTGTGGCAGGCTGCAATGCCTGGGCAAAATTGGCCAATTGTTCCGGGCTGGGTAAGCCATACTCAACGTGTTCACTTAAATATTGATGCGGCCGTCCTACCTTTCGAATGTGCAGCTCATTCAGCTCTTTTTCCAGCTGCATGTGTGCTTCACTGCCATAAGGGGCGGCCACGATGACGGTTTGCTGACTGACGCGCAAACATTCCTGGATAAACGGCAGGCGGATCTGGCCGGGCAGATGTTCCAGTGTGTCGATGTTGACCACAGCGTCGAAGGTCTCGTTGGCGAACGGCAAGCTGCCGCCGTCGCCAAGGATGTGCCCGGTACCATCTGGATTGATGGAGATGGTGGGGTAGGGTAGGAAGCGGTCTAGCAGGTCGATACGGCCGCCAACGTCCAGAACTTGCTGATTTGCTACGGTTGGTAATGCCTCTTGCAGCAGTTGGCTGACAATAATGTGGCGCTCGTACAGATCATAGGGCATCAAGCGAGTGGTAATCGACATTAGTGATCCTCTGGTAATTCTAGCTGTACGATTTGAGAAGTGAGTCGTTCAATCTCTTCTTGCTGGTGGCGTGCCAAAGCGTTGAGATGTTGAATCCAATCAGCATGGATTTGGTTTACGGCCGTTTGCTTCTTACCCAATTTATTGACATAAAAAATAACCAGGCTGTGCAGTCCGGTGCGAATACGGCGAATGAGGCCATTGAGGATGGGAATGGGACGGCCGTTTGACTGTATATCCATCTTTTGGTAGAGGAACTCTAGCTGTGCGGTCTCATTAAGCTCTTTTGTGGGGCGTAATTCGGCCGTTGTTGTGTTGGTTTGGGCACGAGCTAGTTGGGCAGCTGTGCTTTGATCGTCACCACGGCGCGCTTGCCCAGCCCAGTTGATCTGCTGCTGCATATCCGCAAAACCACCGGACATCTCTTGCAGCAGCGTGAGCAGCATGTCATTGATCTGGAATTGTTTGCTCAGCGCGGCTCGTAAATCAATTTCTTGCTGGTTAGTGTCAAACATTTCCTGGCGGATTTTGTTTTGGTGTTGACGCACTTCTTGCAGGCTGCGGCCAAACTCATCGCGGGAGATTGAGCCTTGCATCAATTCGAACTCAATATCGGCCAGCACATCGCTGGCAGTCAGGGTACTTTTCATACAGCTTTTCTGCTCCTCTCAGTTTGGGCAATTACGTGGTGATACACCTCGGCAAACTCCCGGGCCATTTGTACATGGGTAAACTTGTCCAACAGCCGCTGCCGACCAGCCAGTCCCATCTCTTGCAAACTGGTGGGTGTTTTCAGCAGCTTTATCATTGCGTCTGCCAGGCTAGCCGGTGCTTCTGGTTCGGCCAGCAGGCCAGTGATGCCTTCATCAATCACTTCAGGAATTCCCCCAGCGCGGCAGCCGATGACTGGCTTGCCATAGTTCATCGCCTCCAGGTAGATCAGGCCGAATGATTCATACAGTGAAGGGGCCACAAAAAGATCGCAGCTTTGGTACAGTTGGTTGAGTTCATCCTCGCTGACCTGGCCTAAAAAGGAGACCTGGCCGGCAAACTGTGCATACTGCCGCTGAAAATGGGCGGCATAAGTAAGCCCAGTTTTCTGCTGAAAACCATCTCGGTGGCTGTTGTCTGCTCCGGCGATGATGAACTGTGCGTTGGGCACCTGGGCCAGCACCTGGGGAATGGCAGCAAATAAATCCTGAATACCTTTACGTTTTTCTAGCCGTCCCAGGTAAAGGACCGTGAAGGTGTCTGGTGGGGTATTGGGATTGAACGGCCGTACCGCCTCATCGGCCACAGGAATAATGCCATGGGGAATAATGCGGAATTGATCGGAAGCCGCCTGAAAGTGGTAGATTGACTGCATTTTTTCTACGGTTGCTTGTGAGTTGGGCACCAGGTAGGCAGCGCGCTCGATTAAGATTTGTTCCATATCGCCTGCCAGGCGGGCATCCGGATCGTTATTGTTTTGTAAGGCGGCAATCTGACGCAAGGCAGTTTGCAACCGCACCACTACGGGAATTTCCTGGCTAACGGCCGTGACCAATCCATCAAACTGCCACAGAGGGGAATCCACTAACTGGATACCGTCGTTGAGTATCATCCGTTTAATTTTGTCGTGGACGGCATGGCTGTGGTTCAGGGCGTAATATAGCTTGGGGAACATGCGGTAACGGCCGTATCTATCGGCCGAAGGGACACGATGAACATACGCGCCGTCGTAAAAGGAGACGGTATCTTGGGGGCCTTCGGTAATGACATGGACGGTGTGACCACATTCAAATAATCCCTGTGCCATTAAGTTGGTATGCCGTCCTACACCTTCATGCTGGTTGGGTGGATAGGCTTTACTGAGGAGACACACTCTCAATGGTGGGTCCGGCAGCGTGATATTAGCGCGGTGTCCGCTGACGGGATCGACCGTAGGCTGCTGAGATGAGGTATTTGTTTGAAACGGCCGTATCGGCACATTGTTGTTTTGTGACATAGCAATTTGTGATGGGTCAATGAGTTGTCGCGGACGCATAAGTCCAGCGTAACTGCCTATCAAGGCACTTTTAATTTCCGCCAGGCGCATTTTCCAGAACTGAGGCCAGGTTAAGCGGTTGCCGAGATACATTTCCCGGCTCCAGAGCCAGTGACCATGAACGTAATGCAAGCCGCGCCAGAAAATATCTCGCCGTGATTCGCCTGCCCCTGGCCCATATTTCAAAATGAAATAGAGAACCGATTTGGTTTGCACCCACCAGCGGGCATTGTAGCTGCCCGCTTGCCGATTTCGGCTGGAGGCAGGCGCATGATACACAACCGCTTCCTTTACAGGATGTACAATTTTGCCCGCGTGGGCCAAACGTAAAGAAACATCTGAATCGTCGTATAGCCATTCAAAAAAGGCATCAAAGCCACCTACATCCAACAGGGCCTGGCGGCGAAAGGCCATGTTGGTGCCCATCATGCGGCCAACCCAATGGACGCCGCTGCCAGGCGGTACCAGATTATCCAACCAAGAATCGCGCACATCGAGCTGCTCTGCCAGAGAAGAAGAAATGCCAATGCGATGTTGCACCAGAGGATTACGTGGATGAACCATGTAAACCATCCCGCCGGTTGCATCCAGCAGCGGATCGGCAAACAAACGGGCTAACTGCGCCAGCCAATGATAGCTGGGCACGGCATCATCATCAATGTAAGCCACAAAATCGCCCTGGGCAGCCAGCAGGCCAAGATTGCGTGATTCGCTTAGATTGGCTTTGCGGCAGCGCAAAACTCGAACCCGGCCAGCATAATCTGCCAGCACATCCAGCGTTTCGTCTTTGGTAGGACCTACAACGACAATCACCTCAAAATGAGGATAGGATTGATGCTCCAGAGCACGCAGCAGCGTACGAAGTGGTTTCGCCCGGTCGGTTGTGTTGACAACAATGGAAAAGGTGGGGTTAGCGATGCTCATAGCGGGTCATGGTTTCCAGAAGCGTCAGCCGTCGCTCAATCATCCGGCTGAGTTTGCTCATCTGGTCAAAACGGGCGACGTGTATGGTGTTTAATTGGGCCAGAAGGTAGTAATCACGGCCAATGAGGAAGCTTAACGGCCGTAACACCAATAGTCGCCATAATCGTTTCCAGCGCGGTTCATCGTTACCTGCGCCTGGGGCAATAAAGTAGATACGGGCCAACAACTCATGTTCTTGTTTTTGCAGACTTTGCAGCCGCTGCCACGTTTCTTGCCAGATGGCATCAAGCGTTGATGGCTGCACAGGCTGTCGCTGAACAGTTGTGTTGATAGCCGCGTCCAGGGCATTGTGTAGGAGTTGAGTGAAGCCTGTCCTAAGTAGTTCTGCTGCTGCTGGGGTGCGCTGTTTGTTCAGGTGTTTGGTTCGTATCATGTGGACGGCGGATAAATTCGGCAGCAGCTGACGCAAGCCCAGTACGCGCCCCACCGCTTGTTCAAAATATATTTCAGCGGCGATGGCGCTGGTTTCTGCCGAGAAAAAGTCAGTTAGCTCAAGCTGACTGTAATGCTTAGCAATGAACCGATAGCGCATGGCGTGCTGGTTGGCGCTGTGCTTAACGGGGTCTATTTGCCATGATTTGTTATTGAACAGATGAACGGCCGTTGCTTCCGCCACGTACCCAACTTCAAATCCACAATTTTTAGCGCGGAAGCAGTAGTCGGTTTCTTCAAAATAGGCGGGAAAAAAGCCTTTATCAAATTCACCGACAGTTTCCCAGGCGTGCCGGGTAATGCCAAACATGGCGCCTGTAACATACTCAACTGGGTGATCTTCAGTGGTGATGTGATGGCCGTAGGCCAACGGCCGTTCTAAATAAGCACCGGCGTGATTCACGGTATTGTCGGCATTCAAAATGCGACCACCAACAATACCAACGCTTTTATTGCTTTCTACAGCCTGGCACAGTGACTCCAACCAGCCGGGCTGCACTATACAATCCTGGTTGAGCAGAACCTGCAAATCACCTTTAGCGGCCCGTAAACCGATGTTTACACCACCGGCAAAGCCCAAATTGACCGGCTGGGGGAGCAAGATGACTTGGGGGAATTGGGTTTCGATGAGTTGTCTTGAATTATCCTGGGAACCATTGTCTACACAAATGACTTCACATAAGAGAGTGCTGCTGTGGTTGAAAACGGCCGTTAAACATTCTTGAATAACGCTTTCCCCATTCCAAACCGGGATAACAACTGATGCTTGCATAACAGCCAATCTTACCCCTGATTCAACATAGACTCAAATGAGTTACCACGAATTTTGTTATGGTTAAATAGCCTTGATAAGCGATCTTTTACGAAGAAAGAAACCTGACCCTGAGGTAGCTTAAATACCTTAAAACACGATGGGCAAAAGATCTTTTTTGCCAACGATATTTTTTAGCCCATGCGTCATTTAAGGCATTGGCTTGTTTTTGCCATTTTCTGTTCTCAAAATTGATTTCCTGGGGATGTGGAATGCCAAGGTGATCAAGCAAAGCGAGGGAAGTTTCTTCAAAGGATCGAGTTAATACTTCATATACGACCACAAAAGGCTCAATCTGATTCGTTAGAAAAAAGGACTCCCATGCTTTTTCTGCATTTACAAATCTTTCCACATTTTCATCAATTAGATGAAAGTCATAAGTTAGTGATGCATCTAAATGAGATTGTACTATCTGGTCCTTTTCCAATCCCCATTCACCTGTTTGATGTGCTTTTATCCAGGAGATGGCTTGACGCACCTTGTCCCGGCGCTGCAGCCAGATATATTTTGGATTGTAAAAAAGTACATCTAGCAAAGCTCGGTCAGACAAATCTTTATATTGTGGCAATGTGCGGAAGTTAGTAAAGATATGGTGTAAATAATCCCACTGAATAATTATGCCAAAGACGCCATTGGGCGTACTGCCAAGCGATAATACGAGCTGATGGAATGATTCCAGTGGTTGCTTTCCGTAGAGACTGGCAATATTGCCTTGTTTGTTTTCTAATTGACCAGCTTTATTAACTATGAAGTATTCATCCGGATTTCCTGCCACGCCGGTTATCTGAAAAGCCTCGGCAAGCAAATGACTGCCACTACGGGGAGTTGCACATATAACATAGGTCGTGTGGGGTGCAGGCATGAACAACTTTCTCCAAAATTTATTTCCATATATAAAGACATATTCTTTGGCTGAGCCAATAGCATCGTGCGTGGATTGTAGCCGGGTAAAGAGAAGTGAACCAACCGGCAGCCGAGAGCAAATGGCGGCAGCCGCCTCCTTTCCTCTATTTATTATTGGGAAAAGCGGCTGCCGCCATTTGTATTTGTTGGTTATTTTATTACCAGAGGCAAATAAAGCAGATCGTCTGTAGGGGAGATGGTCACTGTATTTGAGGAAGCAATGATACTATTGCTTCCATTCCTCGCTCGAATAGTGAGCGTGTATGAAGCATCATTTGTCAGACCTGTCAGGTCAAAGTTAGTAGCGTTGCCAACATCAATTGGAGATGGACCCTCATTTGGGGGACTGGCACCAGCACCGTGAGACACGACAATCTCGTAATGATCAAGCCCTGGGAGCAAGGCAGTGTTGGCAATCCAGTTCAAGCTTAAAGAATGGTCGTTGGGCAATACGTAAAGATAAAGCGGTATGTATTCGTCTGCGCCCAAATCGGCTGGAGTAAAGGGGGCGCGATTTTGGTTATCTACATCAACGGCCGTTGTGCTGCCCACGGCTTTGTCAATTGCTGCAGAACCATTGTTGATGTGGTAATTGAAATTAGGCGATCCCGCCGCCACAAAATTGGGGTCACCAGAAAGGTTGCTTCCTGATCCGGTAAAAGTGCCGCCACCACCAGTATTGGTATTGTTACCAAAAAGTAGATTGGTATTGAAGTTGACATTGTTACCTGACTGTGCGTGTATTGCAATAGCGTCTGTGAACGAGTTATGATTGGCAATAATGCTGTGGGTTATGTTGGCAGTTCCCCCGTTGATGACGACAATGCCGTTTCCTTGCATCGGTGAAGCCCCTAGACGATTTTGGGCAAAAGTGGCATGAGTTATGTTGGCAGTGCCACCGTTAAGGAACAAACCGCCACCACCGCCGCCAGTGGTAGTTCCACCGCTGCTGATGCCCATCTCGGCCAAATTATCGGCAATTATGACGTTGTTGAGTGTAAGTGTATTATCTTCAGCAAAACCAGAGAAATAAACGCCTGCACCTCCTCCTGCTCCCCAGTAAATGTCACCCACACCTCCTCTGGCAACATTGTTTACGATTGTTGCTCGCTCCAAGGTGACGTCGCTGCGTGAAGATGCCCACCCACCACCGTTGGCCAGTGAGCTGCTCGTGGTTGGATCTTTTCCATCTCCCCCCTGAGTTAAGTTATTGCGCACATCAAGGTTGGACAAGTAAGCAGTGGCTCGTTCTCCGTAGAGTGCAGCTCCATATGCGCCACCGCCGTCCCCATTTGGGGCATCGCCACCAATAGATTGGTTGCCCGTGGCCACAATGGTATCAATGTTTACGGTGGAGTAGTTGTGGAATGCGGCACCCCCGCCTTGGGCATCGGCATAATTGTTCTCACTGCGGCCATCGCCATTGCTGCTGCCCGCCTGGGCGGTGTTGTTGATGAATGTGAGGTCACTGCCAGTAACAACTGCCTCTAATGTGTACAGGCCGCCGCCGATGCCAAAACCGCCTCGTTCCAAGCCGGTTCCTCCTTGAGAAAGATTCCCTTCAAAGACGATGTTTTCCAGATGTACACCGTTGCTGTTGGCTCTGAAGGCCATACCACCACCTCCACTGGCTCCCCCATAAGAGGAGTTTGTATTGCCGCCGAGAGCCTGGTTATTCTTTATGATGAGATTCCGGGCAATCACAGAACCCCTGTCAGCCAACATGCCGCCACCAAAAGCAAAAGTAAGCGCGTCGCTTCCGCTCGTTGCCCCCCTTTTGAGACCATTTTGAATTGTGAAACCTTCTATACGCAGGCTAGCATTATTGGCCGTTGGCCCATGTAACTGAACCCCACGATGGGCATTTTGTCCATCAACGACAGTGACATTCAAGGTAGGATTTGGCGCCGTCCAGTTACTCGTGGTGTAGCCGCCCAAAATGGTAAGATGCTTGCTGAGGACGCAGACAACGGCCGTACTAATTCCATCCAAACAAGTACTGCTGCCTGAATAGGTATAGGTGCCTGCTGCAACCAGAATTGTATCACCACTGTTAGAAATATTTACGGCGTGTTGAATGGTGCGACAGGGTTGAGAAGTTGAGCCACAAGAGCCGTTGTCAGATCCCGTAACACTATCTACGTGCAGCATAGTTGCCTCGGGAGCTGCCTGTAGTGGAGGCAGGTGTTTGAAGGTGGTAGCCAAGAGTACAAGCCCCAGAAAAGCCAAAATTACCAATACAGATTTCATACGTTTCATATAATTATCTTCCTCTGCGTAAATTGTTTCTACTGATACTGCGCCTCATAGTAAATTGCAGAAGGCTGTGGATCAATAGGACAATTATTTTTTGAGGAAAATTTTAAGAATTGTGTTGTTGAATGGTTTCGAGGATGGCTCTCGGATTATGGCAATACTCATGAAGAACTAACAAAATACATATAACTATTCCAAGAAGGACCTGGCCAGCTATCTATTTGTACATCAAGCACAGTGGCTTTGTTTTGTGCCAGGAAGGCCAGAAGCTTATCCTTGGGAATGCCATACATTTCCATGCGAGGTTCAAATGTTGATGGAGGTGCAGGATTTAGCCTATGGCGAATGGTTTGGTAAATTGTATGAAACGGTCGCTTGAATCTCATCATTAACCTGGTTGGCTTGATTTTCCGTTTGTCTGGTTGATCTGATTGTAATTTTGGTTCACTGGGCAACTGAAAAACAAGCACGCCACCAGGCTGCAAAACACGCAAGAATTCTTGAATGTATTTTAAGCTATATCTAGGTTGCATATGCTGCAAAACAATTACCGAATAGATAAAGTCAAAGTAGTTATCTGGAAACAAGCTTAAATCATCTTTCTTGTTCAAATGATAATTGCACTTATCTCCAAACTTATTGAATTTCCGAGCAGCTTCGATCATAGAGGGAGCAATGTCAACGCCGTGGGCTTCGTCGAAGCGAGCAGCCAGGGCCTGGGTCAAGCGCCCAACCCCACATCCAAAATCCAACGCCCTACCATAGTTTAACTTGGCACCAATAGCTTCAATTCTATTTATGGTTTCGGCTATTTCAAGAATCCCACGCCGAAAAAATTCTTCAGTATCCCAATTATTATTCTTCATTTCTGGAATGGCAAGGATGGCCCACAACGGATCCTCTTCGCCAAATTTTTGCCAATGCTTTTGTAACTCATCCAAATTCATAGAGTTCTCCTTGATTTCGGTTATTGTTCCTTATCCGTTGATGAAGTTGTTAGGCGAATCCAATCGATTAGGAAGCCTAGATCACGTGTATCATTATTTATGTGTAATTCCGCAGGATTAAAAGTTTCGGTGTGAAAGGAAAGAATGGACAAGGTTGTGTCCATCGCTTCGTTTATTGCTGTAAAAGTATATGTCTGCCATTGGTCTGTTGGAGTAAATTGTCCCACTTCTTCATTGTCCAGCCAAACGGTAACGGTCGTATCTGGTACGTCATCTGGCCGAAAAATTCTGGCTCGAATCTCAATTTGCATCGAATGTGTATCACTTATGGGCAAGTAGATGGTGGCCTCATTACGGGTCCAACGGGCGGTAATATCACCTGCTAACGGCTCTTTGCCGTAAAAGCCGCCATTGTCATCGTCGTCAATGTAAGCGATGTCTAGAGTTCCGATATCAACCATAAATGAGTCTGTTTCACTTGAGCTGACTTCAACGCCGGATTTTGGTGTGAGATTATAAATTTCAATGCCATAATACACATTTTGGATATCTGACGGGAAATCGGTAAAAGTGCTGTGCAGCTTAGGTAGCCGGATGGGAACAAAAGCAACGGGTTCCAGGTAAAATTGGGTGCGGACACTCTCTAAAACAGGTGAGATGCCGATTAGCTGCAACGGCCGTTCTTGTTCTTGGGCATACTGGATCACGTTGGCCAAAAAGGCATCGGCCTCATCATCTTGACGTACTGTTGCAATATCATGACCAAATATGAATTTCAACGGTGGTCCCAGCGTATCGGCAAACATGCTGGTGGGTGGCTCGCTAATTAGAATAAGCGCTTCCGGGTCCAGTTGTTCATGAAATGTCGCCAGGGCTTCAGTAGCACCATATAAATCCCGCAAAGGCAGCACAAAGCGGGATTGATACAGCAGTCCGGCCATCAGTCCAACGGTGAGGACGCCGGCAGAGATTTTGACCACTCGTGGCCTGGATTGAAAAAGATAGAAGAGAAATACGGCCGTATAAATCATCAACATGGGCAGCACAATCGGCACATAGCGGCGCATAGTGTAGATGTGGTACGGTGTGTTGAAAATTTTGTAGACGTATTGCAGGGTGGTTAATATCCCTATGCTTAAGAAAAAGCCGAGGCGGTTAAAAGATGCCGTTCGCAGCAGCCAGGCCAAGCCTAATGTCGCTAAAATCAATCCTAAAGGCGTAAGGTACCAACCCATCCGCACCCAATTTTCCCCGTCCAGTACCCAGGCAGTGGTGCCGGCGGGCCAGGTTGCGTAGCTCGTAGCCGGTTGCAGCAACGGCCGTACAAAATAAGCAAACGCACTCAACAACACAATTCCCCCTGCCAGCAGCCAACGAAAGGAACGGCCGTTTATAAAATTGGCCAACCGCGTTTGCCTGAACTGTGTCCACGAGTAGCGCCACATTAACCATACACCCAACACCAGCATAACAACAGCCCCCGCCAAAGCCAGCTGCACCACCAACTGCCTGCGAATAACGTTGAGCAAACTACCATAAGTGTTCCACATGTAGGGTGAATTTAAGAAAAAGGCAGACAGTCCAGCATGGGCTGACACTGCACCAAGCACCAAGGTGAACCAGCGCCAGCCAGATGTCCAGCGTTGTTGCCACCGTACTAAAACGAGCCAGCCTACAATTAGCAAAGCAACCAGGGGGAGATCGATGCGCGTGAGAAAAGAAACACCAAACGAAGCTCCTCCTAAAATACCCCACGCTATTTGGCCCTGACGCTCATCCCAAAGTGCCTGAAAGCTCAATAAACCGGTAAAAATTAGCAGCAGCGTCAATGGTTCGGTAGATGGGTAACGAGCAAAGTAGATGTGGACAGGGGTAATGGCATAAAGGGATGCTGCCAGCAAGCCAATCTCGGTGTTGAAGAGCTGGCGTGCCAGTAAAAATATAGTTGCCAGGCACAACGTGCCCCACAGTGGCGTAACCAACAAACCACCATACAATCCTGCCAGGCTGATCCCCACGGCAACCAGGGCTGGATGGAACGGGAAAAATTGTGGAATCACGCGCGCGGGATGATCATGATCATCAATGTACCAGCCAACAAATTGTAGATAGCGAGTGCGCCACTGCGGGGGTTGTTCGCGCAGCGTTGTTTCAGGGAATTCTCGCAGGAGACCGCTCCATTCATCTTCAAGAATAAAGTCGCCGGTACGTACGGCCGTTGCCGCAATATTCATGTAGCCGCCCGGATCAATCCCGCCCAATACATATTCATGTGGCCGAAAGTAAACAACGGCCGATCCCAGCAATAATATCATCAGCAGCCATTCGGGCCATTTTAAGGTAGCAAACTGAGGGCGTTGAAACGGCCGTTGCCAACCAAACAGGCCTGCCGCAGCCAAGAAAAGCACGCCCGCTACTAGTGCAAGCGAAAATATGCCTAATGTCATCAGCACGGTGCTAACCCATCCGGTAAAAATGACCGTGCCCATAAAGGCAACAAACTGTGCTTCCAGCCAGTCCAAGTTAGAAGCAACTTTGGCCCATATCAACAGCAAAACGGCCGTAAACAGCAGTACGGCCGTTGCAAAACCAATAATCACAATTGCAGATGCTTGCAGCATAAACTCACCTACGCAAAATCAATTCAGCGCGTGAGTTTACCATCAACCATTTACCATTAACAATTAACCATTTTTATGGGTGCCAACTGATTTCAGGCACAACGGCCGTTTCTGCATAAGGTCCATTCGCCAGATCATCAAAGTAGCCGTTGCTCAGCAGGCTACTGTAGGAAAACAAAGCGTGTCCCGCCGTGCCTGCTGTCCGTGCCATTTCAATGCGCGCTTCAATTTCGGCAAAAGAGCAGTAACCTGTGCCAATACCAGGGATGATGTAACGACCGTTCCCTTCCGCCTGAAAATCTTCAACCAACGTTTGCCAGCGAGACCGAATCCAGTAATCGCTCGAAGAGGGACTAGGGTCCTCCTCATAGTTACCATCCTCGTCGCAGCCATTGTAGGCGCTGCCAGGGTAAATCATCGGCGAAATGCTGTCGATCGTGCCGCTGGCCAGCCATGCTTTCGAGTCCTGGTAATAGTGAATGTTGCCTTGCTGTGGTGAACCGGGGAAGCTCCAGGCTGGATTCAGTTCGTGAATCGGCCAGACGGCGGCAGAGAGCCACAAGCCCTCTTTCAGCGGCACAACCTCTTCGTAAAAGCGGCGTACCGTGCCGTTGACCTGCGCCCGCTGCCATTCGGCGTAGCCATTGTCGCTGAAGCAGTCTGCGCCGTAGCGCGCTACGCTAACCGGATCACAGGAAGTGTTGCTGCCACCGTAGCGGATGTGGTCCAGGTGCAGCCCATCGATGTCGTAGCGTGTGACCAAATCTTTGCCTACGGCGATGAGATGATCATCCAAAAAGATGGAAGCTGGCGTGCCGCGCATGTACGCACCGCAGTACACGTCGTCACTGCTGGTCCATTGCAGACCGTTGGGTTTACCATTGGTGCTGCCGTGTTCGTTGAGCAGCAAATGGTAGAGTGGGGTCGGAGTCACACTTGCGTCTGGTGGATTATCGCAAAAGCTGCCGCCATTCCAGACGGGATAAACGTTCATGTAGGCATGGACTTGTACGCCCGCCGCGTGCGCTTTTTCTATCATGGTTGTCAGCGGGTCCCAAAATGGGTCGGGAGCCTGGCCATAAACGCCGCTGACGCGATCGGCCCACGGTTCCAGGCTGGATTCGTAATACGCGTCGGCAATGCCCCGCACCTGGAAGAAGATGACGTTAAAGCCGGCGTCGGCCACGTTTTGCACGATTTCATCAATTTTGGCCGGGTTGGCTGGCTGGCCGTAGCTGGTCCAGTCGAAGCGGGTCACCCATACGCCACGAAATTCGGTCATCGGCTCGGGGTCGGGTGGGTTGGTATTGCTGATGATGAAAGGGAGGTAGACGGCCGTTTCTTCCCCAGCCGCCACGTTATCATTAGTTTGTAAACCTAACATCAACACAAAAAAGGCACTCAATAAAATCGCTACTCGTTTCATGTTTTAAAAACCTCGAAGAAAAAATAGACAGCGTCCCATCCGAATCCCAAATTTTGGATGCATTGTGGCACAGAAACGGCCGTCCTGCCGCCAAAAATCCATGAATTAACAATGCCTTCCACTTTTTTTAACGCAATCTGCACAGCCCAGCATAAAAGATTGCAAGTGGCCAACTTCTCACTTTTCACTTTTTGTTTTTTCACGCATCAAACCAATTACCCAATTCCCCGATTACACATTAAAATTCCCTCATGAAGCAGCCACAAAAATTCTCAACTGGCGGCGGACGCCACATTTATACCTTTCCCGTGCAGTCGTTCCCCAGCCTGGTGAACAATATTTATCTGATTAGTGACGGTGATAAGCTGATCCTCATCGATAGCGGATCTGGCTTTGCCGAGGCAAATGACCAACTGCTGGCGGGGGTAACGGCCGTATCCCAACAATTTAACGAAGCCATCAGCCTGGAAGCCGTCACCCACATCCTCATCACCCACGGCCACATCGACCATTTTGGTGGCTTGCCCTTTGTGCGCCAGTTTACCGATGCGCCGATTGGCATTCACGTGCTGGACCGGCGGGTGCTGTCCAATCACGAGGAACGAGCCATCTTCTCCTCCAGTCGTTTGGATGCTTTTTTAGAAGGGGCCGGCGTTTCGGAGGAGCGACGGCAGCAGTTGATGCAGGTCTACCTCTTTGGCAAGCAGTATTACAAATCGACGCCGGTGCAATTTTTGCTGGAAGAGGGCACGCCGACGGTGGGCGATATCGAGGTGTTTCACGTGCCGGGGCATTGTCCGGGGCAGGTATGCCTGCTCGTGGATGACGTGCTGCTGACGGCCGATCACGTTCTCAGCCGCACCACGCCACACCAGGCACCGGAAAGCATCACCAACAATATGGGGCTGGGCCACTACCTCGATTCGCTGACCAAGATTGAGAAATTAGCTGGCGTGCGGCTGGCCTTGGGTGGGCATGAAGACCCGATTAGGGATTTGTACGGCCGTATCCAGGCCATCAAAACCGCCCACGACGACCGCCTCAACAAGATTCTAGACATCTGCTGCGAGCCCAAATCCCTGGCCGACATCAGCCGCGACCTCTTTGGCACGGTGCAGAGCTACCACGTACTCCTGGCCCTGGAAGAAACCGGGGCACACGTGGAATACCTCTATCAGCGTGGCGAACTTATCGCCGCCAACCTGGACGAAATCCAAAAAACGCACCACCCTGTTGTGCAGTACCAAAAAGCCTGATTTTATGGAGAATATTGAACAAATTCGGGATGTCCTACTCAGGTGGTGGGATGCAGATCATGCCGACCTGCCCTGGCGGCGCAGTAAAGATCCGTATGTCATCTGGGTGTCGGAAATTATGCTGCAGCAAACACAAATCACTACCGTCATCCCCTATTTTGGGCGGTGGATGGTGCGTTTTCCTACGGTGCAGGCGCTGGCCGAAGCGTCGCTGGACGAGGTGCTGAAGCTGTGGGAAGGGCTGGGTTACTACAGCCGGGCCCGCAATTTGCACGCGGCGGCGCAAGCGGTGGTGGCAGAATGGAACGGCCGTCTTCCCCAAACCGCCGCCGACCTGATGACGCTCAAAGGAATCGGCCGTTACACCGCCGGAGCCATCGCCTCAATCGCCTTTAACGAGCCCGCCCCCGTGCTAGACGGTAACGTCATCCGCGTCCTCAGCCGCCTCACCGACCTGCCCGATGACGTGACGCAGACCAGCACCAAAAACGCGTTTTGGCAACTGGCCGAACAGCTGGTGCCCACGGATCGCCCCGGCGACTTCAACCAGGCACTCATGGAACTGGGCCAGCAAATTTGCCTGCCGGCCAAACCGATGTGCCTGCTTTGTCCGCTTTCGGCCCACTGCCTGGCCCGGCAGCGCGGCACGCAGCTAGAACGCCCCGTGCGCCCGCCACGCCGGCGCTCGCCCCATTACGATGTGGTGGCCGGGATCATCTGGGCGAAGGATGATGTGATTGGGGACCCTGACAGTAAATTCTTGATTGCGCAACGGCCGTTAGACGGCCTGTTGGGTGGGTTGTGGGAATTTCCCGGCGGCAAGCAGGAAGATGGCGAAACCTTGCCCCAGGCCCTGGTGCGCGAAATTGAAGAAGAATTGGCTATTAAAATCGAAGTAAGCAGCTTTGTCACCAAAGTGAAACATGCCTACACCCATTTTCGCATCACCCTGCACGCCTTTCATGCGCAACATCTGTTGGGCAGCCCCCAGCACATTGGTGTGGCCAACCACGCCTGGGTCACGCTAGCTGATTTGGACAATTATGCCTTCGCCGTTAGCGACCGGAAGATTATTATTGCGCTTATTGACGAAGTGGGGCAGTAAAAAGTTAAGAGAGCCAAACTTTTTACTTTTCACTTTTTACTCATCACTCCTTCCCGTACGTTTCACGCCGCCTTCATTGTCAATTCCCACCCCCGATGTATCATATGGGCATGTCAGATACCATTTCCTCCGGCCAATTTAGTCTGGCAGGTGTTTCGGCCGCAGCCGTAACCGCCTTTCGTGAAGGTCGCCTGGCTTCTAGCGAGCAGCAATTTTTTAAGGCGATTCAATATTACACGGAAGCCCTCTCCTTTGATCGCACCCCTGTCCATTTTCGCGCCCGCGTTTTTGAATACCGCGGGCTTTGCTTTTGGTTGATTGGCGAATTTAAGGCGGCTGAAAAAGATTACCACGAATCCCTCACCACCAGCGATTCAATTGACCAAATGGCCCGTGCCCGGGTTCGCCTGGGCGAATTGGCTGACTTCCGTGGTGAGTATGAGATGGCCGCTGCCCTTTACAAAGAGGCGCTGCAAGAGGGGAATCTCAGCGAGAATCTGCTCGTTATCGGCCGTGCCCGGCGTGGTTTAGGCATTTTAGACCGCCGCCAGGGCAATACCGAGCGGGCTTTAAGCCAGCTCACCCAAGCGTTAGCCATCTTCCGGCAGGGAGGTGAAACGCGAGAGCAGGGTCGGGTGCTTACCAGTCTGGGCCGAACGCGCCAGGCACGGGGCGAGTATCAACAGGCGCTTGCCGCCCATCGTGAAGCATACATTCTTTTGGAATCAGTCAATGATCGGTGGCGTGTGGCGCAAGCTGTGAATGACATTGGTGAATGCCACCAGGCGCTTTATGATATTGAAAAAGCGCATGAACATCATCAACACGCTTTGCAGTTGGCCACCAAAGCAGAAGCGGAGCTGCTTATTCCTGAAATTAAGCGAAACCTGGGTGTCGATTTAGTTGAATCGGGCCGCTATGAAGAAGGTCTGGTTTATTTGCAAGCCGCCTTGCAGGGTACACGGCAGCATGGCAACCGGGAACATGAGGCGTTGACGCTTTATCAACTGGCGCGGGCCTATTTGCATCATGGGGTTGACGGGCAGGCGGTGCAGGTTGTATTAGCTTTAACCCATGTGGCAGAACAGCTGAATGCCGATCGTTACCGGGCGCTGGCGGCTTTTGCCCACGGCGAGCTTTTGTATCATCAGGGGCGCAAGGCTGATGCGTTGAGTGAATTGAATTTGGCGATGCTGGCGGCCCAAACGGCCGTTGACCGGGGCATCCTTTGGAAATTACACGCCGCGATAAGCCACGTCACCGAAAACGAAGAAATTGCCGCTGTACATCTCAACATTGCCGCTGAATTTATCCGTCAAACGGCCGAACCCCTGCAAGATGAGCGGCTGCGCAACTGTTTTTTGAACGCACCGCCAGTCATGGCCGTGCTGCAAGCCGCCGATATCAACCTCAACCATATTTAGTTCCCTCACAACAGTATGCAACTTGTTTTGTACTGGCTAAAAGAGCGTCTGCGTGATGCCTGGCTGTGGCCCCTTAATTTGGTGCGCGATTTCCCGGCACGCAGCGGCCGTTTGGCAACCACTCTTTTAACGGGTGGCAAAATCTTACTGCTTGCGCCTCTTTTCCTCTGGCGCGCATTGGGTCAACGACCATTCCGGCAAGAAGTGCGGCATTGGGCTCGTCAAACGGCCGTCTGGCTGCATCTTTTGCTGGTACAGCTATTCGATCTGGCAGGAGGGCCGGAGATTTGCCAGTTTGTCATGCATCTGGGCATGCACACTACACCACTCACGGCAGCGGAGATTACGGCCGTACAGTCCATGTTTGGCCCCAAAAATTTACGATATCGGGAGGTGCGCATAGCCCAAGGTGGCATTTTGAACCTGATTTTTCGCTACAATGGCGGGCTGGCTTTTGCCACCTGGTATACGGTTCACTTGCCCAGTGTAGAGGAAAATGGAGATGGAAACAGCCGTGCTAACCTGGCCTTGCTTGTCCATGAATTAACCCATGTTTTTCAATATCACCACGTCGGCTCTCGTTATCTGGGGGAAGCAATTTACTATCTGATTACCACACAGCGTAACTGTTATCAATATGGTGGTGCCGCCGGTTTACAATCATGTACCCAGCAAGGCAAGCTGTTTCGCCAATTTAATAGAGAACAGCAAGCTCAAATCGTTCAAGATTATTTTGTAAAGATTCAGGAAGAGCAAGATGTTTCAGCATACTTACCCTATCTGGTACAAATGCAAAAGCGGGACCTGTAACGTGACTGTTGCCGCTTCGCTACCACTTCGCCCTTAATTGACCCCTATTTGTCCCTTGTTTGACATCCTCAAATGTTCGCTTTATAATAGCCAACACTAGCTTTTCGGTAAATTGCAAGTTCTACAACATTTAGATTATTTGTGATAAGCCAAGCACTTGAGAAGAAGAGACTTTCTTGTTTATCAACACAACTATCCCAAAGCAACTTCATTTGAACGAGCACAACTAATCTTACCTTAGGGGAGATTGGGTGTGCTTAATTTGTTTATATTAAGAATCTGTTTTTTGGAGCCACATTCTGTTTTTTCTGAAAAGAGATAGATTTGTAC
>PABI01000042.1 GCA_002699125.1 Anaerolineaceae bacterium
GCGCAGCCATCGCGGCGGCATGAGCGTGACCAGCCAGCCAGGATACGGAACCGCGTTTGAGATTCTGCTGCCCATTTCTACAAAATCAGAATCGGCCAGCCCTCTTCAGCCGGAGACGACCAGGGCAGAAACGGCCGTTACCGGCTTGGTGCTGGTTATTGACGACGAACGGGCCGTGCGTGAAGCGGTCGCCGATATTTTGGACCTGGAAGAGATTGGGGCATTGACGGCGGCCAACGGCGATGAAGGCATTGCTTTGTATCAGGCGCATGCCAGCGAGATCGATCTGGTGCTGCTTGATTTGTCGATGCCCGGCAAAAGCGGCCGCGAAACGTTTGCTGCCTTGCAAGAGTTGGATCCCAACGTGCGCATCATGCTTTCTTCTGGTTACAGTGAGGCCGATGCCACCCAAGGGTTTGCCTCACCGCCGCTGGTCGGTTTTTTGCAGAAGCCGTACCGGCTGGACACGTTTGTTCAGCGGCTGCAAAAATTTCTACAAAACAACAAAGTGGAGAAGTAACGCGTGGACAAGTTGAAGTTGTTGTGGCAACGGCCGTATCTTGCCGTCATGTGGACCTGTGGTCTCTTCATCGGCCTGACAATTATTGCCATGTTCTTCTATCCCGGCGGTGCCTGGACCAATCCTCAAGCCGAAGGGTATCATTTTTTTCAAAACTTCTTCAGTGATTTAGGCATGTGGACCGCACACAACGGCGTGCCCAATCCGGTCTCGGCCACATTGTTTTTCCTGGCGCTTACTTTGGCCGGATTGGGGCTGGTACTTTTCTTTCTCACCTTCCCTCGTTTTTTTGCTAAATATTCCCTTGTGTTGAAAGGGTTAAGTTGGCTGGGCATGCTCGTGGGTGTTTGGTCTGGCATCTCCTTTGTGGGCATCGCCTTCACCCCGGCCGATATTTTCCTGGAGGCGCACGCTAATTTTGTCTACAGTGCTTTTCTCAGCCTGCCGGTAGCCATCTTCATTTTTGCTATTGCTGTCTGGCGGCATCACACATTCCCGAACCGATATGCGGCCGTTTTATTTGGATTCACTGTCTGTTTGCTGGGCTATATCTGGCTGCTGTTCTTTGGCCCTTCCGGCGTAACTGCCCAGGGATTTAGCTATCAGGCCACGGGGCAAAAGCTTATTGTTTACATTGCCCTGGCCAGCATGTTTATGCTTGCTACCGGCGCCCGGAAGCAGATGCCCCAGGCCGATGGATAAACACACCCGGCAACTTTTTTGACAACCACCCACGCTTTTGCTACCATCCCACCTACAACTAAATAAAGTCTTAGGCAAGAAAAACGCTTGCCCAAGCAATTCTTATCCAGAGAGGTGGAGGGAACGGCCCGATGATACCTCAGCAACCACTTATGATTGCCAACGTGGCGCATAGGCAGGTGCTAATTCCGGCAGAAGAAATGTAATCTTCTGGAAGATGAGATGTGGCGACACCGATTAAATGAGCCCCTTCTGTGACTTCCAGAAGGGGCTTTTCTTTTACGAGTCCAAGTGAGAGGAAGCATGGAAAATCTGAAAGAGCAGCAAGACGTCACCTTACCCAATGGCACAACGGCCGTTCATGGCCATCTGCACACGCGTCAACCAAATCCTAAACACGCCCTCACCACCCCCATCTGGCAAACGGCCACCTACACATTTGAAGACACGGCCGATCTCATTGCGTACCAGGAAGGAAAAATGTGGGGCGGCACCGACGGCCGTATTGAATACGCCCGCTACGGCAACCCCACCGTCCAGGCCGTCGAAAAGCGGCTGGCGGCGCTGGAAGCGGGTGATTTGCCGGGCCATTATGATGCGCTCTTGTTTCCTACGGGGATGACGGCCGTTACCAACATTCTCCTCTCCATCTTGCCCACCGGCAGCCACGTCATCTTCACTGACGACAGCTACCGCAAAACGCGCCAATTTTGCCACACCTTCCTCAAGCGGCTGGGCATTGAAACCAGCCAGGTGCCCATGGGCGATTACGACGCCCTGGCCGCGGCCATCCAGCCCAGCACGCGCATCATCCTCACCGAAAGCCCTACCAATCCGTACCTGCGCGTGGCCGATTTGGAGAAAGTGGCATCCATCGCCCGTCAGCACAAGCGCGTCAAAACCATTATCGATGCCACCTTTGCCACGCCGGTGAACCAACGGCCGTTAGCCTACGGCATCGATCTGGTTATCCACAGCGGCACCAAATATTTCAGCGGGCACAATGACGTGATGGCCGGAGTGGCTGTGGGTGAAGCCGGTCTCATCCACGCCCTGCGGCAAAGCCAGGGCATGTTGGGCGGTGTCATCGACCCGCACGCCGCTTACCTGCTGGAGCGCGGCCTCAAGACGTTGGCGCTGCGGGTGCAGCAGCAAAACCAATCGGCCCAGCGGGTGGCTGAATTTCTAGAAGATCATCCGGCCATCGACCGGGTCTGGTATCCGGGTTTGCCCTCGCATCCGGACCACGAAGTTGCCCGCCGGCAGATGCGTGGTTTTGGCGGCGTGGTCAGCTTTGAGGTAGCCGTGCCGCCGGGCGAAAACCCGCTCGATGTTGCCGCCCGTATGGTTGATGCCGTCAAAATTCCTTACATTGCCGCCAGCCTGGGCGGGGTAGAAAGCCTCATCGAGCAGCCGGCCATCATGTCTTACTACGAGCTGTCTGCTGAGGAACGGCGCACAATTGGCATGAAGGATAATTTGGTTAGATTTGCCATAGGCATTGAAGAAACTGAGGATATACTGGCCGATTTGGCGCAGGCGCTTGAGCGTGTGCAAGTGGCAAGTGGCAAGTAGCAAATTGCGCACAAATGTATGCGACGGATCTAAAATTCAATACAAAGCGACAAAGATACAAAAGGGACAAAGAAAAATCTGCGCGCGCAATCTGCGTAAATCTGCGTAATCTGCGGATGAAAAGTTGTTTCTATTGAAATTGGAGAACACAATGACACTCGTAATGAAATTCGGCGGAACGTCTGTAGGCAGTGCGCAGGCAATGCGGGAAACGGCCGTTCTCATTCAACATACCAAAAAACAGTGGGGCCAAACCGTGGCCATCGTTTCGGCGATGGGTTCCAAGCCGGTGAAGGTGACCGACCTGCTGCTGCAAGGGGCATTCTCTGCGGCCAATGGCGATGGGGAAACATACCAGGAATTGGCCGAACAGCTGCGCCAGATTCATTTTGAAGCCATCGACGGCTTGCTGGCGCCCGATGGGGAACGGCAGCAGATTTTGGTGGAAAACGGCCGTTTCATCGACCGTTTCTCTGATTTATGTCAAGCTGTTTATGTGCTGGGCGAACTCAGCCCGCGGGCTCTGGACATTATCGGCGGTATGGGCGAGCAAATGAGCGCTCGCATTCTGGCGGCTTACCTGCGCCAGATTGGCGCGCCCGCCGAAGCCATTGATGCCACCGAGCTAATCGTCACCGACAGCAATTTTCAAAACGCCACGCCGCAGTTTAATGCGACGAAACAAAAGACGGAGAGCCGGATACGGCCGTTGCTGGCCCAGGATGTTGTGCCCATCGTCACCGGCTTCATCGCCGCCAACGCCGACGGCATCACCACCACGCTGGGGCGCGGTGGCTCCGACTACACCGGTGCCATCCTGGGCGAAGCCCTCGCCGCCGATGAGGTTTGGATTTGGACCGACGTGGACGGCGTCATGACGGCCGATCCGCGGCTGGTGCCCAATGCCAAATCGATTCCCCAATTAAGCTACCGCGAAGTGTCTGAACTGGCTTTTTACGGTGCCAAAGTGCTGCATCCCAAAACAATGCGGCCGTGCGTAGAGAACAATATCCCCCTGCGCATCAAAAACACGTTTAACCCGGAACATCCCGGTACCGTCATCGTGCCCGATGCGCCCAACGGCAACGGCGGCATCAAGGCGGTTACGGCCATCAACAACCTGGGGCTGATCACGGTGGAAGGCAAGGGTATGATGGGCATCCCCGGCATTGCTGCGCGCACGTTTGGCGCCGTGGCCCGCGACAACCAAAGCGTGCTGCTCATCAGCCAGGCGTCGTCGGAGCAATCCATTTGCTTTGCCGCACCTGATCAGGCCACAGACAGCATCATTGGCAGCCTGGAGAATGAGTTTAAGGTGGAATTGGCCCGCAAAGATATCGACCGCATTTGGGCACAAGAGCCGGTTTCGATTGTGACGATTGTGGGGGCGGGGATGCGCGGCACGCCGGGCATTGCCGGGCGCATCTTTATGGCGCTGGGTGAGCAAAGCGTCAACGTCATTGCCATTGCCCAGGGTTCATCTGAATGCAGCATCAGCGTGGTGGTGGATGATGTGGATACGGCCGTTGCCGTCGCCCAAATTCACGAATTGATCTGAAAAAAGCCACAGAGTTCACAGAGAAAAAAGAGATCGGGAGCCCTCTGTGGCACAATAAGTAGTGAACCACAGTTAACTTCTCATTTAACCGACGATCTGAATTGAGTGAACGGCCGTAAAATTTTTTGCAAACGGCCGTTCACTTTTAATTGATCGGCTGGTCTTGTTTTCTCCCGCACCCCTTCGGCATAATCGATCCCATATCTTGAAGAGTTCAACCTCCCGCAGGCTTATCAACTGAACCTTATCTTTCATGAAACCTGCGGGAGGCTTACCCGCAAAGGAGAAGTATTTATGCTTAATCAAAAGTCCAGACAGTTTGTCTCGATTCTCTTGCTTGTATTGGTAGCGCTACTGCTGGTTGCCTGTGGCGGTGGCGATAGTGAAGAAGCTGCCGCAAACGAAAACATCGCAGCCGAACCAGATCCCCAACCTGATCCAGAACCCGATCCCGAGGCAGAAGCGGTCATCGAGGGAGATGGCACGGCGGGCGACCTTGTCATCTATTCCGGCCGCAGCGAAAGTCTGGTCGGCCCGATCATCGAACAGTTTGCGGCGGAGACGGGCATCAATGTTGAAGTGCGCTACGGCAGCACTTCAGAAATGGCCGGTGTTTTGCTGGAAGAAGGGGCCAACAGCCCCGCCGACGTTTTCTATGCCCAGGACCCCGGCGGCTTGGGTGCCATCTCGGGAGCTGGCATGTTTGCTACCTTGCCGGATGAAACCACAGTCAACGTGCCGGATCGATTTGTTCCTGAGGACAGTTCTTGGGTTGGCATTTCTGGTCGTGCCCGCGTAGTGGTTTACAACACCGGTGCCATTACCGACCCGGCCACGGAACTGCCGACCGACATTTTTGATTTTGTAGACCCGGTGTGGGACGGCCGTATCGGTTGGGCTCCCACGAACGGCTCTTTCCTGGCGATGGTCACCGCCATGCGTGCCACCTGGGGGGATGAGCAAACCCGCGAATGGCTCAACGGCATTCAGGCCAACAATCCCGTCGTTTACAGCGGCAACACCCCCATCGTTTCCGGCGTGGCCGCTGGCGAGGTGGATGTTGGCTTTGTCAACCACTACTACCTCTACCGCTTCCTGGCCGAAGAAGGCGAAAGCTTCCCGGCGCGCAACTATTTCCTGCCCGGCGGTGGTCCCGGCTCCCTGGTGATGGTTTCTGGCGCGGGCATTCTCAACACGGCTCCCAACGCCGCCAATGCCCAGCGGTTCATCGACTTTTTGCTGTCCGTTGAAGCCCAGCAATATTTTGCTGATGAAACGTTTGAGTACCCTGTGTTTGAAGGTGTGGCCATTGATCCCGCCTTGCCGCCGTTCTCAGAACTGGACGCCGTGGCGCTCAATATTTCCATGAACGACTTGGCTGACCTGGAAGGCACCCAGGACATGCTCCTGGCGCTCGGCATCATCGAATAACCTAACATTGTCATTACTTCGGCAGGCTCAGTACAAGCCTGAACGAAGCGCAGCGAAGTGAAGAATCCCTGCGGAGACAATCCTTTAAATGCTACGCCCAAGAAGGATGAGGTTCATAGGGATTCTTCGCTGCGCTCAGAATGACAAATAAGGGTTTTTAACTATGGTTAACTTTTGACTTAACCGACTGCATGTTTTGCGTGATCGTTCGTTAACTAAAAAGTTGACCGCCCCCCCTTGTTTCCATAGCTAATCACGGGATAATTCTACAGAGGGTAGCCGAATCTTTTCGGCACAGATTTTCCAAACCGTAGGACTTCCAACATGGGTGTTACAGATTTTGGCAACGTACGTACGCTGCCCAGAATCAAAATTGAAATAGACCAGACGTGGCTGCGCCAGCGACACTGGTCGCCGTTCCACTGGCTGCTGGTTGGCAGTGCCGGCATTGTTGCGGCGCTGATTTTGCTGGTTCCGGCCTACCTGCTCCTGCGCGTGGGCACCAGCTGGTCTGAGGCGTGGCAAACCCTTTCCCAGCCGCGCACGCTGGAAATTTTGGGCAATACGCTGGGCTTGGCCGTGGCGGTTACGGCCGCATCCGCCCTCATCGCTGTACCCCTGGCCTGGCTCACCACCTGCACCGATTTGCCCGGCAAGCGGCTCTGGGCCGTGATTGTGGCTTTGCCGCTGGTGGTGCCCAGCTACGTGGCGGCGTACCTCTTTGCTTCCATTCTCACCCCCAAAGGGTTGTTACAGCAAATTTTGTACCCCATTTTTGGCGTCGAACGGCTGCCGAATTTTTATGGCTTCCCCGGAGCTTTCCTGGTGTTGACCCTGGTCAGCTATCCGTTCATTTTCCTCACCGTGCGCAGTGCCTTGAAGAAGATGGACCCGGCGCTAGTGGAAGCAGCGCGCAGTTTAGGATTGTCGCCGTGGCGAGCTTTTTGGCGGGTGACATTGCCTTATTTACGGCCGTCTATCGCCGCTGGCGGCTTGCTGGTCATGCTCTACACCTTGCGTGACTTTGGTGCGGTGACCATGCTGCAATATTCCACCTTCACCCGCATCATCTACAACCGCTACCTGGGCTACAAGCTGGATATGGCGGCGGCGATGGCCTTGGTGCTGGTGTTGGTTACGGCCGTCATCCTCATCCTGGAGCAGCGCAGCCAGGGCAAAGCCCGCTACGCTCGCGTTTCGATTGGCGTGGCCCGTGCGCAAACCCCTGTGAAGCTGGGACGCTGGCGCTGGCTGGGACTGGGCTTCACCGGCTTGCTTTCCTTCTGGGCGCTGATCGTGCCTTCGCTGGGGCTGGCCTACTGGTTTTGGCGCGGTCTGAATCAAGATTGGGCCGTCAAAAGCCTGGGTGTGGCCCAGACCAATGTGGAATCGCTGCTGTCTTTGGTGGAACCGGCCTGGCATTCACTGTCGGCGTCGCTGCTGGGCGCGGGATTGGCCATGCTGCTGGCGCTGCCCATTGCCATTTTGGTGGTGCGCCGTCCCAGCCGCCTGAGCCGCTTGTTTGAACGGCTGTCGTACGCCAGCTTTGCTTTGCCGGGTATTGTGGTAGCCTTGGCCTACGTCTTTTTTGGCACCAACTACGCCTCTTCGCTTTACCAAACCCTGCCGATGCTGCTTGTGGCTTACGTCATTTTGTTCATTCCGCAGGCGGTGGGGGCGCAGCGCAGTTCGCTGCTGCAAGTGTCGGCCAGTCTGGAAGAGGCGGCGCAAAGTTTGGGTAAACGGCCGTCCACCATTTTCCGCCGCATCACCCTGCCTTTGGTAAAACCGGGGATGCTGGCCGGGGCGGCGCTGGTTTTCCTTACCTGCATGAAGGAGCTGCCCGCCACCCTCATTTTGAGCCCGCTCGGCTTCAACACCCTGTCGGCCGAAATTTGGTCCAACATCGGCGAAGCGTTTTTTGCCCGCGCCGCCGCGCCCACCCTGCTGCTGCTCCTGCTCTCCTCCATCCCTCTGGCCTGGATGACCCTCCGTGAAAAAGAATAATTAACCATTTTCCCCATGGCCACCGTCACCTGCCACAACCTCTACAAATCTTTTGACGACCAGCCTGTGGTACAAAACGTCAACCTGTCGGTGCCGCCGGGGGAGATTTTGGTGCTGCTGGGACCAAGCGGCTGTGGCAAAACGACGACGCTGCGTTTGATTGCTGGATTTGAGCAGTTGGATGACGGCCGTATCGAAATCAACAACCAACTCGTGGCCGACGGCTCCCGCCACGTGCCGCCGGAAAAGCGGCGCATCGGCATTGTCTTTCAGGATTACGCTATCTTTCCCCATTTAAGCCTGGCGCAAAACGTTGGTTTTGGCCTTAAGCGGGGTCAGTCTGACCGCGTGGAGGAGATGTTGAACTTTGTCGGTCTGGGTGGTTTGGGCGAGCGGATGCCGCATCAGCTTTCTGGCGGGCAGCAGCAGCGGGTAGCCCTGGCGCGGGCGCTGGCGCCGCAGCCGGTGGTGTTGCTGCTGGACGAGCCATTTTCTAACCTGGATGCTGCCTTACGCGTGGAGATGCGTCAGGAGGTGCGGCGCTTGTTGAAGGCGAGCGGGACCACGGCCGTATTTGTCACCCACGATCAGGAAGAGGCGCTGTTTATGGGGGATCAGGTGGGCGTGATGAACGCCGGGCGGCTGGAGCAGGTGGGCACGCCGGAAGCGATCTTCCACCAGCCGCGCACCCGCTTTGTGGCCGAATTTTTAGGCCAGACCGATTTTCTGCCGGGCGAAGTGACCGACCAGGGCGTGCAGACACCGTTGGGCACTCTGCCGCAAACGCTGCCCCTGGCCAGCGGCACGGCCGTCGAGGTTGCCGTCCGTCCCGATGATTTGCTGCTGGAACCGGATGAGGCGGGGAACGGTCGTATCGTTTCGCGGCAGTTTGTGGGCATTGCCTTTGTTTACGGCGTGCGTTTGGATGATGGCACGCTGGTCCACAGCTGGCAGCCGCATGAGAACAGTTTGGCGGAGGGAACGGCCGTTACCGTTCAATTTGCAGCCCCACATGACTTGCCCTGTTTCCACCAAAACCACATCGTACCCGACAAAAGTCGCTGAAACCCTAATTCTGACCGGGTATAATAAACACAATAACCGTAGGTCAATTTTGTAAAATTGACCAACCTTTCTCAAGGAGATCAACATGATCATCAAACAAAAAGTTGTGGAGGCGATGAACGCCCAAATCCAAAGCGAATTTGCCGCTTCGGCCCAGTATGTGGCCATCGCCGTTTACTTTGACGAACAAACCTTGCCCGATCTGGCCGCCTTTTTCTATCGTCAATCCGAAGAAGAGCGGGAACACGCCATGAAATTTGTCCATTTCATGCTGGAAGCCGGAGCCAAACCTATCATCCCTGGCCTGCCGGAAATGCGCAACGATTTCAGCAGCGCCAGCGACGCGGTGCAGTTTGCTCTGGACCAGGAGGTCAAGGTCACCAACCAGATTAACAATCTGGTTTCCATTGCCGAAGCGGAAAACGATTACGCCAGCACTCAGTTCCTGCAATGGTTTGTTACGGAACAGGTGGAAGAGGTTGATTCGATGACCACGCTGCTGAACACAATCAAACACGCGGGTGGTGCATTGCTGCTCGTTGAAGATTTTGTGCGCCGCCAAATGGCCGCTGGCGGTGCGGTAGCTGCCGAGTAAAAATTCACCGCGGAGGACGCAGAGTTTCTTGTTTTCTTTCTCAGCGTTCTCCGCGCCCTCCGCGGTTAAAAAAAGATGACAACACTTCCTCAGCCGGCCCCAGATTTTTATTGCACCGATTGGTCGTTGGCCATTGATGAGCCGATGGCGGGCACGGCCGTTTCCAATAAAGTCTGGCTCTTTCTGGAATACAATCAGCCGTGGGCCGCCAAAGCCACCAGCGACAACAATCTGCCCCAGCCGGTGCAGGCGTGGCTGGCGGAACAGGAGGCGGGGTTGAACGGCCGTCTCCAATTCATCAAGCAACCGCGCGGCGAACGGTCGGGCTGGGCGTTTTTTGTTGCCTGCTTTGCCGACAGCGGTTCTCGCGTCTACCGCTTCGATCTGGCCGATTACGATGACCTGTTCGGGTTGGATTTGTCCGCCGTGGTGGCGGGAGAAGCGCGCTACAATGCCAATCTGACTAATGAACAGCACCTGCTGGTTTGCACCAACGGCAAGCGGGATGTGTGCTGCGCCCTGCACGGCGTGGCGCTGCTGCGAGCGCTGGCGGCAGCAGGCGTTACCTCGCTCTGGGAAACCACGCATTTAGGCGGTCATCGCTTTGCACCAACTTTGCTGACTTTGCCGGATGGGGTGAATTACGGCCGTATCCAACCCAAGGATGTCCCCCAACTGCTCAGCCATCTACAAACCCGCACCCTCTGGCTGGAAAAATTGCGCGGTCGCGTCTGCTACGAACCGGTTGTGCAGGTGGCTGAACAATATTTGCGGCAGGAAACGGCCGTATTTCATCTAGACGCTTACCAGCACAGCGTCACCAAAACCGTAGCAGAAGGCGTCTGGCAGGTTCAGTTCCAGTCCAGCAACGGCCAGCAGCATACCATCACCGTTGAGGCCGCTGAGCCACTGACCACTTACCCCAGTTCCGGCCAGCTCAAGACCAAAACGGTTCCCCAATTCCGCCGTACCTTCTCCACCTAAAGTCAGCTTGACCCGCAGCAAACAGTCGCAGACAATTGGTTTAACTTTTAAGCTAACCTCATTGAGACCGTGAGCCATGAAAACCATCCCTTTTTGGCAAGATGATTATCCGCGACCAGACACGCTGCCTGTGTCTCCCCTGCCGGAGCAGGTGGATGTGGCCATCGTCGGCGGTGGCTACACTGGGCTGGTGGCGGCTTATTTTTTGGCAAAGCGTGGCGTGGAAACGGCCGTTCTCGAACAAGATCGCATCGGCAGCGGCGCCAGCTCGCGCCATGCGGGTATTGTCACCACGGGGTTCAGGCAGAGTTTAGCTAACCTGTTCGACTTGCATGGCGAGGCGCTGGGGCGGCGTTTGTGGCAGGCCTCGCTGGAGGCGGTGGACCTGGTGGGTGAAATCGTGGCCGATGAGGGCATCGAGTGCGATTTTACCCGGCGCGGTCACCTGACGCTGGCGGCCAAGCCCTCCCATTTTGCCTCGATGAAAAAGCTGGTAGCCTGGTATGAGCGGGAGCTGGACTTCTCGCTGGAGCTGCTTTCGGCGGCGGCGGTAGCTACGGCCGTTGGTTCCCCGGCCTATTTTGGGGGCATGGTTAACGAGTGGAGCGCCAGCCTGCACCCGACCAAATATCTGTACGGTCTGGCCGGCGCAGTGGCCCGGCATGGTGGCTTGTTGTGTGAGAAAACGGCCGTCACCCGCCTGGAAAAACACGCGCAAGGATTTACCGTCCACACCAGCCAGGGCATGGTCAAGGCACGAGAAGTTTTGCTGGCGACCAACGGCTACAGCGGCAAGCTAGTGCGTCCCGTGCAGCGGCTGGTTTTCCCCATGAACAGCGTGGCCATCGTTACCGAACCGCTGACGGCGGCCCAGCAAACGTATTTGAATCCAGACGGCCGTACTGCCCAGGACTCCCGTTGGCTGCATCATTATTTTCGATTGACGCCGGACGGCCGTTTCCTTTTTGGCAGCCAGCGGCAGTGGCGGCTGGAGCCGGATTTGTTGGACAGCGCCGACACGCTGCGCCGGCAAATGGTGCAGCGCTTCCCCATCCTGGAGGACCAGCCGCTTGCCTACGTGTGGAGCGGCAATCTGGGCCACACGTTTGACATGGTGCCCCACATCGGGCGGCTGAATGGGGTGCATTATGCCCTGGGCTACAGTGGGCAGGGCGTAGCCCTCTCCGCTTACCTGGGCCGCGAGGCGGGCCTGCTGCTCTCCGGCCAAAAGCGGCACAGTCCTTTTGCCGCCATCCAGCCCGTGACCCACTTTTACTATCGGCAACACGGCCGTTTTGCCCCGCTGCTGGGCTACTACTATCGCTTTCTCGATTGGATAAGTTAGTTTAAGCAAGAGCTATGTTTGATTTTGTTCCAGTGATACTCTTTCTCTTTTTTGTGCTATTTTTTATAGGTGCTGTATTTGATGTAGATTGGATAATGAAGCTGACAGCGGCAGATCGTAGATATGGCAGAAAATTTGCCCGAATTTTTTGGGGATTGTTCGCTGGTTTTGGTATTGTCTCAATGATCGTTGTACAAATAAGCAGCTGACAAAGCTTATTTTGGAGGGTAGCGCATTCCCTATTGCGACGATACCTTCCTGAATTGTTGTGGTCAGTCCCGAAACCACGAAACTTTTTGCTGGGATAGCAGGTTAAACGGCCGTTCACCTTGTCACCCCTTCACCTTGTCAAAACTAATGTTCTTCCAATAGACGGCCGTTCCCGCATCTGTTATACTATCCCTCGTCTGGGGATGACTGGCTTCGACGGGGAAGGCTGGTCCTGGACCGCAAGCCGAGCACGCTTTACAACTCGTAAAACTGGAAGCAAACAATAAGTGCAAATACACGCACAAACTACAGCGCTATGCCCTTGGCTGCGTAATAACAGCTAAAACATAGCGTGCGGCTTCCCTAACCGGAAGCTCCGTCTACCTCATTCGCTCGTTGTCCTGGTGAGTGTTAGGCGACATGAACGCCAACGTGCTGCATCTCGATGCTGCTAGAGATGCTTAAGCGACTCTTTCGGGAGTCAGCAGCGGGCTGATAGCTGACCCAGTTGGTCGGGGCGCCTATTAGCTAACCACTAAATAGACCAACTAAGCTTGTAGACGTTTAGCGGCCGAATTTTTCGGACGCGGGTTCGATTCCCGCCATCTCCACTAACAGAAACCGAATTTTGTGTGAAGCTTCACACAAAATTCGGTTTTTTTGATCCTACTTCAGCCCGGCGACAATTGCCTCCACATTGGCCCGAAACATATCAATATAGCTTTCCGCACCGCTGCCGGCCGGGCCGATGGCCCCGGTGTACAGCGGCACGACCTGAACCACTTCGCATTCATCCAGTTCAGCCGCTACCGTTTGCGACAGGCTGTCGCTCACCGTGGTTTCCGTAAAAATGGTGCAGACGCCGTGTTCTTCCATTGTGCCAATGAGCGCTGTTAAATCAGCCGCCGACGGCTCGGCAATGGTGCTGCTGCCGGGCACCACCGTCCCCAAAATCTCAAAATCATACGCCTGGGCAAAATAGCCAAACGAATCATGGTTGGTGACCAGTACGCGATTTTCAGCCGGAAGCGTGGCTAACTGTTCTTGCACATAGGCTTCCAGGTCAGCCAATGCTGTCTTGTAAGCTGTGGCGTTTACCTGATAAACGTCGGCATTGTCCGGGTCTAGTGCCGCCAAAACTTGGGCTGCGTTTTCTGTCCACTGAATCACGTTCTGAATATCGAACCAGACGTGCGGATCGGCCCCCCTGTGCTCATGTTCTTCTTCGTCCTCATGCTCATCTTCATCTTCTTCACCAGGGGTGAGCGGTTCGATGTTGGCCGAAATGGCAACTACGGGTACATCCTCGCCAATTGTTTCCAAATCATGGACCAGCGATTCTTCTAAATCCCAGCCGTTGATGAAAATGACGTCTGCCTGGGCAACGGCCGTTAACGTCTGCGCGCCTGGTTCATAGCTGTGGGGGTCCTGGCCGGCCATCATGAGCGTGGTTAGGGCAATGGCGTCGCCGCCCACCTGAGCCACCACATCGCCAATGATGCTGGTGCTGGCGATCACTTGCAACGGTTCCCCATTTAGTTCTGCTGCGGCAAGGGAGGGTAGGGTGAGCAGTTCTGTGTCTGTTTGATTGGTTGTGGCGGGAACGGCCGTTTCCGCCTCCGTACCCGCACTAGAACAGCCAATTAACAAAATTAGCAAGACCAACAAAACTATGCGCCAGGCAATTTTGCCTGACAGTTGCCGTACAATCATCTTTTATGCTCCTATTTCTTTATGATATTTTGTATCAATGATATTTTATATCAATTCTATCCATCCAGACGAATGTGTCAACAGAAATTTTGTTGGAAACGGCCGTCCGAATCTTGTATACTTCGCCCTCACTTTGGCATAAATTAGGAAGGTTTCATGACTGTAAGAACACGATTTGCTCCCAGCCCTACGGGATATTTGCACATTGGCGGTGTGTGGGCGGCATTGTTTGCCTGGCTTTACGCCCGGCGGCACGGTGGCCAATTTTTGCTGCGCATAGAAGATACCGACACCAAACGCACCGTCCCCGGCGCGCTGGAAAGTTTGATGGACAGCCTGCGCTGGTTTGGCCTGGATTGGGACGAAGGGCCAGACGTTGGCGGCTCGTTTGGCCCTTACATCCAGACAGAGCGGAAAGAGCTCTACCAAAAATGGGCCAACTGGTTGGTTGAGCATGACTACGCCTATAAATGTTTTGCCACGCCAGAAGAGCTGGCCCAAATGCGAGCCGAGCTGGAAGCAAAAGGAGATCGCTCCGGCTATGACCGGCGCTACCGCGACTTACCGGCAGAAGAAGTTGAGCGACTGGAAGCTTCAGGGCGCGACTATGTGATTCGTTTTAAGATGCCGCTGACCGGGCAAACGGCCGTTCCCGACCTGCTCCGTGGTGATGTCATTTTTGACAACGACCAGTTCACCGACTACGTGCTGCTCAAATCCAATGGCCTGCCTACCTACCATCTGGCCCACGTGGTGGACGACCATTTCATGCAAATTTCGCACATCACGCGCGGGGTGGAATGGCTCAACACGGCCCCGATTCACGTCAATTTGTTCAAGGCATTTGGTTGGGAGCTGCCCGTATTGGTTCACCTGCCCGTCATTTTGAATCCCAGCGGCAAGGGCAAGCTGAGCAAGCGGCACCAGGCGTTTATGGATGATGGTGCTGAAATTTTGGTGCGCGCCAGCGAGTTTATGGAAGGCGGGTATTTGCCGGAAGCCGTGCTCAACTTTTTGGCCAACATCGGCTGGACGTTTGGCGATGACCGGGAAAAGTTCACGATGGAAGAAGCGATTGTCCGTTTTGATTTGGCTACGGTCAGCCCGGCACCGACTAAGCTGCCGTACAGCAAGCTGGATTGGCTAAATGGGCAGTACATTCAGGAAATGGAACCGTTGGAACTGGCGAAGGCGGTACGGCCGTATCTCGAAGCTGCCGGTATGGAAATCAATCTCGATGCCTTGCTGGTGGTCATGCCTCCCATGCGCGTACGGCTTAAGCGCTTTCCTGATGCCATCCCGTTTTTACGCTTTTTGTCCGAAGAAATGCCCCTGCCGGAAAGCGCCGAAGCGCTAACGCACAAACATTTGCCGCGGGAATCGGCCGCCGCTGCCTTCGGCGAAGCGCGCGATTTGCTGGCCAATCTAGAGCCATTTGCGCTGGAAAATGTCAGTGAGCAACTATTGGCGTTGGGCGAAAAGCATACTGCCAACGGCAAGGCGGGTCCCTTCCTGGGGCAGATGCGTTTGGCCGTGACGGGGCAGCAGGTTTCGCCGCCACTTTTTGAATCCGTCGTGGCTTTGGGACGTGAGCGGGTGCTGGCCAGATTGGACCAAATTTTGCCGCTTTTTACAGGTGAATAAGGCTTAATTTTAGCCACGGTTTTTCAGTAGTCGGTGAAAAAACACAAAAATCACCTCATTCTGGTAAGATGGAGTTTCTCGTAAACCAACAACC
>PABI01000043.1 GCA_002699125.1 Anaerolineaceae bacterium
ATATATTGGGCCAGCCTTCTTAATAGCCCTATATATGGCGGTTATCAAATCTCGAAAAGTACCCATTTTATTGTCGAAAGATAAGTCATTAATTACGGTTTTGCTAAAAACAGGCACGAATGACGGCCGTTAAACGCGACTTATATCAAATTAGACCTGAATGAGGGTCATTGGAGATGACTGTTATCATAAAGAAACTGGATGACGATTGTTCGACACGTTTTTGATGAAAAGAGGGTCGGATTACGGCCGTTGATGGTATTTAGGCCTGACAGGTTTACGAACCCTCTTGACTGTCAAACAGCTTTGTAATGCCAAACAGCTTGATGGGAACGGTATCTTGTAAACCTGTCAGGCCGGGCGGTCAGCTTGTCACCACATCCCCATTTCCCGTCTCGTACAAAGAAGTCTCCGCGCCAATCATCTGGCGCATCAGCTCGTTCCCTTTGGGAATCATGGTAATGCGCGTGCCGTCCTTCAGCATGTTTTCCGTTTCCAGAATTTCAAACATTGCCTGGGCCACTTCCGGATCAGAGTTGATTTTGCTCAGCGCCTCGCCCACAATTTGCGGCCGCATTGCCTGGGCCTTGGCAAACTCAATCGCCGCCCGGCGCTGGGCCGAGTTGGTGATAATGCTTACCCGGTTTGTGCCATCCTGCCGAATGGCCGAAGTCACCTGGCGCAGCCGGTTGACTACCTTTTCTTCAATTTGCTGGATCATCATTCGGTCGCGGAAATGCACCTTGCGGATGTAAACTGACCCCAGTCGGTAGCCCCACTCTTCTGATTTGGGCGAGACTTCGGCCCGGACGGCGCGGCTCATCACGTGGCGCGTCTCCAACATCCCATCCAAGGGCATATTGCTCAGCGTGCGTACCGTGGCGTTACTCACATTCGCCGCCAACGACCCGGCCGGATCGCTGTTTTTGAACAAATAAGCCACCGGATTGCTGATCTGCATCTCGTACCAAACACCAATACCCATCGGCGCACCTTCTTCTGAGTTCACCGGCAGGCTGCGCAAATAGCGCTGGTCCAGGCGCATGTCCAGTACATGCCGCTTGCCCAGCGTGTTTACCAACAGGGCGCTTGGCCCCATTTTGAGCCACAGAAAATACAGGCCAGGCTCTTCTAAAATGCCGACCACGTTGCCAAATAGGGTATAAACGTGGGCTGTCCCTTCCTGGACGATGGCGTAGACGCCAAACAGCCGCAAGAAAAAGCGGAAGATTGGTTCAGCAATAAAAAAGAAGATGAAAAAACCAAAAGCTGTAGGGAAAACTAAAAGAAGATCGCTCATTTGTCCACCTCCAGGATGACGTTTTCTGCTTTGGTGAAGAGGCTCAGGCGCACGTTGCGCAGATAGGCTTGCAGCGCTTCTGACCCATTTTGCTTAATCATCGTTAGCTGTTCCGCCAGCGAGTTAAGCGGCTCCACCTCCGCCTGGGCGCGCAGCGTTTCAATTTCCACAGCGCGCTTGGACTGCACGATCGTCTGGTCGGCTTGCGCTTTGGCCAAACTGATGTCTGAGGAGACTTCATTGTGGGCGGTGTTAATGGCCGCCAGGGCCGATTCCACCTCGTGCGGCGGGTCGATGCCGGTGATGAGCGAAGCATCCAAATCGACACCATAACGAGCCGCAGCCGAAGCGCATTCTTGCTCCATGAAGGTGTTAATCTCGTTCAGATTTTTGCGCAGGTCGTTGATGGAGACACCGCCAATCAGCCCCGCATCCAGTTCCACATCGTTTTCTTCTACTTCCAGCAGGCTGTCCTTGGACTCAAAGCTGGCAATGCGCTGGCGCAAAATGGCGATGAAGTAGCCCATCACATGCACGACCGGATTTTTGACGCCAAACAGGTAGGCGTACAGGTTGCGCTCGCTGGGCTGGTACCGAATTTGTCCGGTGAGGCCAATGTTGAGCTGATCCTTGGTGACGGCATCGAGGATGGTGCCGTTGTGATTAGCGGTGGGGGTTTCCAAATCGAGCGCCATGTTGATGGTTTCCGTGGCGACAGAGATTTTATGGACCTTTTCCCAGGGCCAGCGGAAGTAAGGGCCGCCGGGCTTGATGACTTGCACCAGCGGATAAATGTAGCGCTCTTTGTCTTTTTCGTTGAGAACCTCGGACAGAGGATCATCGAGGGTGGTGCCTTTGCCCAGGCGAACGGCACGGCCGAATCTGGTTTTAACAGCGCGTTCGTTCTGATCCACGGTGAAGAAGCCGAAGATCACGTAGCGCAGAAAAAACCAGCCGAGAAAGCCGAGGATGAAGCCGGGAATAATCACGTTCATACGGTACTCTCCTGTGTTTGGAATGATAGCTACAGAGGGTTTTGAGATGAGGAGTTCAACGCTCCAACTTTTCTGTCTCCCCTGTTGCTTTTTCGAATAGATTTTCAAAAGCGAGGAGTAGAGCATCCTCAGCACAAGCCTAAGGATGCTCACTCCACTTTGTTTGTTAACAAAAATCAGGATACATCATAAAGGATTTTAGAGGTTGGGGGAAGTGGCGTTTTGCTGATTGCATTAAATTTGTGGCGGTTTGAAGATGAGGTCCGAGGTGAGTTCGGCGATGGTGGTGCAGCCGCATTGGGCCATGACGTTGCTGAGTTCGTTGTGCAAAATTTGCAGGACGTGCCGCACGCCCGCCTCGCCGTTGACAGCCAGGCCCCAAAGCGGGGCACGCCCCAGAGAGACGGCGTTGGCCCCTAGCGCCAGCGCTTTCAGCACGTCGCTGCCGCGCCGGATGCCGCCGTCGAGGATGAGTTCGATCTGGTCACCGACGGCAGTGGCGATGGCCGGTAATGCTTCGATGGGGGTGACGGCCGTATCCAGCTGTCGCCCGCCATGATTAGAAACGATAATGCCCTGCACCCCGGCAGCGGCAGCCCGTTGGGCATCATCGGCGCGCAAAATGCCTTTGACCCAAATGGGCAGGTCGGTGAAGCTGCGCAGCCAGTCGATGTCTTGCCAGGTCAGGCCGGGGTCGAAGTTCTGGTTGACCAGATGGAGCAGGGAGGTTGCATCCTGACTGTCGCCGGGGCGGTTCAGGTTGGGCAGGAGAATCTCTGCCGGGATGCTGAAGTTGATCCGCTGGAGATTTTCGCGCAGCCCCTGCACCGGCACATCGACGGTGACCACCAGCGCCTCGCAGCCGGCGGCCACGGCCCGCTGCACAATCGCCTGGCTCCACGCCCGGTCACGGAAAATATAGAGCTGAAACCAGACGGGGTGGCCAACGGCCGTAACTTCCTCCACGGCCACCGACGACAACGTGCTGAGAATTTGCGGCACCCCCAGGCTGTGGGCCGCGCGGGCGGTGGCCAGTTCACCGTCAGCGTGGCCCAGTTTGTGCATGGCGGCGGGGGCAATGAGGGTGGGAGACGGCCGTTTTACCCCCATAAGCTCCGTCTCCAGCGAAATGTGACTCACATCCCGAAAAATGCGCGGCAGCAGCTTCAACCGGTCGAACGCCGCCCGATTTTCGTGCAGCGTCAAATTATCCGCCACGCCCCCGGCGTAATATGCATAAAACGTCTCGGGCATTGCTTCGGCGGCGGCCCGTTCGTAGTCGTAGATGTTGAGTAAGTTCATGTTTTTTATGAATGGGACACAGATGAACGCAGATAAACGCAGATTTGAATAGCTAAAAATCAGCGTCATCAGCGTTCATCAGCGTTCTATTTTTACAAACTTTTGATGGTGTTCAGGATGCCCTGTTTGTTGTGTAATTCCCACTGGTCAGCGGAGAAGCGGTAGAAGATGACGCCGTTGATGGGCATGAGCGCCTCCTCATTGTAGGCGCGGAAGTGGGCAGCGGCGCGGCGCACCCATTCGGCCCCCTGGTTTGTTTGCCAGCCCAGCGTGTGCCCATCGTTGTGCCGCTGCGGGTTGACCTCCGTAGCAATCACCGGCAGCGTCCAGAAGCGCTCCGGCACGGCATCCAGCAGCGGCTGGTACGATTTCAGGTGCAAAAATTGCCAGCGCAGCGGGTCGTTTTCAAACTTGGCGTCGCTGTCAACATTGTCCGGGCGGCTGTCTTGTGTTTTGGGATGGACCGTGAGGAAATCGGTGCCCAGGATGTTGTTGAGCACCGCCACCCAGTAAGCGCGGCTGTCGCTGCCGGGGCCAAAATAAGGGTCAACCGCCTGGACGCCCAGCCGCACCCCGGCGGGCTTGCGCTGCCACACGTCGTTGTAGGCGCGGGCATAATCTGCCGGCGTGATGGGCGTGCCGTTGACGCCGCCGGGATATTCCTGCGGATTGTTGGTCTCGTTGCCAAGGATGAAGCCCCAAACGCCCTTGCTGCGCCGCATGGTTTCTACACAGGCGTCAAGGTAGCGCTGGTAGTCGGGGGAACTGGGTGCCGGCTGGTTGCCGTGTGGATGGAAGCCGTAGTTAAGCCGGACGAGCATTTTGATGCCTGCCTGCTCAAAGCGGGTCATGTCTTGCGGCGCGGCAGCGGTGCCCAAGGCGATGGCGTGAATTGACCAGCCGGTCATGTTGTTTTGCTTCATCCAGTGTGCGCCGTCTTCATTGTGGATGCCGAAGGATACGGCCGTATCCACCCGACTGATCGCCTCCACAGGCACTCCCACCGGGTAATAATTATCTTGCTTATTGCCCAGCAGCCGCATCACCGTGCCATTTTTCACCCGGCCCAGCTTTTTCTGGAAGGAGCCCGGCTCGGCGCGCAAATTGATAAAACCTGAACGCACACGGGCCGCCACACCCATCGTCTCTACGCTGCTGGCAAAAGCCCAGCCGGAAACCAACTCTCCCTCCGGCACGGCCCAGCCGGCCTGCAAATGTTTCAGATATGGTTCCGGATTGATGAGATCAAACGGCTGCGGCGTTTCGCCCCGGCTGCTAGCCCCATCCAGGTAGAGGCTCAGGTGTAAATGGCTGCCCAAATGCGGCTGGGTGGGGGTTGGTCGGGGCCTGACGTTGCCGGTGCTGTCCGCGAGACCGAGGAGCTGGCCGCCCTGAACAACATCGCCCACATTCACGAATCTTTCCTTGAGATGGGCGTAAGCCGTACGATAGCCATCCTGATGCCGCAGGTAAACGGCCGTGCCATAGGCATGATCCTCGCTTACTTCCCGCACCTTGTACACCGTGCCGCCGGCTACGGCAAAAATCTTGGACCCAAATGGCGCCACAATATCCACGCCGTCATGCCCGGTCAGCGGATGGTCATAATTCTGGGGATTGACGTTAAATGGCTGGAAGATGCTGATGTGCTCCGTTGGCCAATGGGTAAAAATAAAGTTAGAGCCGTGTACTGTTTCCTGTTCCACAAAACGCTGCGCTTCAAAGCGAATGCCCCGCTGGCTGAGCCAGGCAAAAATATCCCCATTCCAGCGTTCGCCGGACCAGACGACGACCTTGCTGCTGTCATCGCCGGCAAACATAAGAGCATGGGCCGCGTCGGCACTGTAAGTAAAGGCCGAGCGGGTGGGATGCAGGGTTTGGGTCACTTGTTTCAGTTCGGGCAGGGTGGTGTCTTGCGGCAGCAGGTGCATGGTGTGCTGGATGCGCAGCGGCTGGGTGCGGTTGGCGGCGGGCTGGCTAACATGCCCGGTCACGCTCCTGCCGTTGAAGTTGCGCGCCTGGGTAGCAATGCCCCGCTGGTGCAGCCAGGTGAAGATGGCCCCATTGGCGCCCCACCGTTCCCCGGCCCAGACGACCACCACGCTGTCGCTGTTGCCCGCGTGGACCACAGCCTGGGCGGCGTCGGCGCTGTAGGTGAAGGTGGAACGGTTGGGATGCAGCAGCGTCACTACCTGATCCAGCTCGGCCAGCGTGGTGGCCTGGGGCAGCAGGTGAATGGTGTGCTGAATACGGGAAGGCTGGGTAACGGGCATGGCTTTCTCCTATGAAAAATTTAACGCAGAGGCGCGGAGGCGCAGAGGGGAATCTATGGATATTCATTGATCGTCGCCTGCCTTGGCGCTTGTCGTCTTTTCAGAAACTCAATTTTTAGTTTTGACTTTGGAATGTGAGGGTATGATAGCAGAAACGGCCGTTGCGCCAAAAGCTCCGATGGTTTTTACCCAATAGAGCATAAATGAAGTAAGATATGAGGAACAAGACCGATTCATTCAATCTTTCACCGCAAAACAATCACAAAATATCCTGCATAAAATATTGCCAATCAGCCACCAGAAAATGACGGGAAGTTGGCGATCTATCGTTTACTGACACACATTATTCGCTGAAAACTGAACATTGAATGGCCTGAGTCACCTGCTCGCCTGGCGCGGCAAGGGGATGGTCGGGGTGTTTTGCGTTCTGTTTTCCCAGGAGGTGAAGCGTCTGGAAAAACTCCGCATTGTTTTGTATCAACTTTTCACCCTGTAAGGAGGTAGAAGATGAAGAAGACGAAAATTTTCCAAAGCGTGATCTTGCTGCTGCTGTTGGCGCTGTTCCTGGCGGCTTGCTCCGGAGGAACCACAGAATCCGGCGATGATGCCGATGTTGCCAGCGATGGAGAAGTGACCGACACAGAAACGGCCGTATCCGCCGACACTGCCGACGAGGAAATGGCTGATGAAGAAATGGCAGACGAGGAAATGGCCGAAAGCGCCGGTGGGCGCGTGGTTGTCCTCATGACTGAGGACCTGGAGTTGATGAATCCTTACGCCACGACCGCTTTCATTACCACCCAGGTCACTGACGCCGTCATCGAATCCCTGGTTCAACCCGATACCAACGGCGAATATCAGCCCGTTCTGGCCGAGCGTGTGCCGACCGAAGCCAATGGTGATGTAACCAATGATGGCAAAACAGTTACCTGGCAGCTTAAAGAAGGTGTCACCTGGTCAGACGGCACGCCGTTTACCTCTGCCGACGTTCTGTTTACCTATGAAGCTGCTTCTAACCCGGATAGTGGTTCCGTGCGAACGGCCGCTTTTGAGAGCATCACCAACATTGAAGCCCCCGATGATCATACCGTTGTCGTTGAATACGCCGAATTCAACTCCAGCTTTTTGGATCAATTCCAGTGGGGCATTTTGCCCGCCAGCGCTGGCGATGCAGCCGATATGCTGAATTGGGACTATAACCGGATGCCGCTGGGCACTGGCCCGTTCATGGTCACAGACTGGATTTCCGGTGATCGCATCGTCATGGTCGCCAATCCCAACTACCGTGAAGAAGGCAAGCCTTACCTCAGCGAACTCATTTTCCAAATTGTGCCCTCGCAAGAAGTGAGCTCGCAAATGATGCTGGAAAATGACGCCCAAATTATGCTCTGGCCAGATTCTACCTTGCGCGAAGTTTGGGACACATCGGACAATGTGGCCGTGCAAAATGCGCCCGGTATTTACATCTTGCGCATGTTCCTGAACCTGAGTATGCCGGGTGATGACGATGCCGGGCCCAATCCGCCGCATCCTATTTTGGGTGATCCGGCCGTACGAGAGGCAATGGCTTTGGCGATTGATTACGATTCAATTGTGACCGATCTGGCCGAAGGTCGGGTAGCTCGGGCCACTTCACCCTTTGCGTTGGGCTGGTATGATTGCGACATTCCTGGCGATCCGTATGATCCGGAAACGGCCGCTGCCATTCTGGAAGAAGCAGGCTGGATTGATGAAGATGGCGACGGCGTGCGCGAAGCCCACGGCACGCTTTATGCCGAAGACGGCACGCCGCTCTCACTCAGCGCTACAGGGTACAGTGGCTTTAAGCTGCTAGAAAACACCGAGCTTGTTATTGCTGAATACCTGGCCGACATCGGCATTGATTTTCAGGTGGGCAATGAAGAAATGGCCGTCTTGTTCGGCAGTTGGGCCGATAATGCCCCGCGCAAAACGGGCGACTACGATGTGCTGGTTTACGATACCGGTGCCGGAATCAATCCCCAGCAGCACATTTCTGACTACTTCCACAGTGCCAACATTCCCACCGAGGAAAATGGCGGCACCGGCGCTAACTACACGCGCTGGGTGAATGAAGAAGCGGATGCCCTTATCGAGGAAGCGGGCCGCACGCCGGATCTGGCGGAACGAAAAGAGCTGTATTGCCAGCTTGGTGAACTCATCAAGGAAAGCAATTCGCAAATCTTTTTGTATCAGTTCCAGGAAGGGCATGCTTTCAGCACGGCGCTGTCTGGCGTAGAGGTTAGCACCTGGGCACCGCTTACCTGGGACGCGGAAAACTGGCAGCTTAATCAGTAAATTTTATCAGAATTAGGACACAGATTTTCACGGATGGACACAGATAGAAGCATGAATCTGTGAAAGCTTGTGGTGAGCGTGGCCGAACCATCTGCGTTAATCTGTGTCCTTCGATCTTTTCGTATGGCAAATTACATCCTCAGACGACTTATTCAGGCCGTGCCGCTGTTGCTGCTGATCAGCATCATCATTTTTGCCCTGCTGCGCCTGACGCCCGGTGGGCCGCTGGCTCGTTTTGAAAATGATCCCACGATTAGCCAGCAGGACTTAAACCGCATCCGGGCGCAAATGGGGTTGGATGATCCGCTGCCGGTGCAATACGGCCGTTGGCTTATCGCCACCCTTCAAGGCGACTTTGGCGAATCTTACACCGCCCGCCGGCCCGTCATCGAGATGATCGCCGAGCGTCTGCCCAACACGCTGCGGCTCATGAGCGTGGCTTTTGTCACCACTTTGGTTATTGCTGTGCCGGTGGGGGTGATTTCGGCCGTTAAAAAATACAGTTGGTTTGACCATATTGTCACCACCGTGGCTTTTGCCGGGCAGTCGGTGCCCATTTTTTGGTTTGGTCTGATCCTTATTCTCGTTTTCTACAGCACGCTGGAAAACCCTTGGAGCGGCGGGTCGCTGTTCCCCTCGGGCGGCATCAGTTCCATTGACGAGGGCGGCGATTTTTTAGACAGCGTCTGGCATATGGTGCTGCCCGTGGCCATGTTGTCATTGGCCTGGGTTTCCTGGTACACACGTTTTTTACGCGGGAGCATGCTGGAAGTGATTCATCAGGATTACGTACGCACCGCCCGGGCCAAAGGGCTGCGCGAGCGCTGGGTGATTGGGCGTCATGCTTTGATTAATGCCCTGATTCCCCTGGTGACCCTGGTGGCTCTGGATTTACCCGCCTTGTTTGCCGGCGCTGTTTTCACAGAAACGATCTTTTCCTGGCCGGGCATGGGGCGGCTGTTTTACCAATCGGCGCTGCGTCGTGATTATCCCGTCTTGATGGCGGTGATTATGATGACGGCCGTATTAATCATTCTCAGCAATTTAATCGCGGATATCGTTTATGGCTACCTCGACCCAAGAATACGGTACGACTAAAGCAACCACAGAAGCGGCCATCGAACTGGCCCAGCTTGACGTTGACGCCGGCGATGTTTCCCTGGCCAAACCAGAAAACATGCGGCAGCTTCTCTTGCGGCGTTTCATCCGGCATCGTCTGGCCGTCCTGGGGTTGATCATGCTGGTCCTCATCACCATCAGTGCCATTGCTGCCCCGCTGTACAAACATGATCCCGAAGCGATTAGCCTGCGCAGCAAGCTGGAGCCACCTTCCTGGGAACATCCCATGGGCACCGACGATCTGGGCCGCGATCTCCTGGCCCGCGTTTTGTACGGCGGGCGCATTTCGCTGGCGGTTGGTGTATTTGCTACCGGGCTGGCGCTTTTGGTGGGTACGGCCGTTGGCGCGCTGTCTGGCTATTATGGCGGCATGGTAGACAATGCGTTGATGCGTCTGACCGATCTTTTCCTCTCCTTCCCCTCTTTGTTTGTCCTCATTTTGCTGGGAGCCATGATTCGCGACACGCCCCTGGCCGAATACCGTGGCGGTTTGGCCACCATTGTGCTGGTTATTGCGGTGCTGTCCTGGATGGTGACTGCCCGACTGGTGCGGGCCACATTTTTATCCTTGCGGGAGATGGAATATGTGGAGGCGTCTCGGGCGTTGGGGATGTCTAACTGGCATATTGTGGTGCGCCACATTTTGCCCAATGCGATGGGGCCAATTGTGGTGCAGGGGGCTTTGCTCACGGCGTTTGCCATCCTCACCGAGTCCGGGCTGTCTTACCTGGGCTTTGGCATTCAGCCGCCAACCCCCACCTGGGGCAACATGCTTAACGACGCCCAAACCTACATGACCCGCTACCCCTGGGTGGCCATCTTCCCCGGCCTCATGATTTTCCTCACGGTCATTTCAGTCAACTTTGTGGGCGATGGCCTGCGCGATGCCTTTGATCCGCGCTCAATACGCTAGCGAATGATGTGCTGAAGAAACGGCTGTGTTTGGCCCTATTAAAAAGTGAACGATACAAGACTCAAAGGGGAGTTTATGGCGGGGGATTAATTGCTCTTCGGCGGATGCCACCCGGCAATGACCCAGTTTCGGCGCACTGTCACTGCTAAAGGATTGTTGAGACGCAATGCTTCAACCGTTGCTCGACCACAAGCTGTCAGACCATAAATCAAGATACCGTCTGTACTCCAGACGAAATGTTTTCCCCACTGCTGCTCACGAGGGTTAAACAAGTTTGTCTCCTGGCCGCTTTCAGGATCGGGTCCGGTCGTTTTGGCCCATTTATATTGGTTGCACAATTCACAGGCCAGGCATAGGTTGTCTACTTCGTCGGACCCGCCTTTTACTTTGGGCCAGATGTGATCTACCTGCATTTGCCCCATGGTGTAATCCTGGTGGCTTTGGCAATATTCACACCGGTTGCCAGCTCTTTCTCTGACGATTTGGCGCAAATCTTGCGACAAAGTCATGATGAGAGTGGGGTTCGCAAGCCACGCCGGACAGCTTCTGCTAATGCTTCAGATTTGCGGAGCTGCCCTAGTTGGTAAATTTGGAGAAGTGAGAGAAGTTCAAACCGTTCTACCTCTGACAGAGTAGATTCTTTACCTTTGCTTTGCAGTTCACCCAGGCGTTCATTTTGCGTCTGGTCCAGCTTCATATCTGCCAACATTAGCACATCTTCATCTGAAAGGGTCTCAACAGCAGGTAGGTCAGAGGTAGGGGAGTCTGAGAGGGTAGGCCACATCATTTCCAACGCGTCAGCTAATACTTCGGCCGTGTTTCGTTTGGTAGCCGTGCCAAGCTGTTTGGCATGCTCAACCATATTGTTTGGCAAGGATAGAGTGACTTGAACGCTCATGATGGCCTCAGTTTAGCAGACGCCTCATCCAAATGGAAGATCGCACTGACAAAGAACGGGCTTTCCTACAAATTAACAAAGCCGCGTGCGCGGCTTTGAATATACAAAAAGTGGGCGGTATTGGACTCGAACCAACGACCTCTACGATGTCAACGTAGCGCTCTAACCAACTGAGCTAACCGCCCTGACGAAGGCGAATTATAGCAACGTTCACAGCTGCGTCAAAATATACAGTGCTCGTGTCAGGGTGACAGTCACTTTGCTGAACCGTTTGAATTTCAGCGTTTTACAAGTGGCTGTCACCTTTATTTTCGCCAGCGTCAAAATATACATAAAGTTTGTTGCCGCTTGAATTCCCCCTATGGTATAGTTGCGCCACGATGACGCCCAAACCACAAGAACGCAAAGAATGGGGGATTCTTGGTCTGCTGCTGGCTCTGCTGCTGCTGATCTTTTTGGGTCGTTTTTTGGAAGATAGCCGGGGCGTGAGCCATGAGTGGCTCGTCTCTTTTAGCTGGATTTTTATTGCCAGCATCACCTTTGTGCTGGCGCTTATTTATTATGCCCAATACGTTTCCCCGCTGCGGGGCGAAGAAGGCTGGGTAGCCGGTTTGCTCCTCTTGTTTGATGCCTACATCAAAACGGCCGAAAAACGCCTCGAACGCAGCCAAACCGACAAAAAAGCAAAGAAGAAATCTGCCGCTCCTTCTGAAGTTGACAAGCTGCCTGCCAGCCTGAAAGGTCTGAATGCCGGTTTTATCAAGGGATACCAGGTGCTGGCGATTACTAAAGGGACGAAATATGAGCGCCCGGCAGGGCCGGGATTTGTGGTGCTGTACAAAGGTGAGCAAATCTGGCGGGTGATCGATTTACGGCCGCAGCGCCGCAGCCAACCGGTTACCACTAAAACGCGCGACGGCATCCCCATCGAAACATCGGTTTCTGTCACGTTCCGGGTGAGACGCGAGGAAGCAGGCGACTTTGGCGGCACAGATGACGATTTGCTTTATCCATTTGACCCCGATGCGATTTTCCCTGTGGCTTATGATGAGGCGGTGGATGAACATGGCAACCTGCTGCCCTGGACGCGGCAGCTGACGCCCCCTGCGGCGGCCATCCTGGCCAACGAGATTCCCAAGCACAGCCTGAATGAATTAACCCGGGCCGTGGAAGGCGTCTCTCCTTTAGAAGCAATCAAACAGACAATTTTGCGTGATTTACAGCGCCGCTTTTTGCCCAAAGGGATTGAGGTGCTGGCCGTGGGCGTAGGTGGTTTAGAGCTGCCAGATGGCGTGCGTGACCAGCAGTTTTTGACCTGGCGGGCCGATTGGCTGCGTAAAATCCGGTCGACCAATGCCTCGGGTAATGCTGAGGCGTTGCGCCGGGTAAAGCGGGCGCGGGCGCGGGCTCAAATTGAAATCATTGAAAACATCACAAGCAGCATTGATACGATGCGGCGTGAAGAGGGCGCTGATTTGTCGCAAATCATTATGCTGCGCATGATTGAAGCGCTGGAAGATGCGGTCTCAGCCGGCTCGGTGCAGGCATTGGTGCCGCAGCAAATTATCGCCGGACTGGTGGGAGATGCGTCGCGGCAAATGCAGTCGTGGGTAGAATCACCGACGGGGCGCTCGGTGCGGGTAGACCCGCCCAGCCTGGGCAGCGGCAGTGGCGGCCGGAGGGACGGGGATGAGCTTTAATCCGCGACGGCCGTTTTCCCGCCTGAACCGCCAACCGATTGATAATAACTGGTATGTGGTTGTCATGCTGGGGCTGCTCTTCCTTTTTTGGGCGTATGCGCGCTACATCGAGCGTGTTGAGATTGAGGCAGTGAGCAGTTGGCTTAGCAATACGCTGCTGCTGCCCACCACGCCGGGGCTTTCCTTAATTTTGAGCTTTTTCCATTGGAAAGTGCTGCGCCACGTTATCGCGGTAGCGGTGGGCTGGTATTTTGCTTACGATGCGGCCGTTTTGCTGGTGCGCATTTTGTACGATTTGCCGGATAAAGCCAGCGCCCAAAAATTCTTGAGCCGCTTGCTGGGATTGGCAGGCCAGTCTGGTCAGCCACCTGAAGTGACCCCGGCAACGCTGGCCGATCGCTCCGAGTCGGTTTTGCTGCGCGTCGGTGGCCCCGGGCAGGTAAAGGTGCCACCGGGGCATGTGATGGTGACGGAGTTAAACGGCCGTTTCCAACGCATCCTATCTGCCGGCAAACATACGCTGGGCCGCTACGAATATATTCACGCAGTGCTCAATTTGCAGCCACAGCGGCGCACTCTGGACGAGTTCACCGCCTACTCACGTGATGGGATTGAGTTGCGCGTGGGCATCAGCATCGTCTACCGCGTGAAGATGGGCAGCCAGACCGCCACTCGTGATAACCCGTATCCTTATGATGAAACGGCCGTGCGCCAGGCTGCCTACATCCAAACCATAACGGATGAAAAAGGCACCGTTTCCACCTGGGAAGATACGCCCATCAACATGGCCAAAGGCACGTTGATTGGCATTTTGGCTGGATATCGTTTGGACGAAATTATCTTTCCGGAACGAGCCGGCGAGGAGCCATACCGCACGCTGCGGAATGAACTGCTGCGCAAGCTGCGCGTGAGTCTGGATAGCCTGGGAATTGATGTGGAGGATGTGAGCATTCGCCGGCTTGATTTGCCGCCAGGCGTTACCGAACAATACATTGATTACTGGAAATCCCATTGGGAATCCCAAATGCTGCTTAGCCTGATTGACGGCACGGCGAGCGAGGTTGAAGAGATGGACATTGCTCGTGCCGAGGCGGAAATCACCATGATTCAGGCGATTCAGGAAGGCATCCAGCGGGCCCGACGTGAAGGAGCCACCATCCATATGGAAGAAGTGGTGGCACTGCGGCTGGTAGAGGCTTTGGAGATGATGGCCCGACAGTCGCAGCAGCTCTCGCCGCTGCCCAAATCCTTGCTGCCGCAGCTGGGTAATCTGCGTAAACAGCTGGGCGTGGGCGAGGTTGACCCCGATCCCGAACCCAATCCCAATCCCAAACTGCCGGGGAACCCAGCCTCATGAGCCAGGAAAAGATCGAGCAAACGTATGAAAACAATGAGCAGATTCGTACGGCCGTCAACCGGCTCATCGACCTGCTGGAATGGCTCCATGCCGAGCCCAGCCCGGATGTGCTCACCCTGCGTGATTACCGCACCCGCTACCGCTTAAACGGCCTCAAGCTGGCGGCCACCGCCATCGATCGTTACCAGCGGATCAATCGGGCCATTGGCAACCATGTGCAATTGGGGCTGTGCGAATATCACATTGGCCTGATTTATCTGCATGAAGGCGTGTTTCGCGGCGCGGTGACCCAATTTGACCAGGCGCGGCAGCAGTGGTCGTTTGTCAATCAGTCGGCGGCTGTGGCCCTTACCCATTTGGCGCGGGCCCTAGCTTTGCGGCAGGCTGGTCATTATGAATCGGCTATGGTCAGCGCGGGGCGGGTGGCGGGCTGGCTGGAACGAGCAAGGTTGGCCAAACCTATTTTGGGCTGGCACGATTTTGAGCGGCAGGTGCTGGAATACGTTGCCGAGCTGCAAGCTGAACTGCGCGAACTGATGGAACATGCCTCGGAAACGGCCGAAGATGAAACCGAAACAGAAGAGCCAGGAACCGAGGATGTTGGAACGGTCAAAGAAGAGCCGGCTGCGCAGCATCAGGCACCAGTTCCCGAACCCGATCCCGAAGCAGAAACGCGGCCAGATGGCGGAGTTGTCACCCGGACAGATACGCCTCTGCCAATCTCAAATATGGATCGTGCTGCGTCCTCGCCTATTCCTGTTCCTGGGCATCGCTTGCTAGAAGATCGGTATGATTGGTATTTGGTTGAGGTGCGCCCTCCGTCAGACTTTATGCACGAGATTCATCCGGGTGATTGGCTTCTGGTTGATATGCAGCCAAAGCTTACCAAAGATTTGCAGGATACTGAGCAGCCCATTTTGATCGTGAAGAAAGAAGAGATTGACGGTACAATTCGGGTACGGCCGTTAGATCCCAGGGAAAAGTTTCAGCGCATCTACCTTGTGACGCTGGCCGATTCTCCAACAGGTTCGTTTTGGCGGGATGAGGAAACAGGTACGGTGAGCTTTTCAAATGAGATGGCAAAAATTGGGGTTAATCGTGCCGAAATCTTGGGTGTTGTGGTTGGTTTTTGGCGTCCGATGGTTGCTGTGTTGCCCAACGACAGCTAAGCTGATTACTTGAAGAGAAGGGCAGGACAAGGAAGAGTGATTCATGGCAGAACAAATTTTAGTCGTCGGTGCTATCTTGCTTGACTCACGCGGTAAGCCGGTTGATGGATTGGCGCCCAACATGTCGAATCCTGCCGAAATTCGCGTGACGCGGGGCGGCACGGCGCGCAACGTGGCCGAGAATCTGGGCCGTTTGGGCGCTGAAGTCCGTTTGATTTCTGCTGTGGGTGGTGACCTGATTGGTCAGCGGCTGGTGAGCCAAACGGCCGAATCGGGCGTGGATACCGAATTTGTGCAGGTGATGGCCGGCGAAAATACCGGGGCTTACATCGCCTTCCTGGAAGAAAACGGCGCGCTCTCCGTTGCCCTGGACGATGTGCGGGTTTTGCGCCACATTACGCCCGGCTATCTGGATCGGCACCGCAGTGTGTTCAAAGAAGCCGATATGGTCATGATGGACGGCAGCCTCAGCCCGGAATCGATGGCCACGGTGGTTCGCCTATGTGCCAAATACGACAAGCCCCTGTGTGCCGATCCTTCTTCGGCGCGGCTGGCCTTTAAGTTACGGCCGTATCTCAACCAGCTCCATTTAGTGGTGCCCAATGAAATAGAAGCTGCCGAACTGTGCGAATCCGATTTTGATGGCCACGATCCCGAAGCCAGCCTGGAGCTGGCGCGCTGCCTGGTGGGCAAAGGTGTGGAAAACGTGGTCGTCACCCTGGCCGATTTTGGTCTGGATTACGCCACTACCAGCGAAACGGGCTACATTCCCGCCAACTACAGCGAGATGGTTGATTCTTCCGGCACGGGAGATGCGGTGACGGCGGCCATCATGTTTGGCATGTTGAACGACCTGCCGCCCATCGAAGCTATCCGCCTGGGCGCTGCCGCTGCCAGCCTGACCCTGCAAACGGCCGAAACCGTCGTGCCCGACCTCAGCCTGGACATGCTGTACGATCATTTGATCGTCTAGCCTGTCATTCTGAGCGCAGCGAAGAATCCCTTTAAACATTGCCAGTTACAACTTGGGTCTATCGGCAAGCGTTTCACTATTTTGAGGTTATAGGGATGCTTCGGAGGACCTCAGCATGACAAGCATAAAATCACTGGAAATCTAGTTTGCAAAGTTGTGAGCTTCCCAGGAAGGTAAAAGTGCCAAATTTGCTATGATTACCTCTTCAATTATTGCACCTGATAGAACTCAGATTGTCTACGATATTGTGGGTGAAGGACCGGCAATTCTCCTCCTGCATGGCGGAGGTGGCGGCCAAACGCGGCAAAGCTGGCATGAAGCAGGTTACGTGGCCCGGCTGAAGAATGCGTTTAAGGTCATCACGATGGATATTCGTGGACACGGCGACAGCGACAAGCCAACGGACCCGGCTGCTTACGCCATCGAAACGATGTGTGATGATATTTTGGCCGTTGCCGATGCCTGCGATGTTAAGGTGTTTACGTTGTGGGGATTTTCTTATGGCGGGAATATCGGCCGTTACCTAGCTGCCCAATCAAATCGTGTAGAAAAAATCATCATCATGGGAATTCCTTTTGGCCATGCCGCCTCAGGCGCTTTTCGTGAATTCATCACCAATTTTCGGGCTCACTGGCAGCCAATTTTGCAGGCTCAGCAGGCAGGCTCCTTTGATCCAACTACTCTTTCAGAAGAAGATCAAGATGTTATGGCCAACATGGACGTGTCGGTTACGCTGGCCTGGCTAACGGCTATGCTGGACTGGGGTTTGAACGAACCAAACGATTTGCGCTGCCCGGTGCTATGGATCAGCGGTTCAGAAAATGAGGGCACGGTGGCCAGCATGAGGGCGTATGAGGAAAAAACGGCCGTCTCCCCCAATGTTCAAATACAAATCATCGATGGCTTAAATCATCCTCAAGAATTTGAGGCAATCGACCGTGTTTTTCCAATAATGTTGGCTTTTACTAAATCATAACAAGCACAAGGCTGCCACATGAACAACTGGCTCGGACTTATTATTTGTTTTGTTTACGTATTTGGCATCATCGGCGCGGCCGAAGGATTGCGGCGCTGGCGGGGCTACTCCAGCGGTTTTACCCGCAAAGTGATTCACGTAGGCGTAGGCATGATGAGCTGGGCGCTCCATTTTTTGTTTGATACGCCGTGGTTTTTTGTTATTGCCTGTGCCGCTTTTATGGTGATTAACCTGCTCGATTGGCGCTATGGCTTTTTTGCGGCCATGGCCAGCAGCGACCGCTCCAACTTGGGTACGGTTTATTTTCCCTTCGCCGCGGCCGTCGTGGCGGTTCTGTTTTGGGAGCAGCCGCCGCTGATGGTGGCGGCTCTAATGCCACTGACCTGGGGGGATGGTATGGCGCCGGTGGTGGGTAAGGCGTACGGCCGTCGCCATTACGTTGTCCACACCAGCACCCGTTCCGTGGAAGGGTCGCTGGGCTTTTTTGCCGGCTGTCTGCTGTTTACCTGGCTGGCGCTGTGGCTGATGGCAGGTTCGCCACAGGTTTCCCCCGCAGCGGCGCTGCTGCCGGCGCTGGTTATCACGGTGGTCACCACTTTAGTGGAAGCCGTCTCCATTTGGGGACTGGATAATTTGACGATTACGGCCGTTGCCATTCTCATCTTGCAACTGTGGCCGTTCTGAAAACAATGGGACACAGATTTACACGGATGAACACAGATAAAAAGCAAAATCTGTGTTTATCTGTGGTTATCTGTGTCCCTCTTTTTAAATAAATGACCCGACCAAGTCCAATTCCCTTTGAAGAAATTCAGGCCATTTTGTTTGATATGGATGGTACGCTGATTGATAGTGATGATACGGCCGTTGCCAATGTAGCGCGGTGGTTACGGCCGTTTCTTGGCGAACGCGCGGCTGAGGTGGCTCGGTGGCTGCTCATGAAAATTGAATCTCCGGCCAACGCCTTCATCACCCTGGCCGACCGGCTGCACCTGGATGAGCCGCTCAAATGGGTCACCACCTGGCGCCAGTCGCGGCGCAAAGACCCGTTCATTGCCAATTTCCAGATTATCCCCGGCGTGTTGGAAATGCTGCACGCCATTCCTGAGCGATACCGGCTGGGTATCGTCACCACGCGCAGCCGTCACCAAATCGAAGGCTTTTTGGCCCAGTTTCCCGACCTCGCTCCCCGCTTTGAAGTAACTTGTGGCTCACAAGACACGCGCCGCCTCAAGCCACACCCTTCCCCTATTCAAGAAGCAGCCCGCCGGCTGAATCTACCTGAATCTGCCTGCATCATGGTGGGCGATACGACGGTGGATATGCACGCGGCACGCCGGGCAGGGGCCTGGCGCATTGGCGTGCTGTGCGGCTTTGGCCGGGAGCCGGAACTGCGCCAGGCTGGTGCCCAAATGATTCTCCCCAGTACGGCCGATTTAGCCGATTTTCTATCCTCAGAAACAATTTAACGCAAAGGCGCGGAGGCGCAGAGGGAACTTTAAACTGCGGCGGACCTTGTTTTGCGAGGGCGTGTCTTTGCCTGGAAAAATGGAACGACCGCCTGGTGGGCGGTGTACTCATTGTAAAGAATAGGCGCGCTTTCTTGGCGTGTCCTTTACGAAGGAGACTGTTCTATGACCTGGTTTAAAAAGCAAAAATGGTGGCTGCTGTTAAATGGAGCAGCCTTGATCGTCGTGATTGTTGTGGTGACGCAAGGGAGTTTGGAAATGGCTGATGCTGCCGACACTTTTGATCCGATGCTGACCAGCGGCAAATGGGCCGTACGTTTTTTGCTGCTCTCGCTAGCGATGACGCCCATTAACACCTACTTTGGCTGGCGCGGCGCGATTCGCTTACGCAAACCGGCGGGCTTGTGGGCGTTTGGCTTTGCCTGCGTTCATCTTGCTTATTATCTCTATGAATACCCACTCACCACGCAGTTTTGGCGCGTCAAAGAGTTTTTTGTCCTCCTTGGGATTATGGGTTTTATCATCCTTTTGGCGATGGCTGTTACTTCCAACAAATGGGCCATGCGACAGCTCAAGAAGAATTGGAAGCGGCTGCACCGATTGGTTTATCTGGCGGGCATTTTGCTGGCCTTCCACGCCATGCTGGCGACTTCCACCAAACGGGTATTTTTGCGCGATCCTAACGTGCTGCCTGAGCTTATTCTTTATTTTTTGCTGCTGATTGTTTTGCTAGCGGTGCGGATTCCCCTGGTGCGTCAGGTGATTATGGATGTGGGGCGGAAACGGCCGTTTCAACTCTCCACCGATTGAATATACAGGCCAATATTTTGCCCGCGAAAGTTAAGGCGAAACGGCTCCACCATCAGATTTTTAGCCAGGGCGTACTCTATCAGACAAGCCAGCCAATGCTGGCCCGGCGCAGGCAGCAGCGGTTCATCAATAATGCAGCAGGGCAGCAGGATCACTTTCTTCTGGTTAGCCGCGGCCACGTCGATGAGCTGGATGTTGCAGCCGTGGGCGTGCATTGAGACTAGCAAATCAAATGGTACTGCCAGTTCTGGGGCAAAAGCTTGTGTCAGGCGGGGTACGGTGTCGGTGTCGGCAATTTTTACGCGTCGGTTGAGGTTTAAATCTTTGTATTTGCTGGGCAGTGCCTGCTCAACGGGGTCGATGACGGTGGCATCCCAGCCGCTTCGTTGCAGCAAAAAAGACAGCAGTCCCTTGCCGCCGCCCACGTCGGCTACGCGTCCTTGGGGCAGCCGCTGCAAAATCCACTCGTGCATCAGCTGAAAGCGAAACTTTTTCATCTTGGGTAGTTCACGGCTTTCCGCCAGGGCGGCCAGAGCCGGGGAAGCGGCCAAAACCGAGGCCGGGACGGGGCCTTCATCGTGCGTGAACGTGCTTTGGCTTTGCCGGGTGAGCGCCTGGAAAAGCTGCGCTTTTTCCCGTTTGTGCTTGCGTTTGGTCATGGCTGCGCCTGCGGCTGGTGCAGGATGTGGTAGAGGACAATGCTGAAGGCAACGTGCACGTTGAGCGACTGTCCTTTGCCGTACATGGGCAGGAAAACGGCCGCATCACACACCCCTAACGTCGCTTTGGTTACCCCGTGGTCTTCGTGCCCCACCACCAGGCAGGTTTTTTGCGGATAGGTGAAGGTGTGGTAGGGAACGGCCGTATTCGTCAATTCCACCGCTACCACCGTGTACCCTGCTTCTTTTAGCTGGCGAACGGCCGTGACCGAATCTTTTTCATAGCGCCAGGGAATACGCAAACTTTTGAAACGGCCGACCTTGTCGATGGTGGGATTGGGCGGCGTCGGCGTGACGCCCGTCAGCACCAGCTCCGTCAGATTGGCCCCGTCGGCCACTCGAAAAATCGAGCCAACGTTGGCTGGATATTCGACGCTTTGCAGCAGGCCCACAATGTCAAAATTCGGCTGGTGCTGCCGCCGGTAATCACGCAAAAAGCGCTTCAAATCTGTACCGATGAGTGGTTTCATAGGATAGACTTTACCCTTGCTGTGGTGAAACAACAACCGAATTAGGTGAAATCAGCAGTTCGAATCATGAAAATATCCAGGGTAGGGGCGGGACGGTGCGCCCGTATGCCCTGCCTGACAAAAGATTTACTCTCCGCACCGTCTCGCCCATTTGCGCCTAGGTTGGCCGAGACAGGCGGGACACAAGTTGTTTTCTTTGGCAAAGACAGTTCCCCGCCTGTCCCGCCCTACGTTTCGATCTAAAATTTGAAAATGTAGTAGGGTCAAGGCATGCCTTGACCCTACAGGATGTGCCGTCAACCCCACGAATGCCGAAAGAACCGAAATGAAAAAATGGGATACGGTCGTTATAATGGCTCCATTGTGGTGCGACTTCGGGAGAATGCCAATGAAACAATTATGGAGAATATGCCTGGTTTGTCTGCTGTTTGTTGTGGGGACGGCGTGTGCCAAACCGCTGGAGGAGGTAGAGGTCACCCGCGAGGTTATCGTGTTGGAAACGGCACTACCGCAAGAAGGTGTGCCCGTCGTCTCGCGGGATTTGTTTTTGCGGGCGACTGAAATGGTCGTGACGCGGATTGTGGAAGAGACGCCAGAAGCGGTGGTGGGGACGCCGACACCGCCTGAACCGGAACCTAAAGAGCTGGTTGTTTGCCAGGCGGCCGAACCGGATTCCCTCTTTTTGTACAGCACCCGCATGTTGGACAAAGAAAACATTCACCACACCATCTATGAAAATCTGGTAACGCAGCGGGATTATGGCTACCAGGCGCAGGGCATCGAAAAGCTGCCCAGCCTGGAAGATGGCGATGCGGTGCTGCAAACTGTTACCGTGCAGGCGGGCGACACCGTGCTGTCCGCTGATGACGAGGTGATGACCCTGGCCGAAGGCGTGGAAGTGGTGAATGCCGCTAGGGAACGGGTGACATTTGACGGCACGCCGCTGGAAATGCAGCAGCTGGTGGTGGATTTCACGCTCAAGCCGATGGTGTGGTCCGACGGCAAGCCGGTGAGCGCGGCTGATTCCGTGTTTAGCTTTGAGGTGAACCGCACGGTGGAAGTGCCGTTCACCACGGTGGATACCTTTCGCACGGCGCGCACCGCCGGCTACGAAGCTACCGATGACCTGTCGCTGCGCTGGACGGGGCTGCCCGGCTGGCTGGACCAGACCTACTTTTTGAACGTGTGGATCCCGCTGCCGGAACATCAACTGGGTAAATACGATGTCGATTTGCTACATGAACTGCCTGATTCGGCGAGACGGCCGTTAAGCTCCGGCCCATTTATGGTGGTTGACTGGCAACCAGGCGATTTTATCGCTCTGGCACCAAATCCCCATTATTATCGCAGGGCAGAAGGCTTGCCTAAAATTGGACCGTTGACATTCCGCTTTTCCCCCGATCCCAATCAGCTTTTGGCCGATTTGTTGTCGGGACAGTGTGATATCGTAACCCAAAGTGCCGTTAATTTTGGACAAATAGAGTTCATTATGGATGCAGAGGAAAGTGGCTTACTTCAGGCAAGCATACAATCGGGGGTGATTTTTGAGCATCTGGCGTTTGGCATCGATTCGTTTGGCGAGTATGGGGATGAAAACGGCCGTCCCGACTGGTTCCAGGATGTGCGGGTGCGGCAGGCGTTGGCCATGTGCACCGACCGGCAAGGCATCATGGAGCAAATCATGTTTGGCCAATCCGAAGTGTGGGATGGGTACGCATCACCGACTCATCCATTGCATCCGTCAGGTGCAGCGCAATGGTCGTACGACGTAACCAAGGCTAACGCGCTTCTGGATGAAGTGGGTTACCTCGACAGCGACGACGATGGCATTCGCGAAGACCTGACCACCGGCACGCCCTTTGCCATTGAGCTGATTACCAGTGTCGGGGCGGAATTACGGCCGCGAATCGTGAGCCGAATTGCCCAAAATTGGCTTGAATGCGGGGTACGCGTTACTGAAAAGGGGCTGCCTGGCCTAGAGTTGTTTGCCCTAGGACCAGACGGACCATTGTTTGGCCGTCGGTTTGATGTAGCTCTATTTGCCTGGACTAGCGGTATGGAACCGCCTTGCCAAAATTGGCAATCAGATCAGATTTTTGGTGCTGAAGATTCAATTGGGGATAACAATGTAACCGGGTGGTTCAATTTGGCATTTGACGCTGCCTGCCAACAGACACAACAAACGTTTTGGGATTCACCAGAATTTATTGCAGGCCATCAGGCTGCCCAACTGGTGTTTGCTGCAGAACTGCCCTCGCTGCCGTTGTTCCCTCGCGTGAAGCTGGCCGTAGCCCGTCCGGAAGTGCTCAATTTTGATCTGGACGCCACGCAAAACTCTGAATTGTGGAACCTGTTTGAGATTAATTTACAAGAGTAGCTTCAACTGTCATTTCGACCGAAGGGAGAAATCCCTTTGAGGATGGCAAGGTACGTACCTAATCAGGCTTAGAAGGATTTCTCGCCAAAAGCGGCTCGAAATGACAAATTAAGGCTTTTCGTTATTCAACGTCCACCAGGGGGGCGAGGAAGTTGAGGTAATCGACGCGGGTGACTTTGCCTTCAGCCAGCGTGACGTAGAATTCCTGGCCGACGTTGTTGCGCACCACCACCAGCCGGTTGACGCCTGGGGGGAGATTGTTGAGGAGGAAACGGCCGTCTTCATCCGTGGTGGTGCTAGCTGTTGGAACGCTGGCCGAAAACACCAGAACATTGGGCACCGGCCGGTTTTCGCCATCAATTACCATGCCTTCGGCGCCGCTGTTGTTTTTCAGCGATATGGCGCTTACATCGGCGCGCACAAGGACGTATAGGTTGAGTCCCACGGCCAGAAAGAGCACAATGCCGATTAACAGCCGGAAGTAGAACGGCCGTTTGCTTTCACGGGCGCGAGGCAACCCGTCGGGTTGATATTCAATTTTGGGGCTGTCTACAAACTTCATGAAATTTCCCTCACCTTTGAATTTCTCCGGAAACTGCGTTCAAGCGTTTTCACCTGCCGACAAGTTTCCGGGGAAATGTTGGGTCCGCATTAGCGCGATTCCACCGTGAAATCATCAAAACAAGCCTGGCTGCTGCCCCAGGTACGAATACCTGCTTCCCCCTCAGGGTAAGAATCATCAGAGCCTACCAGCACTTCCTCGCCATCCACCTTGGCGGTAAAAGTATCGCCTTCCACCTCTACTTCCACCTGCCGGTCCACGTTGTGCCAGTCAAAATTATCCGGCGGCGCGGCGGCGGATAATGGCGGCCACAGCTCATACCCATTCACCCACTTGCGCATGATGAATTGCCCGCCCTCATAACCGGGATCATATTGAAAGGTGTAACCTTCAATGCGGCCAGCATCATTTTTGGTGGTGCGGAAAAAAAGGCCGTACCCATTGCCGGATGACAGATTGGCGTCTGCGGAGATATTGTAGTCAGAACCGCCGCTACCCTCTGCCAGCAGCACATCACCACCATCACCTGTATGGCACAGGTTTGGATCGTCGCCCTCGTTAAAGGACCAGTTGTCATCATGGCCATAGAAGGAGTACCAGTTATCACCCCCTGACCCAAAATCATCGAAAAAAATCAGATCATTGCAGCTGCCGTCATAGCCAAATCCTTGAGCAACTTCACAGTAGATATCGCTTACCCGAATACCCAGAAGGGAAAGTATGCCGATGACTGCTAAGCCAATAGCCGCAATTAGCAAGGCATATTCGGGTAATCCTTGACCATGTTGGTTTGTTGTAGAAGTAGATTGTTTCATTGTGGATTTTATCCTTACCGTACCAGAGAGAACCGTGACTTTTGTTTGCGCTGGGCGGCGGCAAACAGTTGCAATCGATCGTTTAAACGGTGCCAGGCTGGACTGGGCGACGCCGGAGCAATGCTCTGATGTGTTTCCTTGCTCAATCGGAAGCAAAAGTCTTCCAGCAGGGAGGAAATCGCATCTTCTGGCTGTTCATGCAGCAGGGGGATGCCTCGATTAATGGCGTTGGTAAAGCGACGCCCGCCGTAGGGAATGACCAAATGAATGGGGGCGTGCAGTGCATTTTCAATCGCCTCATGCGCCAACCCTTCCCGCTCGAATGTCCAGTTTAAGACGACCTTGATTTTTTCTTCCGGGTAGTTGAGTTGTTTGTACGTTTCCAGGGCAATGGAGGCGGCGCGAACAGAGGCAATCTCTGGCGAGACAACCAGCAAGATAATGTCGGCAGCTTCCAGAACTTCCAAAGTTGCTGAGTTAAAGTCGTGGGGCAAGTCGGCAACGATGTATTCATATCGACCCTTGAGGAATTTAAGGGCGATGTGAAAATGTTCGGCCGTTACTTCTTCGGCATCTGAAGGCATCTTGGGCGAGGCGATGAGATGCAGCCCGCTGTCATGCTGGCGCGTAATGGCGGACAAGGTGTTGAGGTCTAACTCCTCTGGCGGGATCATGCCCAAATCGGCCCAGGTGCGCTTGAGAGACATATTGAGCATAAGGGCCTGCTGCCCGGCGTTGGGCACCATATCCAGCAGCAAGGTGGAGGTTTTCCACAAGGCATTTAGCCCAATAGCCAAATTGTTGGCCAGCGAAGAAGTGCCAATACCACCGCGCAGGCTGTGCACGGCAACTACACGTGCCTGGTCGGTTTTTTGCAGCATTTGCGATTGTGCCGCTTCCAACGCTTTGGCACGACGCAGCAGCACGGTAAGCCGGGCCGCCAGTTCAGCCGCAGCAAATGGTTTACATAAATAATCGTCTGCCCCGGCCTCAAAGGCGGCCAGCTTTTCCTGTAAATCTGATTCGCCGGTAAGCACCAGAATGGGAATATGGGCCAGTTCTGGCTCGCGGCGCAGGCGTCTGGTAACTTCAAAACCATCGATGCCCGGCATCATTTTGTCGACGATGACGGCATCGGGGCGAATTGATTTGATTCGTTTGAGCGCTTCCAGACCATCTTCAGTTTCTATGACTTCATAGCTCAGGTCGGTGAGCGCTTTGTTTACTACTTTTCTAATAAGTCTGTCGTCATCGATGACAAGAACTCTGACCATAATTTTCCCCTTACACCCAGAACTACCATGTGAGTGCCCGTACAAATCTTTATGAAAATATTATAAAGTAGGGGGAGGTCCGCGACAGTCACCAGACAGTACCATTGGGGAGAAGGAGGCGATCGCTTTAGTCCTATGACTGGGGAGCTATTTTAAGGGAAAGGAATTGTGAATTGTGATAATGAATGGTGAATTGTGAATGGAAAATTCACGGTTCACCACTGGTGCGTAAGTGCCTACGGAAGCGGTTGACGGATGGGCGCGAAGGAGTGGCGGTGTTGGGTGCAGGGTCCGTGTTGGGCAATCGCGGAGCGGTGCTGGACGGTGCCGTAGCCTTTGTGTTGGGCGAAGCCGTAATGAGGGAACTGGCCGTCTAGCTCGCACATGAAGCGGTCGCGGGTGACTTTGGCCAGGATGGAGGCCGCGGCGATGCTCAGGCTTTGGCTGTCGCCGCGCACGATTGATTGTTGAGGGATGTTGATCTGGGGCAGGCGGATACGGCCGTCTATCAACAAAAATTGCGGCGTGGGGCTGAGCTGGGAGACGGCCGTACACATAGCCAACTTATTGGCGGGCAGAATGCCAATTTCATCAATCACCGAGGCAGGCTGTTGGCCAATGCCGTAGGCCAGAGCGTGTTCAACGATGAGGTCAAACAAAGTTTCGCGCTTTTTAGCGGAAAGCTGCTTGGAGTCATTGACGCCCTTCAGCAGCGTTTCGGTTTTATCGTTCAGCGGCAAAATGACGGCGGCGGCGACCACTGGACCGGCTAATGCGCCGCGCCCGGCTTCGTCTATGCCGGCGATGTGGGTGAATTGGTGTTGTTGGGAAACGGCCGTTTCCAGCGCCAAGTTAGCCATGAGATTGAGCTGTCAGGACTGGCAGTCCTCATCCGTTGGAAGTTTGAAAAAGTTACGGGCAGGACTGCCAGTCCTAGAAACACTATTTTGCGGTGGGGTGGGGTTTGGCAGCAGCCTGGCGCTTTTCCTGACGAGCATAAACGCCCGTCAGCAGGTTCCAGCGGATTTTTACCGCTTCCCAAAAGGTGCCCAGGTAACCGGCCAACGTCACGTGTGTGCCTTCGGCATCGTGCCAGTTGGCGGCAATGACGTGGATTTTGTAGCCAAAACGGCGGGCCAGGGCCAGCGCCTCCATGTCAAATCCCCAGCGATTGATTTGTGAGATCGAGAAGATTTGTTCGGCGGCGGCGGCGCGAAACGCTTTGAAGCCGCACTGGGTGTCCCAAATGCCGGGCACGGCCATGATTTGTATGAACAGATTGCCGGAGTTGCCCAGCGCACGCTTGAGGAAGGGCTGTGGCTTGGCCTGTACCGCGCCTTTAGCATCTTTTCTGTCTCGTGAGCAAATGACGACGTTGGCCCCCTGGTCAAACAGCGGTTTCATCTGGTCGAAATGGCTCATATCGGTGGAGTTGTCGGCGTCGGTGAAGAGGCGAATGTCGCCGCGCGCAGCCAGCATCCCCTGGCGCACGGTGTATCCCTTGCCCATATTTTGCTGGCGGTCAATCCAGCGCACGTTTTCCTTGTCCTGGGCAAACTGTTCTACGACGCTGGCCGTGTTATCCGTAACGCCATCCAGCACAATGAGCAGCTCCCAGCTGTACGGCTGGGCGTTGAGATAGGTGTGAACGGCCGTTAGCGTCTGGCCAATGCGTTTTTCTTCGTTGTAGGCGGGAATGATCACGGATAAGTACGGTTTCATTGTCTCTTCCTGTTCCTTCTTCATCAGGGAGGCAATGTTACCCGTCTGTGGGGGTCTCGTCAACCGGGGTGAGAACGGCCGTCAGGGAATCGTCGTCTACCCGTCGGAGAGCCTGTACGTGGCGGCGCTTGGGCCACATTTTGAAGATGCCCCACAGGCCAGCCAACTGGCCACGCAGGCGGGCACGGGCGGCTTCACCGCGCCAGGCGCGCAGCGCGTCGCGGCTGATTTTAAGTTGGGCTTTGAGAATCTCTTTCCAGTAGCGGCGCAGCAGGGTAGCGGGGTAATTTTTCCAGATGAGGTAGAGGAAGTTACGGCCGTCGTAGTAGCTGCCCGTGACGGAACCACCGGTGGCTTTGAGTTTATGGTAGACAACGGCCGTAGGCACGTACAGCACCTGCCAGCCGGCCAGGTTGGCGCGCCAGCCAATATCTACATCCTCGCAGCTAAAAAAGAAATCGTCATCCAGAAAGCCAATTTCATCCAGCATCGTACGCCGGTAGGCGGAGGAACCGCCGCAGGCGCTAAACACCGGCTCGACTTGGTCATACTGGCCCACATCTTTTTGCCAGACGCCCCGGTTGCCCGGAATGCCATCCATCCGGTAAAAATCGCCGGCGGTGTGGAAGGTGTCCCGCTGGTCGAACAACAGCATCTTGCTGGCCACGCTGCCCACCTGCGGATTTTGCTCGAAAGCCAGCCATACTTCGCGTAGCCAGTTTGGTTCAACTTGCGTGTCGTTGTTCAGCAGAATGATGATCTCCCCCTTGGCGGCGGCCCAACCGACATTACACGCCCCGGTGAAGCCCTGATTTTGCCCCAGCTCAATGAGCTTTACCTCAGGGAACTGTTCGCGCACGTATGCTTGGGTGCCGTCGGTGGAGCCGTTGTCTATCAACAACACCTCAAAATCGGTGAACGTTTGCTGGCGTAGCGATCCCAGGCAGTCGTTTAGGTGGTGACGGCCGTTCAGGTGGGGGATGATGATGGAGATTGTTGTCATTGGAAGGGATTTTATGAGGAACGGCCGTTTCCATCAAAAAGACCCAATTGCGGTAGGGGCGAGGCAGGTGGATGACACCCTTGCCACTCCCCAACACCACATCTTGCCATGCCCAATTGTTTGGCCAGGTTTGTGGTTTGCCAGACACCAGGGCGAGGCGTTTGGAGAACTGGTTGCACGTTTGCCCAAGGTAACAACCAAACGCCTCGCCCCTACGGGGGGTATTGGGTAGAATGGGGTCATGTCGCGCCAATATGATCCACAGAAATATCACCGTCGTTCCATTCGCCTGAAAGGGTGGGATTATGCCAGTTCAGGGTTGTATTTTGTTACGATTTGTGCATACGGGCGTCAACCCCTCTTTGCCGATCCGCGATTGCACGAGATTGCCACAATGGCCTGGGCACACATCCCACATCAAGACCATGCCAAGCACGTCGCGCTGGATGAATCAATCCTCATGTTGGATCACAAACACGGGATCATTGGCTTAACCACCCCGGAGGGCGCACAAAACGATTTCACAACGTTGCAGCCCGGTTCGGTTGGGGCCATTGTGGGCAATTACAAAATGTTGGTCACCAAGCGCGTCAAAGCGATGCTGAAGGTGTCTGACACCGATTTCCAGGTATGGCAGCGCGGCTATTACGAACGTATCATCCGCAATGAACGGGAATTAAGCAACATCCGCCAATACATCCAACAAAACCCCATCCGCCACGCCCAAAACCGCGATGACCTAGACCAATTGTTCACCAAAATGACCTATATCGACACGAAATGAAAACGGCCGTCGTAGGGGCGAGGCAGGTGGATGCAACCCTTGCCGTTCCCCGATACCATTTCTCCACCTGCCTCGCCCAGGTGTTTGATGGATGAAACCCCCCGCCAATCCCCAACGCCACATCTTACCTTGCCCAAATGTTTGGCCAGGTTTGTGGTTTGCCGGGTGTGTGGGCGAGGCGTTTGGAGAAATGTTTGCGCGTTTGCCCGAGGCAATAGCCAAACGCCTTGCCCCTACGGCAAACGGGGACACGGTTTTTCAGTAGTCAAAAAAGTTGAGCCGCAATCCTGGCATTAAAGATGCGCCTGGCTGAGGCGAGATTGGCAT
>PABI01000044.1 GCA_002699125.1 Anaerolineaceae bacterium
CAGATGAGCCAATCGTTGACGGGCCTCATCAATGATTGCCGCCATATCCAGTGGGGTGACCGGTACATCCATCTCGCGTACGCCAGCCAGCAGCAGCAACGCATCGATGATGCTGGACATTTTGTGTCCGCTTTTTTGAATGATTTCCAGATAGCGCATCAGGTCCGTTTTGGGCAAACCGTCAAACTTGTTGGTGACGGTTTCGGCCAGGCCAACGATGTGGCTGATGGGCATTTTGAGATCGTGAGCTACGGTGTGGGCAAAGGCATCCAGCTCCTCATTGCGCGCCTGCAAGGCGGCCGTTCGCTGGGCCACGCGGCTTTCTAGCTCGTCATTGTAATCCTGGACCTCGCGGTAGAGACGGCCGTTTTGAATCGCCATCGCCGCCTGATCCGCAATCCCTTGCAGCAGCCCCAGTTCGGCATCAGTCATTGGCTCGGCTTCACCGATGGCCCCAATAGAGAGCAACCCCATCAGCTTTTGCTTGTAGATGAGCGGCGCGTAGGCCAGCGAATGAATGCCAGATTGGTTCAATATTGCCGCATCGGGCCATTCTTCTGCTGCTTGGGCAACGTTTACCAACACTGGTTGGCTTTGGCTGGATAACAACTTTTGCATCTGCTCGGTTGGCAGTGGTTGGCGCAGCTGCGAGATGCCGTCAAAATGACCGACGCCGTGCCACAACTGGAACGTTTGCTCCCTGGTGTTGTAGTTAAAAATGGCAGCGAAGGAGCTGTTTGTTGCCCGCAAGGTTTCTTCAAAAACCACTTCAACCGTTTGTTCCAACTCCAGGTTGGCGCTGAGACGTGATGCCACCTGCGCCAAAATTTCGGCATGGGTGCGAGCTTTGCGCTCACTGACCAGCAAATGGCTGTAGCTGAGGGTGCGCGCTGTTTGGGCGGTAAGCAAAGAGAGCAAATCCAGGTCATCATCAACAAACAGTGGCTTTTGGCGGCAAATGACAATCAACAAACCGTAGGTTTGCACTGGGGTGGCGATGGGGACTGTGAGCAAGGCATTGGCTCTAAGGGCCATACTGAGGCGGAGGCCAAACTGGCCCAGGTCGCCGTGGCTTTCGGCGAAATAGGGACCTCTTTCTAACCAGACACGGCCCAAACGGCCGGCAGCGGCAGAAAGCTGGGTTTCTAGCTCAGGAAAATCGTTGGTGGGCGAGATGATGAGCTGTTCGGTTTCAGGGTCTAGCATGGCCGCAACGGCCGTAATGCTGTCTACACTGCGGCGGGCGGCCAGACAAAGATACTCAACCACATTTGCCAATTCCATACCGGCATATTGGGCGGGCACGGCGTGCAAAAAATGATTCAATTCACGCAGCTGCCAATATTTGCGCAGCCAGCGGGGTGGGGCAAAGCCCAGGTAAAAGGCAGCACCGGCAATCAATGTCAGCGAGACGGGTATAAACGTGAAAAGAGAACTTGACGTTAAAAATTGTCGGAGCGGAACAAAGGTGAGAATTGCCAATAGCAGCGAAAGTATCCCTACGGCGACTAGATTAAGCCGCCAGCGCGAAACACCGCTGCTGACGCGTGCTGCGCGAATGAAGCTGATGATAGCGTATCCCTCAACGGCAATAAAATAGCCTAAAACCAGCACAAAAAAAGCATTGGTTTCAGTAGACACCGTCAAAACAGTAGCCGAAATAATCATGCCGATGAGGGCAAAACGATGTACGGGCGGCCGGACAGTGCGGAAGTAACGCACCAAACGGAGCAGCAAGTAGGGATGGGCGGCAATTGCCAGTGTGGAGGGAGTTAATTGGAGCAGGGAAAAATTGTTATACCAGGCGGGAGGCGTCAGAGCCAAAGCAATCGAAAGCATGACCAGGGCGATGTCTAATCGGGACCTGTCCCGGAACCGCACCAAACCCGCCAGCGCCAAGAGGGCCAGTGCCCAGAAAAAGATCTGAATTAATAGGGTAAGGGTCGCTTCTGACATACCGCGTTCATTATAAACGAAAAAAAGGTAATCCGTCAGCCCGATTTGGGAACCAGTTGCAAAATTACCTCGCTTTTCACAGATTTAGGTGGAATTACGGCCGTAAATTTCGCACAATCGTTAACTCTGGGTAGGGTGATGGCTCCGTTAGCAGCAAGCTGGACGGCTCCCCTTTGAGATATTGGTTGAAGAAAGCCAGTAAATATTCGTTCTGAATCTCCAGACTGTAGGTGCTGTTGATACTGCCGGAAAGCCCCAGCTGGGGGGACAGCGGTGTTAAGAGAGGCAAGTCGGTGAAATCGTAATGGGCGGTATTGGCCAGGAGCAGGTTGTAACCATCCTGGCCCAGGTCATTAAAAAGGCGATTGCCCAGGGCGCGGTTCTCTGGTCCCAGCCAGCTGGGGGTGCCGATGAACATGAAAGGTTGCTTCACCTCTTGCGCCAGCAGATCGGCAGAAACGGGCAGCAGCCAGCTGTCCAGGCCCACGCCTGCCTGGCAGCGGGCATCTTGTAGGCAAAACTCCATTGTGGCGCCGCCGCCGGTGGAGTGGCCAAAAATGCCGATCTGGTTCAGGTTGAAACTGCCGTTTAACACATGCCCCGCTTCTTCATCCCACACCGCCATCTCATCCAGCAAAAAGGCAATGTCATTGGCCCACACCTGCACCAGGGGATTTCCCTCGGTGGGGTTGGATTCGCCGCTGGGGAAAATGCGCGAAGGATCATAGACGAAAACACGGCCGTCGGGGAAGATGGTGAGCGCATTGGCGTAGGAATGGTCGATGGCTGCCACAATGTAGCCGTGGCTCACCAACTCGCGCACCATCACCGTGTTTTGCATGCGGATGCCGGTAAGGCCGTGTGAAAAAACGATCACAGGGAACGGTGCGCCATTGTCGGCGGAAGGCACGTCTCGCCATACATCCAACTTTGTCAGATTGATATGGTTAAGTAAAAAGGCCGGTAGATCAAACTGCTCAGCAATGACCGGCCCGGCGACGTCCAAATCAGGCATGTATTGGGCCGGCTCGCCGTCGCGGTTGGCGGCCGGATACCACACCTGTACCATTAATTCACGATTGTCGTTGGGGTCTTCCGTGTAAGTTTCCTGGCGCGAATTGTCTACCAGGTAAGCGGTGAAGGTGCCGACGGCGTACGGACCGGTGGCGTCCGGCAGGCGGGGCACAGGCATGGCAACTGGAAGGGCCACGGCCACAAGCCAGGCGAGCAGCCCCAGCACCCCGCCCACCCAGGCCAGCCGGGCAGGTGTAGTCGTGCGCCAGCGAATGGTCAGCAGCAGGAATACGGCCGTTAACCCATAAGCCGGAAACATTTGCCAGCGATATTCTTCTACCAGCAGGTGGAGCACCATGAACAGCACGCCCAAAAGCGGAAACAGGGCCAGCCATTTTGGCCGGTTGCGGCTAAAAATCGGCCAGAGCAGGGGCGGCAGTAGGGCAAGGAGGATAAGGATTTCAAAAAGACGCATGTGGTTGACTATGGTGTAAGAACGAGCTTGCCAGTGACGTCGCCTTCCTCCAGCCGCCGCAGGGCAGTGAGACCTTCACTGAGCGGGTAAACTGAATCGATGACGGGTTGCAAACGGCCGTTAAAAATCAAATTCATCACCGTGGCGTAATCAGCCGAGGTGCCCATGGTACTACCAATGATGCTCAGATGCTTGCCGAAAATCAGCCGGTTATCGAGTTCAAATTTGGGACCACTGGTATTCCCCACGGTGAGCAGCCGCCCCCCTTTTTTGAGGGCACGTAGCGAGGTGTGGAACGTGGCTGCACCCACGTTATCAACCACAACATCAACGCCACGCCGATTAGTGGCCTTAAAGACCGCTTTGCCCCAATCTTCTTCATTTCGGTTGATGAGCACATCTGCGCCCAAAGCTTCTGCTTCGGCCAGTTTTTCATTAGTAGAGCCTATGACGTAGATGCGTTCGGCACCTGCCAGCTTGGCCACCTGGATGGCAGCAGTATTGACGCCGCCGCCGGCACCGACGATGAGCACCGTTTCGCCGGCTTGCAAACCGCCGCGGGTAATGAGGGAATGCCAGGCGGTAACGTAGACCAGTGAAGCGGCCGCAGCGGCGGTGAAATCAGCATCATCCGGCATTTTGAGCAGGTTCCGGGCAGGAACGGCCGCATACTCCGCAAAAAAGCCGTCTTCATGTTCACCCAAAATGGCAAAGTTGTCGCTCATGTTATCCAGGCCGCGCCGCCCAAAGTAGTCGGTGTCGCTGCCCCGCGTGGGGTTAACGGCCACGCGATCGCCGACGGTAAAGTCGGCGACGTTGGCACCCACTTTGGCAATAATGCCAGCACCATCACTGCCCATGATATGCGGCAACTTCAAATTGAGGCCGGGCCAGCCGGCCAGCACCCACAAATCCAACCGGTTCAGCGCGGCAGCTTTAACTTCCAGTAGTACCTCGTCTGGGCCAATCTCCGGCTCGGGCACATCGGTATACTGTACGTTTTCCAGCGGGCCATGTTCATAAAATACAACTGCTTTCATTGGTGAAATCCTTTGGGTAAAGTGAAGCGTGATGCGTGAAATGTGACTGGCGCGCTTCTCCCGCATCGTGCTTCAGGCTCGTAAATCAATCGTCCCACACTTCATCGAGATTGTCTTTGTAATAATCCAGCGGATCGGCGTATTCGAGAATGTTTTGGTCATTGGTGGTTTCCAGCAGCAGCTCCAGCAGCAGGCGAACGGCTTCATCTTCACGGCCGTCGCTGTAGTAAGCCAGCGCCAGGAATACTTTGCCGCTGTTGTCGTCTGGAAATTGAGCCATAACTTTTTCCAGCGTTTCTACTGCTTCAGCAAAGTTGCCCACATTGCGGTGGCTGCTGCCCAGGCACACTAGGCATTCCTGTAAATCTTCACCATTTAGCCCCGCTTTGATTGCTTTCTGGTAGTAAGGAATGGCTTCGTTTTCTTCGCCCATGACGTCATAGGAGCCGCCCACTTCGTATAGCACGAGGGGGTCGTTGGGGTGCTCGGCTAACAAGTCGAGCAGCAGTTGTTGTGAGGCGTCTAGTTCATCTTCCCGGCGCAGCTTTTTGGCTCGGGCAATGGTTTCTTCAATCACTGATTTTCTCCTGAAGTTGCCACAGAGGTCACAGAGAAAAAAACGGGCATCTGTGGCCTTTGGTGGAAGGTATGCGGTTTTGGGGAATGATAGACAGTGCCGGGCAAACTCGCAACATGAATCTTGCCGGTTTACGGCCGTTTTGGTATCGTCAATTGAATTTGTGTCCGATAAAGAAAGGATTTGAGTGATGGCAAAAGCAGTAGGGCAGCGCGTGAGCGGGCAGTTGTTGGCGGAACAAGGGAAGGGGGAAAACGGCCGTTTCGCGCTGCTCCTCACCAATCCTAAACCAGAACCAGGTGCTGTGGACACGCTGATTTTGCGTTTTGCCTTGATTCTTATGGGTACGGAGCACCACCTTTTCCCCAGCTTTTTAATTGATGATTGGGGCGGGGAAGTGCGTGGGCTGGCGCTGTACGATTGGGTGCGGGAAAACGGCAATCAATTTCCCCGGGCCGAAATTTTTGGCTTTAACCGGTACGGGGCCAGCGTCCAATATTTTTTGCGCGAGCTGGAGCTGTATGCCAAATTACCGGCTTACGTTTATCCAGATCGGGAAACGCCCCTGGAAGAAGGCAAGCTGTTGAGCGCTATTTTGCTGCCGGATGCGGCGGTGGCTGCCCCTGAAAAAATAAAACGGCCGTCTCATTTGAAACGGCCGTTAACCTCAGCGCGGGTTTCCTGGTGGCAAGTGCCTACTACCCTAACCCGCTTCGATTTTAGCCTGTTGCAAGAAGCGCAGACCTCCGATTTTATTTAATCACCACCTGCACAATGGGTCGGCGCCCCGTTTCGGCATACAGGAAGCGGCTTAGGGCGTCCTCGATTTTTTTGCTGAGTCCTCTGCCCTGGCCCGCAAACTGCTTCACCGTGCGCTCGATGGTTTCTTTGGCGTTGTCCATCAGCTCGTCTTCATCGCGCCGGTCGATAAAACCACGCGAGATGATTTCTGGCTGGTTCAACATCTGCCCGTTGCCGTTTAAACTAACGACGGCAAAAAAGAGGCCACTTTGGGCCAGTTTTTCCCGGTCGCGCAGTACGGGCCAATCAATTTCACCCACGCTGTCACCATCGACAAAAATGTAGCCGCCGCGCATCCGGGGCAAAATTTCCAGGGAATCATCAGACAACTCCACCGGCGTCCCGTTTTCAATGACGATGATTTTTTCGGCGGGAATGCCTAACTCTTCGGCCATGACGCCGTGCTGCTTCAGGTGGCGCAGCTCGCCGTGGATGGGCATGAGATATTTCGGCCGTACCAGGTTGATCATCAGCTTCATCTCTTCCTGGCTGGCGTGGCCTGAGACGTGGACGTCGGCAATGTTTTCATACAGTACATTGGCACCACGTCGGAACAATTGGTTAATGGTGCGGTAAACCAACTCCTCATTGCCGGGAATGGCGTGTGCGGAGAGCACCACGGTATCGCCTTCTTCAATTTGCAGGCGGTTGTGGTTACCCCGCGCCAGCCGGCCCATCACCGCGGACGGTTCGCCCTGGGAACCGGTGGCCATGATGACCACACGCTGCGGCGGCAGGGAGGAGATGTCGCCGATGTCGATGAGGGTGGCTTCATCGATATCGAGGTAGCCCAGTTCCATCGCCATTTTGGTATTGTCACGCATGGAGCGCCCGGTGATGGCCAGGTAGCGATTGTGTTTTGCGGCCGTATCGGCCACCAGCTGAATGCGCGAGATGAGCGAGGCAAAGCTGGCCACAATGATGCGGCCGGGTGCTTCGCGGAACATATCTTCAAAAGCGATCTCAATCTCTTTTTCTGATTTTGTCCAGCCGGGACGGTCGGCATTGGTGCTGTCGGCCAGCAAGCAAAGCACGCCACGCTGCGAAAATTCGGCAATTTTGGCAAAGTCCGGAGGCCAGCCGTCGGCCGGCGTGTGGTCAAACTTGTAATCGCCGGTGTGGACAACGAGACCGGCCGGAGTGGTAATGCCATAGCCAACACAGTCCGGAATGCTGTGGGCGACGTGGAATGGTTCAATCGTAAAGTGACGGCCGACGGTAAAGGTATCGTCAGCCTCGATGGTGACCAACTCCACTTCTTTTTTTAATCCGGCGCGCCGCATTTTTACATCAATGAGGCCAATTGTGAGGGGAGTGGCGTAGATAGGTGCATCAATGTCTTGCATGACATGGGGCAAAGCCCCAATGTGATCTTCATGCCCATGGGTGATCAGGACAGCCACAATTTTGTCCAGCTTGTCCATTAAATATTTGTAATCAGGAATAATGGCATCCACCCCCAGCATATCGTTTTGGGGGAACATGATGCCGGCGTCGATCACCACGATTTCATCAGCGTACTCGATAGCCGTCATGTTTTTGCCAATTTCCCCGCACCCACCCAGCGGTGTGATGCGCAGTTTGTTGTTCATAAAACCTCCGAAAGTGGCGAGGCAACTTAATTTGCCCCGATTATGTTAAGTTTCATGTGTGGGAACAGGTTTTGCTCCCAACAGAATAAAAAGAATTGCCGACAACAAAAATGATTGCCGACAATTCTTGGCTGTTTAGTTTAAGGTTCTTGTGCGTGAAGCAATTTACGGATTGTAATTTGCGGACAAGCCGAGGGTATTATACACGGAGTAGAAGCCAAACCAGAAATATCAATGCTGATTGTACCAGCCCCAGGGCCACGGTGTACATCCAGAGTAGAGGACGGTCTAAAACCATCACGTCAGCTGGGGCATTATGGGTCACAATGAGGGGTTTCGTTTTGGCTGGCGCGCTTTTTTGGGGAGCTACGGCCGTTTCCCCCTCATACCGAATCACCGCCACCGAAATATTATCTTCGCCGCCGCGCTCGTTGGCTTTGTGGATGAGCGTGTTTGTCGCCTTTTCCGGCTCTTCTTCGCTTAGCGTCAGAGCAATTTCCGCATCGGTGACGTGGCGCGTCAGCCCATCGGAGCAGAGGAACAAAATATCCCCTTTTTCCAGCGTATGCTCAAATAGATCAATTTTAGGCGAGCGCTCGGAGCCGAGGCTGTACAAAATAACGTTGCGCCGGGGATGGTAGCTGGCCTCTTCTTCGGTGATGGCTCCTTCTTCGACCAGTTTGGCCACCAGGCTTTGGTCTTTGGTGATTTGCTCGATACGGCCGTTACGCCACAAATAGCCGCGACTGTCCCCAACGTTGGCAATGTAGGCGCGATTTTCTTGCAAAACGGCCGCAACCATCGTGGTGGCCATCCGGCTGTTGTCGTTGCGATCCAAAACATACTGGCGCAAATCCGAGTTGGCTGCTTGCATAGCATTGAGCAAGCGCTGCCCCCAATTTTCCTCGTCGGCATGTTCCAAATAATGATCAATGGTGTGCTGCGTGGTCATCTCGCTGGCCACTTCACCAGCATCAGCGCCCCCAACCCCATCGGCGACAATATAGAGCCAGCCGTTTTCATTTTCTGCTTCGCGGTTTGGCGGTTCCCAGTAGGAGACAAAATCTTCGTTGTGGCCCCGGACGCGTCCGGTATCGGTACGGAGGATGGCAGTGATCTGCCCAATATTGCTCATGCCGAAAACTATAACCCACCTATCTAGAAACGATCAAGCCTGACTTCGGTTCCAGAGGGAAATCGTAGGGAAATTTTTATTTGCCACAGAGAGCACAGAGAAAAATGAGGATATTCTCCGAGAGCTCTGTGCCCTCTGTGGTCAAATGTTAGCGGCTGATGCCCAGACGAAAATATTCTTCAGTGCGGGTGTCGATGAGCATGGCCGCTTCCTCAACCGAAATGTCCCCGTAAAAAGCGCGCTCAATTTCTTCGCTGGCGGTGCTTTCAATTTCTTCCCAGGTGCTAATAAGGGGAACCAGGCGCAGCGTATCGGCTGTGTCCAGCCAGATGCGGCTGCGGGCGGGCAGCTGGGTAGGATCCAAAAATGCTTCCGATTCAGCCACGGCGATGAGGGAAGGCACGGTACGGCCGCTTTTGGCAATAATTGTCTGGCCCTCAAAAGAGTTGGCAAATTCGATAAAGGTCCAGGCAGCATCCTTGTTAGTGGTGGTGCTGGAGAGACAGTAAGCATCGCTGTGCAGTACGCCAGCTACTGCCTGATTGCGCGGCAGGGGGGCCACGTCCCAGACAAAATCTTCAATTTCACGATAGGTGGGCGTGCCGCGGCGGCTGTCCAGGAACATGGCTGTGGTCCCGGCGACAAAGCGGCTTTCGCTGTCCTGTGCCGCTTCCTCAACTCGGTCAGGCACGACGCCATGCACCTGGCGCAAATCGACAAACCATTGCAGCGCTGCCTGCGCTGGTGGGCGGGTCATGGTAAGCCGGGTGGGAAAATCCTCACTATTGACGATGGGCGCGCCATTTTGCCAGACAAAGGGTGCCAGCCGGTAAAGTGAGGTGTCTACCCCTACGCCGTACTGGTCGATGGTGCCATCGCCGTCAAAATCCTGGGTGAGGGCAACGGCCGTTTCTACAAAATCGTCCCACGTCCAATCATCAGCCGGGTAGGGCAGGCTGGCTGCATCAAACATATCCTGGTTGTAATAGACCACCAGGCTGGAGATGTTTTGTGGGATGCAGAAGATTTCGCCATCCCAGGTGAAGGCGTCAATGGCAATGGGAAAGAAATCTTCCGGCTGGCTGAGGTCACTTGCTGCCAGATAAGGGCCCAACGGTTCCAGCAGGCCGTTGACCACAAACGCACCGTAACGACGATAGTTCATCAGCGTGATGTCTGGCGGGCTGCCGGCGGCAAACTCTGTGGCCAGCCGGTCACGGTAAACGCTGGCAGATGGAATGTGGGTCACTTCCACCTCAATTTCTGGATGGACCGCTTCAAAAGCGGCCACCAGGTCCAGGTAAGCCTGGCGTTCGGCCGGATCGCCGGAAATCATAAAGGAGACGGTCTCGCTCGCAGGCGAACAGCCGGCCAGAAGAAGCAGGAGTAACGGTAGGGGCCACAGGCAAAGTGGCGCGTGAAAGTGAGGTCGTCGCTGCATCAAGTTTTATACTCCCGGTTTGGGACCCTGTTTCAGGGTGGCTCACTTGACAGTGAGAGGTAAATAAAGCTGATTCTCGAAGTAATCGGGTTTGAAGAGGGTGATGCTGTCGATGAGGCTGCCGGCACGACTGTAGAAGCTAAAGTTAATACAGAGCGGACTTGCTTCAAGGCGCATCGCACCGTAATCGAGATTATAGCGTACAACGCTGCCGGGCACAGGGTTGCCAAAGTTATAAATGCTGCGACCGCCCAACCCGTTGACAAAGTAGATGATACCATCTTGATGAATGCGTTCGTAGGTATGGTCGTGGCCCGCGAGAACGGCCGTTGCCCCCCAATCGGCATAAGGCCACTGCAAAAACGGGTTGGAGCCATGTGAAGCCGAGGAGGAGTAAGGCGCATGGTGCAGCGCCACCAATTTCCACGGCGCGCTGCTGCCGGTCATCTGGGTTTGTAACCAATTGGCCTGGATGGATGAGGCGGTACGGCCGTCTGGCTCATTGATGTCGCTGTCCAGGGAAAAAAGATGGACGGGACCAAGCGTGACATCGTAATATCGTTCATTGCCGGGCAGGGTGAAATAGTCAAGATAGGGTTGGAGCGCAGCGGTGTTCCAATCGTGGTTGCCGGGACTGGGAAAGAAGCGGTTTTCGGCGGCACCGGGACCATAACTGCCGCTGTAGTGGCCAATGTACTGCTGGTAATATTGGCCAATATTTTCATCGATGGTGCTGGCTGCACCACTGGGATAGTTGTTGTCTCCCACAGTCAGCACATAATCAACGTTCCAGCCGTGGA
>PABI01000045.1 GCA_002699125.1 Anaerolineaceae bacterium
GTCTTCATGAGCCAATTTAACCTGAGTTCAATTATGAGAAAGACCCGCCTATTTTTCGCATATGTCTGTCAGGCGGTGAGCCTGTCAGGTCTAAAAAACTACTTCCAATCAACGACTGCTTTTTTACGGCCGTGTATAAATTTATCCGCCGCCACGGCCGCCAGCACGCCATCAGAAGCCGCCACAACCGCCTGCTTGATGTGCGTACACAGCAAATCGCCCACGGCAAACACGCCCGGAATTGAGGTTTGCATTTCATTGTCCACCACCAGGCAACCTTCGGCCGTGGTGTCCAACTGCCCCATCAGGTAATCAGTGATGGGCTGGCTGCCTTGCAAATAGACAAACGCGCCAGAGACAGGCACCGTTTCCGGTTCACCTTTGCGGGGATGGATGAGGATGCTGTTGACACGGCCGTTTCCCGCAATCTCCTTCAGCCGCGTACCCAGGCGAACGTTAATCTTGGGATTCTCCGCCACTTCATGTGCCAGCACGTCTCGTGCTTTTAGCTCCGGCGTCGGCACGATGAGATGGATGTTTTGCGCGTACTTGGTCAGGAAAAGCGCCTCTTCCAACGCTTCATCATTGTTGCCAATCACGGCCACATCCTGGTCGCGGAAAAACGCACCGTCGCAGGTGGCGCAGTAGCTCACGCCCCGCCCCAACAATGCCTCTTCCCCTTTTACCGTGCTGGTGCGGCCCATCGCCCCCGTCGCCAGAATCAACACCTTTGCCTTAAAGTTCCCCATCCCGGCGATGACCTCTTTCTGCTCCCCATCGAGCGTAATGCCCACCACCTTGTCGGTGATAAACTCCGCGCCAAACGATTCGGCCTGTTCGCGCATAATCTCCACCAGTTTAGCGCCGCTAATTGGCCCTGGCACGCCAGGATAGTTGCTGATTTTGCTCGTCACGCCCAGTGCACCGGCCGTTAACCCTTTGTCAATTACCAGCGTACGCAGCTCCGACCGCGCCGTGTAAATGGCCGCCGATGTTCCGGCAGGCCCGCCGCCAATGATGATTACATCGTAGTTGTTGGCCTGGTTGTCCAACGAAAATCCATTCATATCAAGCTGAAACGACATATTCTCCCCCTACGCAGCGACAGCTTCCTTCAGTTTTTCCAGCAGCATCATCTCCGGCGCAGCCCCTTCCTGGAAGATGGTCTCATTGATCACCGTGCGCGGCACGCCCATCACCTGGTATTTGTTGGAGAGATGCGGAAATTCGGTGGCTTCCACCATGTCGGCCTGCACCATGTCGCTGGCCATTGCCATTTTGTGGGCCAGCAAGACAGCCTGTGGGCAGTAGGGGCAGGTTGGCGTCACAAACACCTGCAAATGCACTGGCGTCTTCAGTTCAGCCAGCCAATCGATCACCTCTTGAGAAAGCTGCGGGTCACCGCCACTCACCATCATCACATCGTGAATGAGCGAGCTAAATTCATAGCCAGAGGGGATGCCATAGTAGCGAATACCATAATCTTTGCCGTCTTTACCTCCCTCCAGAATGACAGTAGCCGGAATTTTGTCTACACCATATTGGCCGGCCAATGCTTTGTCGGCCACAAAGTCGTAAACTTCCAGGCTAATTTTGTCTGACAGGGCAGCCAGCTCTTCAGCAATCTCGCGTGTCTCTTTACAATATTGGCATTCCATTTCCTGGGTAAACACCACCATTTTGACTGGCTTTTGCAGGGATTGGAACATTTCGGTTATCTGGTTACGGGTATCGTTGTCTAATAATGACATGATGGTCTCCTATCTTTGTTATTAGCCACAGAGGACACAGAGTTTTTTGAGGGTGTTTGCCTGCTCTTTTGTCCCTGGAGCAATATTGATTGTTTGGGTGCTTCATTGGGTTAGATGCAGCGAATGGCAAAAGGTGACATATATTTTTCGTTAGAATTCTCACAGACCTGACAGGTTTACGAACGATCCGCGCCTAAAAATAGCCTGGAATCCAAAGCAGTTTATCAGCAAAGCTGCTTAGTAAACCTGTCAGGTCTAATTATGATAGATTTTGAGGAGGGCGATTTTGGTGCTGTGGTTGAAGGGCGCGGGGTCGATAATGGGGGGATTGGTTCGCGTGTGCGGGTAGCCGATGCAATCTTCGGGAACGGGAATGAGCTGCTCAATTTCGACATAGCCGTCGGCACAAAGGAGCTCCAGTTCGGCCAGGTAATCCGCCCCGCTGACAAAGAGGGCGTTGTTAATGGCGATGATGTGGCCACCGTGATGGACCAACGGCCGTACCTTGTTCACCAACCTTGTCATCCCCTGATTCAAATCGACGGTGCCTGCGGCCGTTTGGGCAAAAAACGGTGGATCGACAAACACACAATCAAACTGCTCCCCCGCTCGCTTAAACTGGCTCATCTTGCGCCAAAAATCCCCGGTTTGGAATAACTGCTTGTCAATCGGAAAGCCGTTAAGCGTATACGACGTCTTGGCCACGTTGAGAAATCGCTTGTTCAAATCAGTGTGAACCACGCGACTGGCTCCGGCGGCCTGCGCGGCCACGCCCAGGCTGCCGGTGTAGGCAAAGGTGTTGAGCACCGCCTTGCCTGCCAGGTTATCCAGCGCCCAACGACGCACTTTACGCGTGTCCAGGTAAAAGCTGGCATCCTGGTTCATTTGCAGGTCTAGCGCATAGCGCACGCCATGCTCACGGATTTTGCTGGTGAGGCTGCTGCCCCAAAACAGTTTCCCCTGCTTTTCCTCATCCGTGCCGTCGCGCGTCTTCAGCAAAATGGCTTGCAGCCAGGGAAATTGGTCACGCAGGATTCCCGGCACGGCAGACAGCACCTCATTCAATTCTTCAGGCGGGTTGGCGTAATTGTAGAGTACGGCCGTTTCCCCAAACAGCTCCACCACCAGCTGCGGACATCCTTCCAAAAAACCGTTAAACAGGCGCACGGCCGTTTCGTGCCGCGCATCCAGTAAATCCAGTCGGGCTTCAATGGCTCTGGTGAGATACGGCCGTATCGTTGCAAACGCTATCACTTACTAAACCAACCGGTGCCGCACTGCTTCGGCCGCCGCCTGGGTGCGCGTTTGCACATTAAGCTGCTCAAAAATGGTGCGCAGCTTGCGCTTGACGGTCGTCTGGCTCATGAATAACTGCTCGGCAATGTCGGGATTGCTGGCCCCTTCCACCAGCAGGCGCAAAATCTGGCGCTCTTCTTCGTCGAAGTTGAAGGTTTGCGGGGGAACGGCCGTTTCGTCGGTAATGGCCCACTGCACCACCTGCTCCGTCACCTGCGGACTGAGCACCTTTTCCCCCCGGCAGGCGGCGCGAATGGCATGGACCAGCATGTCATCGGAGATGCCTTTGAGCACGTAGCCCTGTGCGCCTGCCCGCAATGCCGTCAGCACGTATTCGCTGTCATCAAAGGAGGTGAGCATGAGTACTTTGGCGTCGGCTTGCAGCGCGCGAATCTCGTTCAGCACGTCCAGGCCGGATTCATTGGGCATACGAATATCCAGCAAAGTCACGTCTGGGGAGTGCCGCCGAAAAAATGCCAGGGCATCACGGCCGTTATCCGCTTCAGCCACAATGTTGAACTCGGCATAGTTGGAGAGCAAACTGCGAATCCCCTGCCGCACAATGGGATGGTCATCGACGATGAGGATACGAATGGGAGTCATTGGATCACTTCCTGTGACATCTCACCCTCACCCCAGCCCTCTCCCTTGAGGGAGAGGAAGCCAGTTCCCTCCCCTTTTAGGGGGAGGGTTAGGGAGGGGTAGAACACAACAACTTACTCATTAGGCGGTGCTATGCACCACTTCTGGCTCTGTGATAGGCACGGTTAGCTCCACGCGGGTGCCTTGTTGGGGCTGGGTCCAAATGGTAAGATGCCCGCCCAGGCTTTCGGCTCGCTCTTTCATGCCCAGGAGTCCTAAACGGCCGTTTCGATTCTGCACCGCCTGTTCCAGATCAAAGCCCTGCCCGTCGTCAATAATCGTAAGCTTGAAGGTGCGCGGCGAAAAGGCCGCCACCACCTCCGTGCGCGTCGCCTCGGCGTGGGAACTGACGTTTTGCAGCGCTTCCTGCATCAGCCGGTAAACGCCAATTTCCGTGCGCGAGGCCAACCGGCACGGATCGCCAAAGACGTTGACGGTGCAGGGAATGCCGGTGTACTGGGTGAACCGCTCGGTGTAGCGGCGCAGGGCGGGCACCAGCCCCAGCGCATCCAGCGTGGGTGGCCGCAAATCATGAATGATGCGCTTGATTTCCGCCTCGACGCGGTGCAATATAGCTCGCACGGATTCCAAACTTTGGCCGGTTTCGTCGAGACGGCCGTTGGCCAACCGTTTTTGCGCCGAGCGCAGTTCCAGCATCGCCCCCACCAGCAGTTGGTTGGTGCCGTCGTGCATATCCTGCGAAATGCGCTGCCGCTCCAGCTCCTGCACGTCCACCGTTTCCGACAGCAACTTTTGCAGCAGCGCCGCCTTTTGCGCCAAATCTTCTTTGGCTTCCTCCAGCTGCGCCGTGCGCTCCACCACCTTTTCTTCCAGCGCTTCTTTGGCCGTGGTGAGCTGCTCATACAGCTGGGCATTGCGAATAACGATGGCCACCTGAGCGGCGTAGGTCAGCAGCAATTGTTCGTGATCTTCGTCGTAGGGCTGGGGGCGGTTGGCCACGCCAATCATGCCAATCGGTTTGTCACGGATGCGCAGCGGCACGCCCAAAAAGGCGGCCACCGGCGGATGGCCTGCCGGCTGGCCAAAGCGGGACGGATCGTAGCGAGCATCCTCGGTGCGCACCGGGCAATTGTCCAATACAGCCCGGGCAAAAATGCTGGGGCGCAGGGGAATGATGTGATTGCGTTCATAAAAGTCAGGCTTGGGGAAAAAGCCTTGAATGGCGACGACGTCCAGGGCACGGCCGTTTGGCGTATTCAGCCCAATAAAGCCAAACTGGGACTCGGTTAAATCCAGGCAGTGCTGCAAAGCTGTGTTGAGCACCGACTCCAAACTGTGCAGCGCCGACAGCTCAACCGCCATGTGATACAGCGCCTGCAAGCGCTCGCTCTGGGTCTGGCTGGGGGAAAGCGGGGTGGTGATCATCGCCTCGTCCTAAATTGTCGTCGGGTGAGTTGTTTACGTCTGTAGATAATCTAACACAAAAACGGCCGTCTGAGTAGACAAAGGTAACGGTCATTTCAAAAAGCAACAGTCACCCAGGGATCAAAAAAGGCCCGCATCACTGCGAGCCTTTCTTTATTTCATTTAGGTAGTTTCCTGGTTAAAGGAAACCACAGCAAATGATTTAGATTTTGCGGACGTCGGCGGCGGCGGGGCCTTTTTGGCCTTGTTCGATGGTGAATTCAACCTGGTCGCCTTCGGTCAGCGAGCGGTAGCCTTCAGAGACGATGGCCGAATGATGGACAAACACATCTGGTCCACCTTGCTGCTCCAAAAATCCAAATCCTTTTTGATCACTAAACCATTTAACGGTTCCTGTTTTACGGTCACTCATTTGTTGTACACTCCTTGTGTGGGTACATAATAAATATAGTGGTTCAATATCAATACGTATGGTTCCTAGCAAGAAAGACAACAAAAAACGCTGCCCAGATTCATATATCCAGACAACGCCTTGACATACTTTAATTCAGAACTGGTTACATCTTGAATTTTGATCCAGGGAAGACTATAGCGGGTAACGAACTTCCTGACGATGCTGGGGAAAGGCTGCTCATACTCCACTCATAATTGCCGTTTTCATTGGGGTCGTCCGGACCAGGGAAACTGTTAAAATAGTAATTGTCATGCTGAGGTCCTCCGAAGCATCCCTATAAGGGTAAAACAGCCCAAACCCTGATATAACCAAAGCCGCTAACCGATTAACTTCAAAGGGATTTTTCGCTTCGCTCAGAATGACGTGCACAATACCTGTAATTTCTGAGAGACTGCCCATGAAATTTGGACCCATTCCCATTGACCAGGCCGTTGGCAAAATTCTAGGCCACAACATCGCCGGGCCAGACGGCCGTCGCCTTTTCCGCAAAGGGCACACCATCAGCCAAAACGACATTGCCACCCTGCACAGCACCGGCCGGGACGTGGTCTATGTCGCCCAGCTGGAGGAAGGTGACATAGACGAAGACAGCGCCGCTCGCCGCATCGCCGACGCGGTGATGGGGCCAAACGTGTACAGCAGCCGGGCCGCCACCGGCCGCGTCAACCTCAAGGCCGATGCGCTGGGCGTTTTACGCGTCGCTGCTGATCGGCTGCGCCAATTGAACAGCCAGTTGGGCATCACCCTGGCCACGCTGCCCAACCACACGGCCGTTCCCGAGGGCAAAATGGTCGGCACCGTCAAAATTATTCCCTATGCCGTGCCGGAAACGGCCGTCACAACCATCGAACAGCTCGCCGACGGCGGACCGCTGCTCTGGCTCGATCCGCTGCCCGCCCGCCGCGTGGCCGTCATCCTCTCCGGTTCGCCCAGCGCCGCCGAGCGCATCCAGCGCAGCTACGATCCGCCGCTGCGCACCCGGCTGGAGCTGCTCGGTTCCGAGTTGGACAGCATCACTTTTGTGCCCCTGGAAGATGCCCAGGATGAAGCCGAAATGGCCGACACCATTCAGCAGCAAGCGGCTGCCGGTGCCGACCTGATTATTTTGGCTGGAGAAACGGCCATCATGGACCGCTTTGACATTGCCCCGCGTGCCGTGGAGCGGGCCGGCGGCGAGCTCACCTGCTTCGGCGCGCCGGTTGATCCGGGCAATTTGCTCATGCTAGCCTACCTGAACGGCCTGCCGATTATGGGCGCGCCCGGCTGCGTGCGCAGCCCCAAGCGCAACATCGTCGATGACGTGCTGCCCCGCCTGCTCGTCGGCGACCGGCTGACCCAGGCAGACATCATCGAGTTAGGTCACGGCGGGCTTTTGGAGGATGTGCCGGAGCGGCCGTATCCGCGCAGCAAACTTTAAGACCCTCACCCCAACCCTCTCCCTGTCCGGGAGAGGTAGCCAAATCCCCTCCCCTGAAATGGGGAGGGCTAGGGAGGGGGTAAATACTCCCACCACCCACAAATTTGGAGGCAACTATGCAGTTCAAAACCATCATCGAACCGTTTCGCATTAAAACCGTGGAGCCCATTCGCCAGACCACCCGCGAGGAGCGGGAGCGCCTGTTGGCGGAGGCCCACTACAACCTGTTCCTGCTCAAGGCCGAAGATGTGCTCATCGACCTGCTGACCGATTCCGGCACCGGGGCGATGTCGTCGGGCCAATGGGCGGGCATGATGCTGGGGGATGAGTCGTACGCCGGGGCTAAATCGTTTTACAAATTTGAAACGGCCGTGCGCACCATCACCAACCTCAAACACGTCATTCCTACCCATCAGGGCCGCGCCGCCGAGCGCATCCTGTTCGGTTCCAACCTCAAACCAGGCGACATCGTGCCCAACAACACCCACTTCGACACCACCCGGGCCAACACCGAATATCGCGGAGCTACCGCGCTGGACATTCCTATCCGCGAAGGGCAGGACCCGGCCGTCATTTTGCCCTTCAAAGGCAATATCGATTTGGAAGCCCTGGAGCGTACCATCACGGAAAATCCGGGCAAGGTGCCGCTGGTGATGATCACCGTTACCAACAACTCCGGCGGCGGCCAGCCCGTCAGCATGGCCAACATCCGCGCCGCCAGCCAGATTTGCCGCAAGCACAACGTGCCGCTCTTCCTCGACTGCTGCCGCTTCGCCGAAAACGCCTGGTTCATCAAAACGCGCGAAGAAGGGTATGCTGATAAAACGCCACTGGAAATTGCCCAGGAGATGTTTAGCTACGTCGATGGGGCCACGATGAGTGCCAAAAAGGACGGCATGGCCAACATTGGCGGCTTCCTGGCGCTCAACGACGACGCCCTGGCACAGAAGTGCAAAAACATGCTCATCCTCACCGAAGGCTTCCCCACCTACGGCGGTCTGGCCGGATACGATCTGGAAGCGATCGCCGTGGGGCTGGAAGAGGTGCTGCACGAAGATTATTTACAGTACCGCATTCGCTCTGTCGCTTACCTGGGCGACATTTTGACAGCCAACGGCATCCCGATTGTGCAGCCGCCCGGCGGTCACGCCATCTACATCGACGCCAGGGCAATGCTGCCCCACATTGCGCAAAGCGAATTTCCCGCCTGGGCGCTGTCGCTGGCGCTGTACCTGGAAGGCGGCATTCGCTCCGTCGAGATTGGCTCGGTGATGTTTGGCCACCAGCCGGACGGCAGTGAAAAGCCGGCGGCAATGGAGCTGGTGCGCCTGGCTTTCCCCCGTCGCGTTTACACGCAAAGCCACGTTGATTACCTGGCTGAAGTGCTGCTTTATGTCAACAGCATCAAAGAAAATATCCGTGGCGTGCGCATTGTGGAGGCCCCGCCCGTGCTGCGCCACTTCACGGCAAAGATGGCGCTTATTTAGTTCGCGCTTAAACCTGACAGGTCTCCCAGGCTATTTCGCCAAGAGGTCATTCCACTATGCAAAGCACCTTCTTGGCGAGGTCGTGATATAGACCTGTCAGGTTTTGCAGGAGACCTGTCAGGTTTTTTGCAAACGAATGTTACTTATCCCAACAAACTGCATCTAATAAAATGGAAAACGGCAAACTGGAATCGGAGTAACATTATGTCAAACATTAATCGCAGCATAAGCCATCATAAACGAGCAGTCAGGCACAATAAGCAGGCACGACAAAACAACATTTTGCTCGTTGCCGCCCTGGTCCTGGTTTTAGGGGGCGTGGGCGCGCTCGTATGGATGAGTCTGAACACAACCGCCGCCGAACCCAGCAGCAACAGCTACGGCGCGCCCGCTCTGGCGCAGCAAGGCGGCACCGTCACCGACTTTTCGATTGGCTCGCTGGCCGGGGGCAATATTGCGCTAAGCGATTTCGCCGGTGAGGTGGTGATCATGAACTTTTGGGCCACCTGGTGCCCGCCCTGCCGCGCCGAAATGCCGGGGTTGAACCGCTTCTACGAAACGCATCGGGATAAAGGGCTCACTCTGTTGGCCATTAATGAAGAAGAAAGTGCGGCAACGGTACGGCCGTTCATCCAATCCAACAACTTCACCTTCCCCGTGCTGCTGGATGAGCAGGGTCGAGTAGCCCAGCAATACAGCACGCGCAGCTTCCCCACCACCTTCATCATCGACCGTGAGGGGATCATCCAACACGTACAAACCGGCGTCATCAGCGAAGATGAATTGGCCCGCATTGTGCTGCCACTGCTGCAATAATTGGCCACAGAGTACTCAGAGGTTTTTGAGAGAGGCAGCCCCTAACCGCATCAGTTACAAGTTAAGCTATTTTGTGAGTTGTCAAGCCAGAAATTGGCTACAATTCACGTATGAAAAAAGCAAACCA
>PABI01000046.1 GCA_002699125.1 Anaerolineaceae bacterium
CCCAACATTGCTCCCATCAATGGCCAACAGCAAAGGCTTGTCCGCCAGGTGAGTCAAAATCAGTTCAGCAAAAGGCAAGTAATTGGCGGCTACTTCAAAGCGGTCGTTTTTGACGAAGCGTTGCATGCGCTTTTCCAAACTAGCTGGTTTCGCCGGGTGCGGCACCTCCAGACTAATGGCACTCAATTGCGCTTTACGTCCCAAAACGATGCCGGCCACCATAATGGCTGTCGTGACCATTTGATTTTGCGGTGTTTGCGGCATCATTTTCTTGAGCTTTTGCATGATTTTGGTGTAAACTTTTCTTTTGTTGGTCATAGGTATTCTCCAATTATGGTTTTTGTGGACCTTGGATTTTACCTATGACCATTCTTTTTTCTATTGGTTATTTTTTACAATCCCTACTGTCCGGTAGAGAAGACTTAATAAGGTTTAACAAATTATTATCCTGGAGCAGCAGGTTGAATCAACATGCGGTAGAAGACTATCTGAAAACGATTTATTTACTGGAACAAAATGAAAGTCCAGTGCGTACGTCACGCATAGCTGAAGCACGCCAGGTGAGACCAGCCTCTGCAACCAATATGTTAAAACGATTGTATGAACGCGACCTGGTTAACTATCGCAAGCATTATGGTGTTACATTGACAGAAGAAGGGTTGGCTGTTGCCCTGGAAATGTTGCGCCATCATAGATTGCTTGAGTTATATCTTACCCAGGAATTGGGTTTTGGTTGGGATGAAGTACATGAAGAAGCAGATGCTTTAGAACATGTTATCAGCGAAAAGCTTGAAGAACGAATTGCGTCTCTCTTGGATTACCCTCAATTTGACCCTCATGGGAAACCTATACCAACAAAAGATGGCACGGTGACTAAGGTGGATTGTCAACCGTTGACGCAGTTGACCGAGGGTGATAGCGGGATTGTGTCGTACATTGGCGATGATACCAATAGCGAACTGTTGCGTTACCTGGCTCGGCTGGGATTGCTTCCTGGTATGGACATACAAGTAACGAATGTGGCCCTATTTGATGGAACTATCACAGCACAAGTTAATAACGAGCAAATTGTCGTTGGTCATAAAGCCGCCGCCAATGTATATATCAAAAAAGCAGTAGGAGATTAGACGTTGGATGAATCTAAGAAAGGTGTTTCACGGCGTGATTTTTTGCGGGCCGGCAGCATCGGCATGGCCGGGCTGGCGGGTATAACCGAGTTACGGGCTTTGACAAAACCAGCCGCGGCCAATGCCCTGCCTCCTTATCAAGAGAGTGAAGGCGCTGTCATTCATGATCATGGGGGTGCAGGTGTCGTAGGGCAGGTTGACCATGAAGCTAACGGTTTCCATCCGCATGAGATTTTAACTGATTTTGATTATGGCGAAGTGAAAGAGGAAAACGGCCGTATCGTGCGTGAGTGGAACTTCGTGGCCATAGATAAGGAATTTGAAATTGGGTATTTTTGCTATCCCGCCAAAAAGGTATATTCCACTGGTAATTACTGTGGTGGGGAAAATCCTATCATAAACGACAAGGATTTAGCGAAAAAACGTGTATTACGATAGCTATCTATATGGTCATTTATAGGGTGTGCTATTTTTGACATTATCCATCTGTTTTAGAGCTTGCTTTTTCATCCGGCGGCGCTTCACTCAACCCTAACCAACGCCAGTAGGGCTGCTCGTCCCCAAACTCATGCTGGCAGTTGATACAGGTGCAGGTACACGATACCTGCCCGCAAGCAACCTTTACAGCTGCCGCCGCTACTTCATTTGATGTTCCACACTGGGGGCAGTTCATAATCCAGGCTGACATTTATTCCTCCTTTTCCTCAACGGGATAGTCTGCTTCGCGCCAGGCGTCGAGGCCGCCGGTAATCGCGTGCGCTTCATAACCCTGTTTGCGCAAGAAGAGCGCCACACTGGCGCTCGTTTCTTCATTGGGTCAGGTACAATAAGCGAGAACCGTGCGCTCTTGGGGTAACCGTTCAAATTCCTCGTCAATCTGCCGGGGGTCGATGCGCACGGCGTCTTGAATCCGGACAGAAAGCCTCTCGTAGGTACCCGGATCGACAACGTCTAAAATGGTAACATCTTTCTCATCGTACCGTTTTTTTGCCTCATCAACCGAAATGCGAATCGGTTGTCTTTTGCCTTGCTTACTCATTCATGCAACTCCTTTTTCTCATGACGGACCAACAAATGGCGCCCACGTCGTGCATACAACTTGAAGCCCCATCTAATATCTGTTACGTTTTGTTCAGTACCTGCTAGAGGGTCATTAGCAATTTAGCTTGACCTCACGCCTGGCATCTTCTTGAACGCCTGTGCCACACGCTTCCAAAGTATCACACTGACAGTGTAAGGTTTGTTCTAAAAAGGCTTTCATCGTCTGGATCGTTTGCAGGTGTTTATCCAGTTCGGCCAGCTTTTGCTGCGCCATCACCTGCCAGCGAGCGGATGGCGGCGTATCTGCGGGAAAATCATGGATCAGCGTCTGAATCTCATCCAGCGTGAAGCCTGCCTGCTGTGCTAGCCGAATGATGTTTAGCTTTTGCAAGATGGCGGCGTCGTAGCGGCGACGGCCGTTGATGCGCTCAGCCGGGGGCAGCAGTTCAATTTGCTCATAATAGCGGATGGTTGAGGCTGGTATGCCTGCTTGATCGGCCACTTTGCCAATGGACCACATTTTCATCAAGATTGCTCCTTGACTTCAAGTTAACTTTAAGTTCTATACTCTATCTTAACTGAAAATTATCATTAACGAAAGCAAAGCTCGATGGTAGAAGTCCGTTTTGCTTTCAACAAGGAGATGAATATGGCGCTACAGAGACAAGAACGGCCGACCCTTAAAAGCAGTCTGCCGCTCCCTGTCCACAATAAACCTACTCACCGATGGCCCAAGCTACGACGCGGCGGTATTCTATTTGGCATTGCCTGCATTACCAGCCCGTGTTGTACGCCGCTTTATGTGCCGCTGGCATTGGTCCTTTTGGCTGGTACCCCAGTTGCGCTCTGGCTCTCAGCCCATATCGGGTGGCTATATGCCGGATTGACGTTGGTCTCGGTCATCAGTCTGGTTTTAGCATTCCGTTGGTGGCCACGCTCGCGCCACAAACAGCGTGCCAAAGCCGCCTCAAAATCTGAGATTCAATCAATGAAAGGCGGTCAGTAAGATGAAAAAGGAAGAACAACTCATTGTCTGTGATTTAACTGTTTTTTCGACGGACACACGGAGGCAGATGGCCGCTGCGGTCCCGGATATGTTTAAAGCCGTGCAAAAAGTGCAGGAGTTACCTGACGGTTACGCCTTCCAATTTCCCAATGAGCCGGGTATGTTCATGACGCTGGCCAACTTTGTCGAGCATGAGCGCCAATGTTGTCCGTTTTATAAATTTGCTCTGGAAGCAGAGTCTAACGGCGGTCCGTTCTGGTTGCGTATGATGGGCGGTGAAGGCGTTAAAGAGTTTATGCAAACTGCCTGGACAGATTTGCCGGGAGCCGTGTCTAAACAGTTAATACGGACCGGTCCTGAGCATGATCTGGATGAAGTGATAACCCAGGCCGCGCCGATTCTGGCGGATACCCTGGAGAAAGCAAGCGTATCGGCAAAAAGAGACGAAGATGACGAGGAGAAGTTAGGGAATGGCAACGCAAAATGAACTATCGTTAACGCCCCAAAAGCATAAGGTCGTGATTGAATATTGTGTCCCTTGTGACTACAGCGACCACGTTTTGCGGGTAACCGAAGAACTGGTCAGAAATTACCAGCATGTCATTAGCGAACTGGTTCTGCACATGGGCAGCCGGGGGGTGTTCGAGATCCTGGTGAATGACGAGGTACTCTTCTCCAAGAAAGACTTGAGCCGGCATCCTGAACCAGGCGAGGCGCTGGCGCTATTTCGTGAATACGTTGGCAGTGAGGTTTCCACTTATCCACGGAGATGAATAACTTTTGTTGAGATGTCCGTAGTGGTGCATAATTGATCTCGCTAGGTTTGCGTTTTTGGGTTTTTGCCCCGTTTCCCAATCTCTAACGAGGACAATGCTGCACGGATGAGTTTGCTAGAGAAATTCCAACCAATAATCATTCTTCTGGCTGTTTTTATCGGCCTCGCATTGGGCCAGGTAAACGCTATTGCCGCCTGGGCCGGGCGGTTCATTTTACCATTTCTAATTTTGATGCTGCTCGGCGTATTTATACAACTGCCACTACGCCAGGTTGCCGGTGCATTCAGGCATGGCCGGGTAGCCGGTTTGAGCCTGCTGATTAACTTTGTCTGGAATCCCTTGTTTGCCTGGCTGTTGGGCTGGCTTTTTTTACGCCAACAGCCTGCTTTGTGGCTGGGGTTAATCATGTTAATGGTCACGCCCTGCACCGATTGGTATCTGGTGTTTACCAATATCGCCCGCGGCAATGTGGCCTTGAGTACGGCCTTGCTGCCCTGGAATTTGCTGCTGCAGTTGCTTTTACTGCCGCTCTATCTGCTGCTGCTGGCAGGGACGCTGGTTCCACTGGAGTGGCAAGTGTTGGTGGAAAGCGTGGCCCTGGTCCTGCTGCTGCCGTTGGTGACGGCCGTCCTTCTGCGCCGCCTGCTGCTGCGGGTAAAAGGGCGTGACTGGCTGGAGCAAAAGCTGCTGCCCGCCATCCAGCCCGGCCAGATTCTATTCTTGGGGCTGGCGATTACAGCCATGTTCGCTTCCGAGGGGGCGGCTTTGCTGGAAAGTCCTTTGGTATTCCTGGCGCTGCTGCCGCCGGTTCTCCTCTTTTTTGCGATTAATTTCGGCCTGGTTTACTTGCTGGCCCGCCGTCTCCACATTGGCTATGCGGATTATGCGGCGTTGTGCTGCACGACGCTGGCCCGTAACTCGCCGATTGCCCTGGCTATTGCCCTGGTCGCCTTTCCCGAACGGCCGTTGGTGGCTCTGGCCCTGGTTATTGGCCCACTCATCGAACTACCGGTGTTGAGTATTGTTTCCCAACTGTTGCTAAGGGTGCAGCGCGGCGGCCATCTGGAATTCATCACAGTTGATATTCCTGATGATGCCCAATGAAGATTCAAAAGCAATTGTGTGATTTGGGGCAAATTCGAGTTGTTCCAATACCGCGTTTGTGGTTGTGAGGAACGGGAGCAGTTGAGGTTGAAAGCCCAACAGGTAGCCCGAATCAGCAGCCGCCCTATCTACGTTTTCCGTGAATTGCTGGCCGCCTACTCCACTAGATTTAGGCCTAATGGGCGCCATATATAAAAGGAAGAGAGCGTGGCTGCGATTCGGCATACTCTGCTAACCTAGCCAACGCTTTCTCATCAAAATAGCACCCAATCAGATACTTCTGCCAACAACTCGCCGGCCGCGCCGACTTCAACCAGGTATTGCACCCACAACAACAAAGCGGCCGTTTGCGTGCGAATTGTCTTCTGGACCCGGTGTTGGCGGTAATCGGCGAAGAGGTAATCGGCAGCGGCGCGGTTGGCGGCTTCACCGGCGCGCGTCAAATCATTTTTCTGTAAAGCGCGCTCTGTGGTGGCGGCGGGTGTCAGTTGGCGGGTGCTTTCAGTTGCGTCCATTCTTTTACTCCGTGGGTGACGGCCGTTGTCGGCCACCGTCACTCATTTTTCCCAGAACCCATAGCTACTAATAACCTTGACGCATCGGCCATTTTTCGTAAATAAATTACCTTATGATAATCCTTGTTAACAACAGCTATTGACAAACAAATGAAGTTAACATAATATAAAAGCATGGACGCGCAAAGCACGGCTCTCATTCCCCAGGACGACTGGTACGCCATCATTGATTTGGTGACGCAGAGTGTGGATAGCCCGCACAGCAAGCGGGCCTACAGCCGCGCCCTCATTGATTTCCTGGATTGGTACGACAGCAACGGCCGTCCCGGCTTCACCAAAGCCACCATCAACGCCTACCGGGAAGCGATGCTGCAATCCGGTAAGAGCCGCTCAAGCATCAACCAGGCGCTGTCAGCCATTCGCAAGCTGGCGGCCGAGGCCGCCGACAACGGTCTGGTCCCCCCTACCCTCGCCTACGGCGTCGAGCGCGTGAAGGGGGTGAAACAGGAAGGCGTCCGCGCCGGCAACTGGCTGACGAAGGAAGAAGCGGAGCAGCTGATTAACACGCCGGTTACGCGTTGGCGGCAGGAAGAGATTCCGCTGCGTAAGGCAATCCGCGACCAGGCGATCCTGGCGGTGATGATCGGCACCGGCCTGCGGCGCTCCGAAGTGGCTGATTTGACTTGGGAAATGATCCAGCAGCGGGACGGCCGTTGGGCGATCATCGACCTGGTGGGCAAGCGCGGCCGGGTGCGCTCGGTCGGCATCCCGCCCTGGGTGAAGGTGGCGCTGGACCGCTGGGGGCAGACGGCGGGGTGGCAAGACGGCCGTATCTTTTTGGCGTTGAATAAAGACGGCAGCCTGGCCGGATCGGTCAGGACGAAAGGCGGTCATCGCACCGACGGTAATGTGACGCCGCAGGCCATCTACAATGTGGTCAAGGAACATGTGCTGGCTGCGGGCTATTATAATAGGAAAGGAGAAGCTGCCCTTGCTGCGCACGACCTGCGGCGGACGGCGGCGGCGCTGGCGCTAAAGGGCGGCGCCGACCTGCGGCAAATCCAGCAGATGCTGGGCCACGCCAGCATTACCACCACCGAACGTTACCTGGAGCCGATGCGTAGTTTGCAAGTAACGGCCGGGGATTTCATCCAGATTGAGCTGGCCCTGGCTACCGGATGATACCGTAACTGGTTGAGCGGTCGAGGGCGACAGTTACGACAGCACCTCATCCAGCGCCGACAGGGCTACTACCAACCCTTCACGAGCTGACAATTCAGCTGCGGCCGCTTCGGTAAAGCCGGCCCGGGCAAAGACGGCGTAATGGAAAGTCCAATCTTCGCCACCTGGTAACTCCTGGCGCACCTTGGGTCCCTTCTGCTCGATGAGTTCGCGCACCACCTGCCGCTTGACCTTCCCTTCCCCCCATTTACACTCACCTAGCAGAATCTCCTTACTTTGGTGGCTGATGGCCACCACATCTACCTGCACCCGGCGGCTCCAATGGCTGCCCACCGCTTCTGGGGCAAAAGGTAAATTACCGGCGCGGGCCTGGGCCACCACCCACTGTTGGGCCAGCTTCTCAAAAGACAGGCCGACAAAAGCCCGCAATTCGCTTTTGATGTGGGCCGTCGTCTCTTCCGGGGACATGAGTGAACTGAGATGGGGAAAGAGGAAACGGAAGTAGAAACGGAAGAAGGGATCGCTCAGGTGATACCGTCCTTGCTTTGATTTACGCTGCTGGGCTGTGGTCAGCGTCACCGGCAGGCGACGTTCCACCAGGCGCAGCTCTTGCAGCTTGTTCAGATGAAAGGTGAGTCCTGATGAACCGATTAGGCAGTCGTCGCTGATCGCTTTCAGCGTATGATGCCCTTTGCTGATGGCTCGCAGAATAGCCTGGTAAGTAGACAGGTCGCGCAGTTCGTCATGGAGCAGCAATTCCGGTTCGGCCAGGAAGATGTTGCCCGGTTCCAGAATAACTTGCCGGATGTTGTCCACAAGGCTCAAGTCGCTATCCAACCAGCGCAGGTAAGCGGGAATGCCACCCACAACTGCATACAGGGCCACCCGTTCTTCGACCGGCCAGCCGGGAAAGAATTCGCGCAAACTGGAAAACGGCAGCGGCTGCAAATGCCACTGGCCGGTAAAACGGCCGAACAGCGGCGATTGGTGCTGCATGATCGCTTCCATCGTCGTCACCTGCGAGCCACACAGCACCAAAACCACATGGGATTCCTGCAAATGATGGTCCCAGGCGTGTTGCAGGGCCGAGAGCAAAGCCGGGTCAGCGGCCGAAGCGTAAGACAGCTCATCCAGGATAAGAATTTGCTTTTTCGGTTTTTCGGCCAAGCGTGGCGCCAGCCAGCGCCACAAGGCCGGCCAGCTATCAAAGGCGGTGGCCTGTTCTTCCGGCATGTCCATCATGGTGGCCATGAAGCTGCGCCGTTGCAAGGCGGCCGGCTCCTTATCGGCGGACCAATACGTGAATGGCAGCCCACTTTGCTCAACCCAATGTTTTAAGAGCTTGGTCTTCCCTACCCGACGCCGGCCGTACAAAAGCAGCATCTGGGCCGGCCCGGGTTGTTTGCGTGTGAGCAGGCGGTTCAAAAAGGCGAGTTCTTCGTGCCGGTCAATGAACATGATTTCCTTTGACAATAAACATAATTATAAATATCATTATTATAACTATGATATAATAAACAATTAAATGTTGCAAGCCCGAGACAAAATACGCTTGGAAGTTAACATAAATCGGGCTTTGGGCATGTAATTTTTTGTCAGAATTCCGTCAAAAAAAAACGAAAAATTTCTCAGCGGGCTTCTGAGACGCGGAAATAATGGATGAAGCAGCCGTTTTTCTATGTTTTGTGGCTGTTTGGCGCTAAGAGAGAATGGAATGAGGCAGCGCAGTCCTATGTTACAATTCGGTAGGAAGATACAAGAATACGGAAACGGACAAACTGGGATGGCTAAAAAGAGCAAACAAAATCTACCACCCCGGCGCAAGCGCATGAAACGGTCGCAACGGTTGGAATCGGCCAAAAGCTGGCTGGAAACCTATGAAGGCAACAAAGTTGTCAAAGCCTATCGAAAAAGGTACGGGGTAAACTTCGAGTGCGCGTTTACCGAGCTAGAGATGTTGGGCGTGCCGATTGATCCCGACTATAAGGAGCGCGTTTTGGAATCTGTGGCCGCCCAGGAGGCCGCCAAAAGACAAAAGCGAGCCAGGGAACGGGCGCGGCGAGCCGATGTCTGGCTAGAGTACGCCGATGACGAGACTGCGCTGGAGCGAGCCGGGGAATGTGTCAGTTGCGATATGTTCCGGCCGCTGGAGGACCTGGGGCTGTGCCCGGGGTGTGCCGCTATGCTGGAACGAGACTTGATCCGGCAACGAGATTGGGAATATTCGGGTACCGCGTTTCTGCTGTCTGATGAGGCGCGGGAAGAGCTACGCCGCAAGATCGTGGCTGAGTATGGCGAGGGGTTGGAGCTAATCGATCCAGTATAACCGAAAAGTGAGCCTTGGGTATCTCCCATTATCCTGGGAGGAGATGTGACCCTTACTAGGCCAGTCGTCTGGCGCGTAATCGCGCTGATAACGTGGCTGGTTTCTGCTTGTAAAGGGCAAGCAGCTCATGCCAAAGCTTATCAGGGTAGTATAAGCATATCTGAACAGAAATGTGCAATAGCAAATGACCATATTGTTCAAAGAAAGTGTTTTTGACAAGATAATAGGTGATGATGCCCGGTACATTTACGGGTGTTATTTGACAGCTGAAGAGATACCGCGCCGTTTTGCCGGGCCAAAGGGTGCCTGGGCATGTAGAAGCAAAGGTAGCCATGACCGCCATCAAACGTGCGAAGGTGATTTAAATCAATGGAAAAGTAGCCCATCTCTCCCCCTATGGATTGTTCCCTAGAGCGGCTATGTAACTAGATACTATGTTTTTGACAAGATAAAAATGCACAAAACGGCCGTATAAAATGTCACAAAGCACCGATGGGTGCGAAATTTGCGGCCATTTAAAAAGTCACAAAACGACCATCGAAAATGTCACAACGATAAACAAAAAAAATTCCTCGACATTACGTTCCCTGAAAACTCTGGGATAGGGAGCCTCGCTTTTGCTACTTTTGGCGAGTCAAAAGTAGAGAAAGAGTCAATCAGCCTGA
>PABI01000047.1 GCA_002699125.1 Anaerolineaceae bacterium
AAGTCCATATATTGGGCCAGCCTTCTTAATAGCCCTATATATGGCGGTTATCAAATCTCGAAAAGTACCCATTTTATTGTCGAAAGATAAGATATGATTTTAAAATTGCGTCAATATTATCAAAATTCACCCTACTACAAACGAGTTTACTCGAAGAAATCATTCGATAACTGGAATTTAGCAATTGATGCTCTTGAAGATTGGAAAATATTTGTGACGCCGGAAACTCTGATTGAATCAGGAATCAAAACAATTGATTATGGAAATTCTGTGGCAGAGTTGTTTAGAAAGCTGTCTGCGTTAAGGAATCAATCGATTCATTTTCGAGTTGATCTCGATATTGAAACCAGAGAACCGGCATTAGAGGCTATTTCACTTTTGCAGGAGATTGTTAGCAAGCAATTTGGGGTTGACGGTCCTCAACCTTGGTTCATTTCAGGCATAAAAGGAGCTTCCTACATTAAAAAGGAACTTGAAACCCTACCTTTTATTCACGAGTTTTACCTGCCAGCATGTGTTTATGTTGGTCCAAATCATAAAGTAAGATTTGAAAACAACAGGTGGTTAATAGAAGATTCTGAACTTTATGAAAAACGCGAAATAACAGATGAAGAGTTCGCTCAGTTAGTTTCCACTAATTGAAAACAATTCTGTATGCAATTTTAATTATGGATTAAACACGGCCGTTCCCCACCACCTAACCGAATTCAGCAAATAAATCCCCTCACACCGCTCCAAATCAGCAAGGTACAGAATTTTTTCGCGTAAGGGTAAACCGCCAGGGTTTTGCCAACCTTGAGGATTTTTGAGCAGGTAGCTGCGGAACGTGCCGCCCAGCAGGCCGGATTCAATCGGCGGCGTCACCAACTCGCCATCCAGCAGCAGGGCGATGTTGGAACTGCCCGCTTCCGTCAGCTCGCCGCGTTCGTTGTGCAGGATCACCTCGTCGCAGTCCGGGCGGGAAGCGCGGGCTGTGTCATATAAATCGCGGCGGGTGGTTTTGTGGTACAGCCAGACGGTTTGCGAATCGATTGGCTCCTGCGCCAGCCCGACGCGCACCGGCTGGGGCAGCGCGCCGACACTTAGCGGGACAGTTTGCAGAGCAAACGTGCCGTCTTGCGCCAAAAGCAGCCGCACTTTGATCGGCTCGGTGAGGGTTTGGGTCAGGGAGTTGAGTTCGGTGAGTACGGCCACTTCGGCATCGCTCAGTGCAGGCGTTTCCCCCCACACAATCCCAAAATACTCTGCCGAACTGCGCAGCCGGTCCATGTGCTCGTCCCGCAAAAAGATGCCACCGTCCGGCTGCCACAGCATGGTTTCGATCAGTTGGAAAGACGGCCGTTTCTCTGTCAACACTTTTGATTTCACCCGGCACTCCTCATACTCATCCGCCGCCACCGAATCCCAGACGATGCCGCTGCCCACGCCGTAGGTCGCCCGCCCCTGCTCCCGATCCACAAGCACGGTGCGGATGGCGACGTTAAACTGCGCCTGCCCTTCAGGCGCGATGAACCCAATCGAGCCGGTGTAAATACCGCGCGGCTGCGGCTCCAACTCTTTAATGATTTCCATCGTGCGCACCTTGGGCGCGCCGGTGATGGAAGCGCAGGGGAACATGTTGGCCATAATCTGGCTCAACGGTGCACTGGTTTGAGCCTCCACGGTGGAGGTCATTTGCAGCAGCGTGGGGTAGCGCTCCACTTCAAACAGTTTGGGCACGGTGACGCTGCCCACCTGGGCGACCCGCCCCATGTCGTTACGGATCATGTCCACAATCATTACGTTTTCCGCCCGGTTTTTCTCCGATTGGGCCAGCCAGGCGATGTTGGCGTTGTCTTGCGCCAGGATGAGGCCGCGCACGGCCGTTCCCTTCATCGGTTTTGAGTACAGCCGCGTACCGTTCAAACCAAAAAACAGCTCCGGCGAGGCCGAACAAATGGCAAACCGGCCGATGTCCAGGTAAGCAGCATAGTTAGCCTGCTGCGCCGCCACCAGTTCACCGAAATAAGCCAGCGGCTCGCCGGTAAAGCTGGCGTGCTGGGGAAAGGTGTAATTCACCTGGTAGGTATCCCCGGCGGCGATATGGTCCTTGATTTGCTGGATGGCAGCGTCATACGCGGTGCGGCTGATGGCCGGCTGCCAATCACCTATGGTTGGAGATTGGAGAACCTGTCCTGAGCTTGTCGAAGGATTAGAGATTAGAGATTGTTCAATCTCCTCGAATGCTTCAAACAAACCAAACCACAGCAGCGGCAGTCCAGCCAAAGGCTTATGAACGGCCAGGTCAAATGCGGTGGCCGCCTCGTAGCTGATAAATCCGGCAGCGTAGAGATTTTCGGCGCGAACGGCCGTTTCCAATTCAACCAGGGCGGGCAAAACTTCTTGGGGAGAAACGGCCGTTATCACCCGCACCGGCTCTTGGAACCTGCGCCAGAGACGGCCGTGTTGCAGTAAAACAGTGGGGGACATTCTTTCGGTAATCGGTCATCCGTAATCGGTGATCGGTCATCTGCTTACTGATTACCGTTTACCGATCACGGATTACCGAACGCTAACCCTCCGGATCGTCCTCCGCCTTGCCCTTACCCAGGGAGACGGAGCGTTCGTACGCGGCCCAGATGCCGCGCGAGATGACGGTGCGCAGACCGCCTTTTTCCATGTGATACAGGGCAGCGGCCGTGGTGCCGCCGGGGGAGGTTACCTGATTGCGCAGTTCGGCAACGTGCTTGCCTGATTCCATCGCGTAATTGACCGAACCAATCATCGTCTGGAAAACAAGCTGTTCGGCAATGCGGCGCGAGAAGCCCAAATGTACACCCGCATCGATCAGCGCTTCCATCATCATGAAGACGTAGCCCGGCCCGGAGCCGCTTAATGCCGTGGCCATGTCCAGATAATCCTCTTCGTCTACGTAAATTTCCTGCCCCAACGAAGCCAAAATCGCCTGCGCCTGCTGCTTTTGTACGTCAGTCACTTCTGGGGTTGCGGTCCAGACGGTGATCCCCTGGCCAATTTGGGCCGGTGTGTTGGGCATGGCGCGAACAACGGCCGCATGCGCCGTGCCATCGGCCAATTTTTTGATGGGCACCCCGGCCAGAATGGAGAGCAGTAAATCTTGCCGGCGCAGATGGCCACGAATCTCCGGCAGCACGTAAGGCAGCGTTTGCGGCTTGATCGACAAGACCACAATTTGCCCATTTTCGGCCGCTTCCCGATTGTCGCTAATGGCATTGATGCCATACCGATCTTTGAGCTCTTCACGCCGCTGCCCCCACGGATCGGCAGCTAAAATCTGGTCCGGCAGCACACTTTTTTGCGCCAACAAACCGCGAATCATCGCCTCGCCCATTATCCCACTGCCAATAAATGCGATTGTTTTGTCTTCAAACATGATTCCCTCGGTATAGATTGGTCCAGTTTACAAGATTGGAACCATCTGATTTGTCATTTTGGATTGAATCATCAAATCATAAATCGTAAACCTAAAAGCGCAAATTAAGCGTCAAAACCAAAATGTCATCCCCCCGCCTTTGCGGGTATGACACTTACGACGTGAAGGTTTTTTCACGCAAGGTTACTTCTTTGAGCCGGTCCATATCTACCTCAATACCCAATCCTGGACCGGTAGGCACGGTGATAGTACTGTCTTCCGTGTTGAGAAAGAACGGAGTGGCGATGTCGTGCTCATAGTAGCGGGCGGTGGCGGAGATGTCGCCGGGCAGCGTAAAGCCGGGCAGCGAGGCCAAAGCCAGCTGGGCAGCGCGTCCCACACCAGTTTCCAACATGCCGCCAACCCACAGGCCCAATCCGTGGGCCACGCCCAAATCGTGGATTTTGCGCGCTTCGGTCCAGCCGCTGACCCGCGTGGGCTTCACGTTGATGATGTCACACGCTTGCAGAGCAATGGCCAGGCGGGCATCGTCGACCGAATGAATGCTCTCATCAAGGCAGAGCGGGCTTTTGATTTGCGGCCGTAATTTGCTGTGGTCATAAATGTCTTCGTAGCCTAACGGCTGTTCAATCATGAGCAGGTCCAAATCATCCATCGCCTGGAAAATGACAGCATCGTCCAAAGTGTAAGCGGAGTTGGCGTCTAGCATGATGGGCACGTCGGGGAAGGTATGGCGTGCCTGCCAGGCCAGCTTCACGTCCCAACCCGGCTTAATTTTGAGCTTGATACGGCCGTATCCCTCGTCCAAATGTTTAGCAATCACGTCCATCGTTTGGGCAATGCTGGGCTGCGTGCCAATGCTCACGCCGACCTTCACCCGCTCACGCGAACCTTCCGGGTACGGTTGGGCCAGCTTTTGGGCAAAAGAGAGGCCATCTCGTTGGGCGGTGATATCCCAGGCGGCCTGCTCCAGCGCTGCCTTGGCCAGCGGATGGCCGCGCACCTTGCTGAACCAGGATTGCAGCTGCTCCGGTTCCTCCAGGTTTTGCCCCAGCACAGTGGGAATGAGAAAGTCGGAAAGGATGTGCCAGGCGGTGACGGCCGTTTCATAACTGTAGCCCGGATCATTGGTGGCCACACATTCGCCCCAGCCAACCAACCCTTCGCTGTGCAAAGCTAAAATCAGCGCATCCCGCTGCTGCTGCACACCAAAGCTGGTGCCAAACGGCGATACCAGCGGCATGGAAATATAATAAAGGTCTACACGTTCAATCTTCATGTTTTTTTGCCACAGAGAACACAGAGAAAAAAGAGAAAAATCTCACTGTTCTCACACGCACTCACTGGTCTCTGCGTCCTTTTACGAATCATTGTGGGTGAGGAGGTAGAAGCTGCGCGAACGGCCGTCCTCCCCAGGCTGAAACACAAAATCGGTCACGACAAAGTTGGCCGCAAAATAATGCTCAAACAGCTGCCGGGTGTGCTGCCGCCACTGTTTGGCCAGCGCCAGATCGGCCGCTTTGATCGTCTGAATCTCTGCTGGGATTTCTACCAGCAGCAGGTTATTGTCGCTATGCGCAAACTCTAGCGGTGGGATGAGTAGTCCCGCATCGTCAAATTGAGCTTCGTTCACAATAATCGCCCCGGCACCACGCATGGCATCGAGGCTTAACGGCCGTCTCTGCTGCGCCACCCGTCCTTCCACCCGATTGCTGGTCACCCACCACTCGACATCAAAGCGGTCGCTGGCCAGCCCGGCGTTACGTCCAGCCATCGGCCCGTGGAAGTCGCGGTAATATTTGTGGCACACCGCGCCCAACTTGCCGATGTTGAGACGGCCGTTGCGGCTCTCCAGCGGATCATACGTCCAGGTAATGAGCCGGATACCGTCGCGCAGCGCCGCCTCGCGCTGGGCCAGCTTTAACTGGTAACCAATACCCTGATTCTGGTATTCGGGCAGAATGCCCATGATTATCGAATACATTTTTAACCGGGCAGCAGCAATCTGGTCAATGCGATTTGGCGCTTCAATCGTGCCCAGCGTCCCCAGAACATACCCGACCAGTCGCTCATCATCATACGCACCGATGGCCGTGCCGCCGTTGTGCTGCAAGGCATGGACCGTCAGCGGCGGGATCGTTTCTGAGGCGTCCACGCCCCAGGTGGCCATGTGGATTTGGCGGGTTTGTTGATAATCGTCGTGGCTGGTTAACGGCCGTATCGTGATCTGTGTCATCTGTTCATTCTTTTAACCGTGGTGAGATTTTTTAGTAACGGCCGTTCTGCGAGCGTTTTTCCTGCCAGCTACCACCATCTTGCCATGCCTGCATGAAAATTCTGGCCTGGGTGATGAGATCGGCCATCGTTTGCTGATGCCCGGTGAAAAGCGGCGCGCCAACTACCAGCGCTGCCGCACCCGCCTGCCGGTAACCATACACCTCCACAGGATTTAGTTCTGTTTCCACGATGAGTCCAAGATCGGGCTGCACCTGACGGAGGGCGCGAACGTAATCGGCCCCGGCCGGACCGCCGGTGCGTAGGCGAATGCTGCTGCACCCTTTTTGCTGCGCCGCCTGTGCCGCCAGAACGCTAATCACCCCAGGCAGGTAGGCCATGCCGCCGTTTTGGCAGCCTATCAGCAGCTCATCATCTAGTCGGGGAGAGGAGATGTAGTCGATAGGGCTGTTTTGCAGGGATTGGAGCTGAACGGCCGTTTCCACCCCACTCACCCCAATCAACAGCTTATCTTCGGCCCGCCGGCGCAAATCATGCAGCAGTTGCGGCATTTCTGTGCCGCCAAACGCCACATCCACCGCCAAAATCGGCGAAGCCAGCAGCGCATCAGCAATGGGAACAATCGCTGCCAACGGCAAATCCCCCGGCAGCGCCACGACAATGCCCGCTTCCTTCAATTTCTCAATAATCGTCACTTCCATATTTCTACTTTTTACCGCAGAGGGCGCGGAGGACGCAGAGAAATTTATTGCGGAAAACCTCAGCGCTCTCCGCGTTCTCCGCGGTTCATTTTTCGGTTAGTTCAAAAACTGCTGGACGTATTGCGCGCCCCAGATGAGCATGATGATGCCGCCCAGCGCCAGGTATTGGCCGTAGGGCAGCGCCGTGTCCCGGTTGACGCGGCGGCTGACCAGCAGCAGTAAGGAAAAGAAGCCACCCAAAAAGATGCCCAAAATAAGGGCAAAAAAGATGCGGTGAAAGCCGAGCATCGCGCCCATCAACATTGCCAGCTTCACGTCGCCTGCCCCCAGCGCACCGCGCCCTGGTCCGTAAATGAGCTGCGCCACCCAGTAAAGCAAAAAGAAGATGGCATAACCGGCAATTGCCCCAATCACCGCCAGCCGAATATTGTTTTCGGCCGGGCTGACCAACATGCTGGTGAGCAGGGCAATCACCGCCGCCGGAATGGTCACAATATCAAAAATGAGCTTGTGCTCCAGATCGGTGACGATGATGAGGATGAGGACAGTGATGTGGAAGCTGTTTACGGCCGTATCCACCACATTCTCCAAAAAGAAGGGTAGGCTACCTAAAACAAGCGGCGTGAAGATGAACACGAGGAACGGCCGTTTACGCTGCGACCAGCTCCAGGTGTGCCACCGCGGTCGTAACGGCGTGTGGGACGACGGTAAATAATCGGCCAGGGTATTGATGATAACGGCCGCGAGCAGGCCAATCACAAAAAAGATGAGGTTGAGCATGGCGGAATTATAACGGTGAAAGCAGGGATTTACGATTTACAGTTTGAAGGTAAGGAAAAAGTCGCGCAGCGCCTGCTCACCGGCCGTGACCAGGGCTGCGGTGCGCGCATCACTCATGTCAAAATCAGTGGTTTCATACCCCTGGGCCGGCAAACGACACACCCCATCTTTGTAAGCATCGATAATGGTTTTATCGTAGGCGTTGGTCATGGTATTGACCAGGTTAGAGACACGGCGCACAATGGGCAGGTTCTTGATTTCCCAGGCCACTCCCGCACCCGTGTCGGCCATGCCAGATCCGCTGTTGGCCACCGGTATCGTTTCATCAATGAGCAGGCCGAGGGCAAAGGTGCCATCATGCGGCCCCATCACGGCAATTACATCCGGGCTGCGCGAAATCAACAGTCGGATGGGGAAATTAGAGTTCAAGCCGCCATCCACGATAGCATGACCGGTAATGTCACGGCCATGATAAGTTCCCCAGTCCTGCTGCCAGCGTACTTCCTGCCAGATAAACGGAATGCTCATGGACATACGCACGGCCCAGGCTACGGGGCAATTCGGCGTGGTGCGATGGTTCAAAACCAGGATGCCGCCATCGGTGATGTTAGAGGCAACCACGTTCAGGTCCTTGCCGGTGTGTTCGTAAAATTCAGCCAGGGTGGCCTGCCCCAGGTTACGGCCGTTTAAATCCAATTTCTCTCGCAGCCATGCCAAAAACGCATTGCCGGCATAAAAGCCACCCAGTTCCATAAAGGTAAAGAGCAGACGGTAGATTTTCATCTGCGTTAGCTGTTTGATAACAAAATCATCCATGCGGCTCTCTACTGATTCGGGAACCAGCGGCCAATCGATTTGCTTGAATAATTTGAAGAGGACGCTGTTTTCCCACTCAGCGTCGGAAATTGTGTCGGCCACATCCATAAAAGTGGAAAACCGAGGAGAGCCGTCGGGCAGCTTTTCGTTAATCTGGACCAACATTTCATTCGCGGAATAGCCAGCCGCCAGTAGGGTCGCTGTAATGGCCCCGGCAGACGTGCCTAGCAAACGGCCGTAACTATGCCCCTGCCTTTCAAATTCCCGCATCGCCCCGGCGAAAACCGCCCCTTTGGCACCGCCCCCTTCAAAAACAAGATTAAAGTGCATATCCATCTCCCGTTTCTAGATTGGTCCAATCTTGTTGTACTTTAAGAAAATAGTTGGGTAACCTTTGTAGAACGATTTGGAAAATCGTTCAGGCGATTTGGAAAATCGCCCAACATTAGTTGCCCGTTTAATTTCTTAAACGCTAAGAAGATTGGACCAATCTCAAGAAATATTATTCCACAATCACCAGATCGCTGCTGCTGCGGCCGAACACGTCTGGCGAGTACATCTCTTCCGCTTTAGTAGGCGGGACGACGAAAGTGCCGGGCGTGGTGGCGCGGGCCACATAGTCGTAGGTGTAGGAGCCTTCCCACAGAAGCGCGGCAAACGCCTCTACCCGTTCATCGCGCATGTTTTGGTGATCGTACCAGTTCCACCAGAACCACCAGGGGAAATCCTCGGTGTCCGGGTCTTGCGGCACGCTTTGCGAGACGGCCAGCGCCGGGTTAACCGGTTCCAGCCCGGCCGGCAGCGGATCAACTAGGGCGACGTGGTAGCGGCGGTTGTCGGCCACCAGCGTCAGGCGCACTCGCACCCGTGCCCCCAGCCGGATGTGCCAGACGCCATCTTCGTCCTGGAACACGTCCTCGGGATCATCAACGCCTTCGTAAGTGCGCTGCACCACAAAGCCGCGATTGAGCGGGTCAAGCGTGAGGTCAGTGGGAGCATAGTTGAGGGAGAGGCGGTAGTAGAGACGGCCGTCTCCAGCCACACTCACAATCACATCGCCCATTTCTTCCTCGGCCAGATAACTCATGGGGATTTCTGTCAGGTAGCGATCGGTACTGCGCCCGATAAATTCCTGGGCTCCGGCGTAAGTCTGTCCCAGCCAAATCTGGGCCACAAAGTCCGGCGTTTGCGCCTCGAAGGTGTTGAAGTAGCTGTCCAGCGCCAGCAGGATAAACACATTGTCCTGGCTGCTGCCCCAATGTCCGCGGGTGCGGTGCGCCAGCAGGCCATTCACCACTTTGGGAATCAGGTCGCTTTCCGGCGTCTGGTTGATGAGTGTTTGCAGAATCACACCATCGGTGCGGCGGTTGGAGTGCAGCATCAGGTAGGCGTCGTCGCCATAAGAGGTGGTGAAGTTGGCGGCATCGGCCGTTTCCACCGCCCGGTTGCTGATAAACTGCCGAATTGCCGCCACGTCCTCCGCCGAAGCCGGATCGTCGGCCAGGATGTCCCACAGCCACGCCAGAGCTTCCATCGGCATGTTTTCAATGCCCGCCTCGTCCAGCAGGGCGCGCGCCTTGGCAAAGTCGCTGTCGCCGGCCAGGTGCCGCACGTACAGCGCGTAGGCACTTAATGCCCAGCGAATCCTTTGACCATACCAACTTGGGTAATGGCTTTCGATGTTTTGCAGATAGCTCTGCACGTTGGCCTGCATCTCACCGGGCACAGTGAATCCTTTCTGACCGGCCACGGCCAGGGCATGGGCCACATGCACGGTGTGGAAGGGGTAAGATTCCCGGTTGCGTTCCCAGATGGGGAAGCCGCCGTCGGGATTTTGCAACCCTTCTAATGTTTCGATGTCGCGAATGACGGCCGTTTCCATTTCCCCTGGCGCTGGCAGCCCCTCAGCTTCAAAAGCCGTCAGCACATCGCGCAGGGCAGCGATGGTGAGGATACGCGAGGCCAGCTCATCGGCCGAATCGTAGCGAGAGCTGGTGAGGTAGAGCACCGCATCGGTGAGAGCTTGCAGGGCGGTAGAGGAGGTGTTGATTTCCAGACCACCGTAACCAGGAATGACGCCATCGGGCATGACAAACGGCTGGGCCACCGCACCCTCATCCAGCGTGCCGTAGGTAGCAAATGCTTCGGTGGTGGCCGGGGTGTAGACAGGCAGTTCACCGTTGGCAGCGTCGGCGTACGTGCCGGAAACGGCCGCTACCTGGAACCTTGCCTTACCGGCGCTGTTGGTCGTCGCCGGGAAGCGCACCTCCACCCGATTATTGGCGGGCACCAGCACCCGCTGGCCTGCTCCGGCCGTCAGGGTGAGGTTGGTCACATCAAGCACCACCTCTACCTCCATCGACTCGTTGGTCTGGTTTTGCACGACGACGGGCAGTTCAAACTGGTCGCCATAGTTGAGGAAGCGGGGGACAGACGGCCGTACCATCAAAGGCAATCGGGCGGTGAGATTGCTCTCGGCCGCGCCAAACAGATTGTCGCCGGCCACGGCCACGGCCATGATGCGGTAGCGCGTCAGGTTGTCGGGCAGGGTGAAGGTGACTTGGGCCTGCCCGGCGGCATCGGTCTGGCTGGTGGGGGCAAACACGGCCAGCGGATCAAAGTTGGTGCGCAGATCAATTGGCGTCTGCGCGGCATCATCCCCTGGCTGAGCTGCCACTGAAGGAGCAGGTGTGCCCGCCACATCCATATCGGCTGTGGCCTCTCCCTCCTCCATTTCTTCTTCCACAGCAAAGGCGGCAGTGTCTGTCTCGGCGCGGGGCGCTTCGATAGCTTGTGCCCCATCAGCGCCGGACAATCTTTCAGGGTTGGCCAGGATGATGCTGTTACGGCCGTAACGACTCTCAGTCCAGCTCCACTGCGACCTGTAGAAGATGTCCAGCGGATTAACAAGCTGGTAGTTGGTCAGCGCCAAAATCGCTTCATCGACCACCACCAGGGCCACCTCAGCGTTAGGCACAGGCTGGCCATTGGCATTGGTGACGGTGAGGGATACGGCCGTTTCCGCCCCCGGTTCCAGGCGATCAGATTGTGGTGTTATGGCAATGCTCAGTTCCCGGCTGTACGGCGGCACGCTCAAATTGAGCGATCCGGTAGCAAAGGCCGGGCGCGGCGGCACGTCGGGCAGTTCCTCGCCGTCATCGTCGGTGCGCGGCGCAGAACCAACCAGGTCCACCTGCACCGTCAGGTTGGGGATGTGGGCCTCGCTGATAGGAATTTGCAAGGTGTAACTGCCGTCCTCCAGGGCAAACTGCTCGGTGGAGACAATGCCGCCGTGGTTGAGCGTCACCAATCCTTCCGCCGGGCTGAACGGCGACTGCACCAAAATTTCGGCCACGTCGCCGGGCTGGTACTCTTCTTGATCCGGGATGAGGGTGACGCTTTCCTGCGTCACGTTGCGCTGCACGGGCCGCTTGCCGCCGCTGACCCAGCGGGTAAGCTGGCTCTGGTTTTGGTTGCCCTGGGCGTCTGTGAGAACGGCCGTAATCTCATAAGTCCCACCCACGTCGGTGCTAAAGCTGCATTCCACCGGCTCGGCAGCAGAGGCGACCTCGCAGGTTTGCGTATCGACTGCCTCTTCACGCCATTGGCCATCCCGGTAATTCCATTCCAGGCGGGCGGCTTCAATGGAAACGGCCGTGCCGGCCACCGCCGCACCATCGATATCGGTGACGATGGCTTCAATCTCCAGCGGTTCCCCCTGCTCCACAAAGGTGCTGGGGCTGCGCAGTCCCACGTACAGGTCGGCGGGATGCACCAGCAGGTTGGTGCTGGACGACCACGCCTGCCGGTTGACGTCCATCACCGTGGCTTCGGCGCGCACGGTAAACGGCCGATTGCCTTCCAGCGCTTCAAAATCAATCTGCAAGAAATGCTCGCCCCCGGCGTTTGTCAGGCCGCTAAACGTCTCGGCCACCTGCACCGACGGGCCGCCGGGGAAACCAAAATCAATGTATTCAACTTCGGCACCGCCATAGTAGAAGTCATCGTAATACCACCACGGCGTCCAGGTGCCAAAGGTGAATTCAGGCCAGCCGGGCGGCGAGTAGTAGGTGGGCGTAGAGGTGACCAACCAGTTGGTGTCGGCATTGGGTAGGGGGCCACCGGCAAAGTAGCTGGCGGTCACGGCAACGGTAGCCGCGTCGCCCACCACGTAGGGGCCGACGCTTTCCTGGCGGGCGCTCACCTCAAACTCGGGGCGGCGGAACTCTTGAATCTGGAATTCGTGCGAGGCGTATTGGCCGTTGGTCCGGAATTCTATAA
>PABI01000048.1 GCA_002699125.1 Anaerolineaceae bacterium
ACTGGAATGTTTTGGCGAACTTACCAGTATGCACGATGAATCCTTTTGTGCCAATTCTGCCGTTTTTAATGTTCAATCACGGTTTACCGTGGTGATACCTACGCAGATTGACGCAGATTTTTCTTTCTTTCGATTCTTTGTCTCTTTGTATTGAATTTTGGATCTACTATGCCGGTACGGATTTGATTTTCAGCTTACTGGCGATGATTCTCTTCCAACCTGCAGCCAGTTCAGGCAAAGCCAACATTTCCTGCCCTACGGTTTCATCAGGCTCGCCGAGGGTGTGTTGGTTGACGAGCTGAATGGTGAAGATGGGATTCGGCCGTTCCAGCAGGCGCAGCTCATCTCCTGCCTGCACACTTCCCGGCGTCAGCACGCGCAAATAGAAACCGGTGCGCTGTGAGCTTAATACTTGGTTGAAAAAATTGGGCAGCTTCAGCTTGCGTTCCTGCTTGGTGCAAGGGTAGCGCGGTGCGCTTACCTGTACAACGGCTTCCCCCACTTGATAGATGTCTCCAATACAGATATCCGCCTCTGTGCAGTTGGTTAAAGCCCAATTTTCGCCGACGCTGCCGGGGCCAAGCTGGGCTTCCTGGCGGAAAAGTTTGTAATGATTGTTCCAAAAATCATAGTGGGCCAGCGGATGGCAGCAAATAGCCTGGTCTGGCGAACCGTGATGTTTGGTGTCGGCGACCTGGTCACCGGTGAGGCCACGTTCTTGCAGAAAAATAGGCTCAGTAATGGGCGTGCGAAAAATGGCAGAGTGCCAGGTGCCGCGCTCATCGGTTAGGGTTTGGGGTTGGCCAATCAGTTGAGTATGAATCGTAATCATAAGTGTGCTTACTCCTTTGTTGTTGGACGATTTTAGCACACGAAATTTTACGTAGGCAGCAAAAAACGGCCGTTTCTGCCCAGGAAACGGCCGTTTTTTGAAAACAGGAGAAACTCAAAATGTTCTTTACATTGATGAGTTACGAGATGTCGAAACGATAAAAGAGCCTTTTACCACAGAAAAACCCGGTACGGCATCCATCTGCTCTAACAGAGAGAGGATTTGTTCGCGTGCGCCGCTGATGGTCAAATTCAATACAACATCTTCTTCACAAACAGCGGGTGGAACGGCCGTTACGGATTGGCTTTCTTTTTGCATGATACGATACTGCTCCCCTGAAATGAAATCGGCTAAAAGGTTTTGCCAAAAACCTAACGTGATTAGGCCGATTACTTGGGTAAAATTAGTGTGATTCCCAGAAATCAGAATGTTCGCTCAGCGCTCGAATCTGGGAATCACAAATAAGAAAAGCAAAAACAGGAATAACGTTACATAAGTGGGGGTTTTTGCTTTCATATACAGAACCTGCAATGTTTTATAAAGGTAAAATCTATAAAAGGGTGGTTCTGCTACAATGCTCTGTTCAGACTTGGATCTACGCCAGATTATTGTAAATAGCGAATGGGCATTGATCCGTTCCCATGAGATAGTGATAGGATAGAAAAAAGTAAAGCGCGTGCCAATTGCATAAAAGTCATATACCAGAATTCCTATTGGCGAATGACATTGGTAGAGAATTTGCTTCGATTGGGCTAAAATGAGCTGGAAGTTGGAATAGGAGAAAATGATGCAGAAAAGCTTATTTGATGAACCAGGTGAACAGTACAATTCTTTAGATGAACTCATTGATGACATGATGAAGATGGATGATGATCCGCTGGCTGACGCCGGGACCAACATCGTCATCTGCCGGGGCAATCCTGAGGCAAAATTGATGTTGGTGGGGGAAGCTCCAGGCCCGCAAGAAAATATTCAGGGCAAGCCGTTTGTTGGCCGATCCGGGCAGCTGCTGGACCAAATTTTGCAGTCCGTCGGCTTTGATACAGAGCAGGATGTTTTCATCAGCAACTCGGTGTTCCGCATGCCGCCGGGTGAAGGGAGCAAAAACTTCCGCAAGCCCACAAATGATGAAATTGAGTATTACAAACCATACTTGTTTGAGATTATCCGCCTGGTTGATCCGACCATTATGCTGCTAACGGGTAACGTGGCTACGCAGTCGCTGCTTGGGCTGACAGGTATTACCAAATTGCGCGGTCAGTGGCATGATTGGAACGGCCGTCGCCTGATGCCCATCTTCCACCCCGCCTACCTGCTGCGCAACCCCAGCCGCAAACCGGGCAGTCCCAAATCCCTCATGTGGCAAGACATCCAGGAAGTGCGCCGCGTCTACGATTCATTGGTGACGGAGTAGGTCATTGACAGAACGACCGTACCGCGCTACGATTTTCGCCAGAAAGTTACGAATCGTACGATTTTTGGATGATAAACGATGACTACCGTCAAAATGTCTAGTGATGAAGCACGATCAAAGTGGCGAGAAATTTTAGATGCGGCCGTTGCTGGAAACCAGATTGTTATTGAGCGATACGGTAAGCCTGTTGCGGTGATCGTGCCCCATTCTCAATATGTTCAATCATCTGGCCAAGTAGAAACGGTACGGGAGGAAACGACCGTTTACCAAACTGGCAACTGGGAAGCGATAAAAGCAGAGCTAATTAATGAAATAAAAACAGAGCTGTTGCAAGCGCTAGAGCTACAGGAAGCGCTTTCCCAAGCAGAACAACCCGCTCCTAAAAAGGCGGTGAACATTTCCACACCCCGCCTTGTTCATCCCGAACAGGCAGCAGATTTCAAAAAAGAAATCGTTGCGGAATTGCCTGATGCCGAAGTATGATGCCAACCTGTTTGATCCACCAGCACCGCTGGCGCAAGTCGTCTTGCGTAGCCCAGAAAACACAGGTGATTTGTCCTCGGCATCAATGCTGCTGGATTCAGGCGCAGATGTTACTTTGATTCCTTCAGCATCTGCCAATCAACTTGATCTAACGACTGATCCAAATGGGGTTTATGAGTTGATGGGTTTTGATGGAAGCCGGACGTTTGCTTCGGCCGTTCACCTGGAGATGATTTTTCTGAACAAAATCTTTAGAGGGCGCTTTTTGTTGATTGATCAGGAGTGGGGTGTTATCGGAAGAGATATTTTGAACCTCGTCTCTTTGTCATTGGACGGTCCGAACCTGGTTTGGAGTGAGCAGGTGGCTAGTCGTTAACGCTTACTGCTGAGCTATGTCTTCCCCTTTACGTTATTCAGACAAGGCCGCGCTGCGCGGTGAACCAGGTTATGTGTGGCGTTCTGGCCAGGAGCGCCGCCTGCGCATGATCCAGCAGTGGGTCGATCTCAATAACGCTGTCGTTTTGGACAATGGCTGCGGTTTGGGTACCTATCTGGATGCGTTTGCCCCGTTTACGCCCCATCGCTTTGGCCTGGAACTGGAGCTGGATCGGGCGCAAAAAGCGCTGGCCGTGGCGCCGGGCATTGTGCAGGCAATGGGGGAAACCCTGCCGTTTGCCAGCGGCAGCTTTGATTTTGTCTTCAGCAATGAAGTAATCGAACATGTGGTGGATGATCGGCTGGCGCTGGCAGAAATGGTGCGGGTAACGAAGGTAAACGGCCGTATCCTCATCTTTTGCCCCAATCGCTGGTATCCGGTGGAGCAACACGGCATTTATTGGCGCGGGCGCTACAAATTCGGCAACATTCCCCTGGTGAACTATCTGCCAGACATACTGCGCAACCGGCTGGCCCCCCACGTACGCACCTACACAAAACGGGATTTGCTGGGCTTGCTGCATGGCTTGCCGGTGAGGGTGGTGCATCACGGCCGTATTTTTGGTGGCTACGACAATATTGAAAGGCGCTGGCCGAAATTCGGCCGTTTTATCAAAAACAGCCTCTACACCGCCGAAAAAACACCACTGGCGGTGCTGGGTATCTCCCATTTGCTCGTGCTAGAAAAATTAGCTGCTAGCCAACATCAAAGATAAATCTTTCGGCGTTTTTCCCAAAGCAAACAAGCCACGAATGAGTAAGTCAATCGAGACAGAGGGATCGCCTGATTCCATTTTGGCAATTCGTGACTGACTGGATTTTATGAGGCGGGCTAACTCTTGTTGTGTCAATTGGTTGTTTTGTCTTTCTGTCCGCAAATTTTGAGCAAGCGTTAGCTTTAAGTCTATATAGGCAGCTTCCTCAGGCGTTAGCCCTAAAAAATCGTCTGCAGAACCAATTGCCCAGCCAGCTTCTTCTAATTTCTTTCTCTTTTTTTCATCCATAGTTCATCCCTAAACTAGATTGCATCATACTGTTTGATTCGTTTTTGGCAGATTTCAATGATCTTCTTGGGTGTCTGCCTTGTTTTCTTTTGAAATAGCGCCAAGATGACGATGGCGTCATCATCAATTCGATAGATTATGCGCCAGGTTCCTTGTTTGTCATTGATTCGTAATTCGTGGCATCCAGGTGCAATTGAGGGCATTGGTCTGGAATGCGGCAGACTTAGGTGTTCTCCTTGCTGTAATCTGCGAAGCAAAAACCCGGCTTCAAGACGAGCACTTGCAGAAAAAGGAGGTGTTTTAATTTCGCCATGCAACCAAACCAACGGTTTATCGTCTGGAGCCATGCCAGAATGATATGTCATATATGACATATTTGCAAGCGCAAAAAGAACTCGCTTGAAACGAGTCCTTGAGAAGAATTAAAGAAAGAAAGGCGGACTGGTAATGATGTAGCGGTCGAAGTTGCCAAACGGCCGATCGCTCATGAACATGGCAATGAAAACATCCAGCTTAAAGTTGCGCGAAAGCAGGTAAGATACGGCCGTTTCATTCACTGTCGGCACTTCAACCCCAAATCTTTTTAGCCCTTCTGCCTGGGCGGTACTTTCGGCATGGGCCAACACAGCGGGGAAGTCGGTGGCGTCTAGCAAGGCAAAGGGGCCGCTGTTTTCCCCCACGTAACCGTAGCCTGCGGGACGGCCGTCTCGTACATACAAATAGCCACGCCGGTTGGCCAAAAACCACTGCTGGTCTGCATCCCGCCGGAAGCCGATTGTCTCTTTGTCAATCGCCGCCAGCGTGGAAATGGTTTCTGCATGGTTAACCAACGGCACAAATTGCAGATCAGACGCAAAAGGCACCTGCTCCGGCTCACGACCAAAATAATAAATGGGAAAGCGGGGAAACACGCCAGATTTTAGATAAAGTGCCTGGGCCCGAAAATCGGCCGTGGCGATGATAATGCGTCGTTCGGCACCTTCTTGGGGGAAGGCCCGCTCAATAAGGCCGCGCCCCACACCGCCAGACTGGATGCCCGGTTTGACAAAAAATTCCGTAAGTTCCTGGGTGCCGTCCCGCATCGTGGTGCGAGCATACCCGACAATTTGATTATTTTGCCTGGCCAGCCAAAATTGGTCTTTTGTGTGGGTGATGTGCTCAAAAAGCGGCCGTCTTTGCTGCCACATCTTTTCTAGTTTTTCATTGTCGCCCCAGCTGGTTGCGCCAGCAAAGCCCAGACGCTGCACAAAATCGGCCAATGTTTCCTCAAAAAGCAGGAAGACGTCGTGATTATCGCTTAAATTGCCTTGTTCATAGGTGATAGGTGCACTCATAGTTTTCTCCATGATCGATTACTTGAATCCGGTATTGTTTTCAATATGATGAAAATTGTAACGGCCGTATCCCTCCCCGCATCAGTAGCAAAAGTTATACTTTTTCCTGTCTAAGGATAGCCCGGCCCAGTATTGACATAAATAAAGTCTATCACTTTCTTCTACTGAGCATGAGGATAATGCCAATTGCCTTGTTTTGCCTGATCCCGATGATTAAAATCTTAAATAGGTAAATGTGCAAAAGTTGCTGTTGCTTTTGTTCTGAACTGCAAATTTGCATGAACCAAACAGCGATTAAACCAAGCGGAGGTAAAGATGAGCGAAAATGGAAACATCAAGCAGAACGGAAAGAGCGAAGTGGGCAGCTTCAAAGTAAAAGCTGGCTTGGCCCAAATGTTGAAAGGCGGCGTAATTATGGACGTGGTGACGCCCGAGCAGGCCGTCATTGCAGAAGAAGCGGGTGCCTGTGCCGTCATGGCTTTGGAACGTGTTCCGGCAGACATTCGCCAGGACGGGGGCGTAGCGCGCATGTCGGACCCCGGCATGATTAAAGAGATCATTGCTGCCGTCAGCATTCCAGTCATGGCCAAAGCCCGTATCGGCCACTTTGTCGAGGCGCAAATTTTGGAAGCGATTGGGGTTGATTACGTCGATGAAAGTGAAGTGCTAACCCCAGCCGACGAGACGCATCACATCAACAAGCACAACTTCAAGATTCCTTTTGTGTGCGGCTGCCGCAATCTGGGCGAGGCGCTGCGCCGCATTGGTGAAGGCGCGGCCATGATTCGCACCAAAGGGGAAGCGGGCACTGGCGATGTGGTGGAAGCCGTGCGCCATGCCCGCACCGTGCTGGGCGAGATTCGCCGTTTGCAGCTCATGCCTGATGAAGAGCTGATGACCTATGCCAAAAACATTGGCGCACCGTATGAGTTGGTGAAAGAAACCAAAGAGCTGGGCCGTCTGCCGGTGGTCAATTTTGCCGCGGGTGGTATTGCCACCCCCGCCGATGCAGCCTTGATGATGCAAATTGGTGTCGATGGCGTTTTTGTGGGCTCCGGCATTTTCAAGAGCGGTAATCCGGCCGAGCGGGCCAAGGCGATTGTGGAAGCAACCACTCACTTTAACAATCCCGAAATTTTGGCCAAAGTCAGCGAGAATTTGGGCGAGCCAATGGTGGGCATTAACGTGAGCAGCCTGCCGGAGAGCGAGCATCTGGCCACACGCGGTTGGTAGCGAAACTGTAACCTCCCGCAGGTTCAGGAAAGGATTCTGGCCGTTTGTGAAACCTGCGGGAGGTTGGCGATCGATAGATGATGAAGATACGAGAATTAGTCCCGGAACGAGATTTGGCGGAGTGGCTGCGGCTGCGGCAGGGATTGTTTGATGACAGCACTGATGCCGAGCACCGGCAGGAGATGGCCGAGATTTTGGCTGAGGAAGTGGGCTGTGTGCTGGTAGCAGAACGGCCGTCCACCCAATTAGCCGGGTTTGTATTCGTAGGCAGCCGCAAATACGCCGAAGGCTGTAATACATCGCCCGTGGCTTACCTGGAAGAATGGTTTGTCGATGCTGATGTGCGCCGCCAGGGTGTGGGCAAGGCGCTTATCGCCGCCGCCGAAGCGTGGGCGCGGCAAAATGGCTTCCATGAACTTGCTTCAGACACCATCATCGACAACGAGATCAGCCTGGCCAGCCACCTGGCCCTCGGCTTCACTGAAGTCGAACGGCAAATCAACTTTATCAAGAAACTGTAATCTCTGGATTGCAAGGACTGGCAGTCCTCAACAACTCGAATTGGACACTGTCTCTAAAAAGGACTGCCAGTCCTGAAGGTTCGGATTTAAATGAAAATTGGGGTTTTGGCGCTGCAAGGTGCCTTCATTGAACATATCAACATGCTGAAGTCGCTGGGGGTCGAGGCGGTGGAAGTCCGCCTGCCGGAACAGCTGGCCGATTTGGATGGCCTCATTATCCCCGGAGGCGAGAGCACGACGATTGGCAAGTTGGCCCGCCGCTTTGGCCTGATGGAACCGCTGCACGACTTTGCCGAGTCGAAGCCGGTGTGGGGCACCTGTGCCGGCATGATTTTTCTGGCAAAGGAGATCAGCAGCAGCACGGCCGGACGCGATCAACCGCTGCTGGGCGTGATGGACATTGAGGTGGCGCGCAATGCGTTTGGGCGGCAGGTGGATTCGTTTGAAACTGATTTGAATGTATCTGTTTTTGCCAATGGCGATAGACGGCCGTTTCCCGCCGTCTTCATTCGTGCTCCCAAGCTGGTGGCTGCCAAAGGGGCTGCCAAAGTAATTGCTGCCTTGCCTGATGGCACAGCCGTGGCGGCACAGCAGGGTCATTGGCTGGTCACCTCCTTTCACCCGGAACTAACCGGCGACAGCCGCTTTCATCAATACTTTTTGTCTTTAATCCAGCAAGAGGCCAGCAAACAGCAGGCTACCTGACGATAAATTACGAATAAGCTTTTCCAATTTCAGAGACGGCCGTTCCCCCATGTGTGCATGAGATGTGTTGCGGAACGGCCGTTTTTGTACTTGGATATTAATTTGTTTAGACCAACTGTTTGATATAATGACTGCGGAGAAAAATGTGGCGGTGCGAGGCGTACCTTATGAATGATGACAAATCAACAACAATTGCCGGGTCGTTCGGCCATTTCATCCTTAAAGAGAACGGCATCGTTTATTTTTACAAAGAAGACGACATTGCCATAGATGAAGCGACGGCCATCGAATTCCTGGAAATCATTCGCCAGCTTGATGATTCTGGTTCAGCCCTTATCCTTGTTGTGCAGGGCCACCGTGTTGAATATACGTTTAGCGCCCAACGGACGCTGCTTACGAGCGATCTTATTGGTAAATTGGCCTACGTAATACAGACCACCACCCAGCGGCTAACAGCAGAACTGCTGCAAGATATGGCTAAAACCTTGCGGTCCCATTACAAAGTGGGGATTTTTCAGCGTGTTGAGAAGGCAGAAGCGTGGCTGCTTGGGGAAGGGGAAGAGTAAAAAGTGATAAGTCAAAAGTAAAAGAAAGGGGTCTACTTTTCACTTATTACTTTTCACTTATTTTAAAGCTTTCTTGGTAAAACAACTGTAAAGGTCGCCCCGCCTAACTCATTATTTTCGGCGCAGATACGGCCGTTGTGCTGCTGCACAATCCGCTTGGCGATGAATAAACCAAGGCCAGTGCCTTTGCCGGGGCTTTTGGTGGTGAAGAACGGATCAAAAATGTTTTCCAGCAGTGTGGGGTCAATGCCACTGCCGGTGTCGCTGATGGAGAACGCATACATTTCCTGGTGACCCCCATTGCCATTGTGGGGAATGATGGGAGCCAATCCGTCATCCAGTTGTGACCACGAGCGAATTTCTACTGTGCCGCCATTGGGAGCCATTGCGTCGCGGGCGTTGATGAGCAAATTTAAGAGCACTTGTGTCATTCGATTGTGATCCAGCACAATCGTCTTCAAATTCTCATCCAGCTGTTTCACAATCTGAATATTAAATTCGCCCTTGAACTGATGCTGCACCAAAACCAGGGCGTCTTCGATGATCATGTTGAGGTCGGTAACGGCCGTTTGCATCTCATCGGCGTACGAGTAGTTGCGCAGCACCTCCACAATGCGGGCTGAGCGCCAGGCGCTTTGCTCAATCATCTCCACGTAGCGTAAAAGCTGCTCCATCCCCAGGCTGTTTTCTTCAATTTCGTGCAGCAGGTTGCTGCAGGTGGCGGCAATAATGCTCAACGGCGTGTTCAGTTCATGAGCGACGCTGGCCGTGAGAATGCCAATGCCCGCCAGCCGCTGCGTGTGCAGCAGCGCCTCATTGAGCTGTTCCATTTCTTGCCAATGGGTAAACGAAACCATCGTGGTGCTGGTGATGTGGTCAGAAACAGGGGTGATGGCCAGATTAACGGCGACGGAACGGCCGTCTGGCTGGCGCAAGGTGGTGCGGTGGGGGGGACAGGCGATCAGCTTCTCTTCATTTGGCCCCAGATCGGCCCAGGTGCGCCCAATCAACTGCTCGGCTTCCCAGCCCAAAATGCGGCCCGCGGCCGAATTGGCCGAAGTCACAATGCCATCATCGTCCAGAACCAGCACGCCCGCCGACACAGATTGCAGCAGGTGATCGTAGAACTCTCCGGTTGTTTTTGGTTGGGCAATTACCATTGAGTGTTTCCTTCTTCATCCCAGAGACATTTTTGTGGGACCTACGACTCCCAGAAAAGGTTGCTCAGTAAACGGCTAAAATTTGTAGTTTGATCTGCGCTCAACCGTTTACTGCGTGGGTTGGTGAGTTGCAGAAAAATGTTCTATTCATAGGATACGTGAGGGGGCAGATCGCGTCCGTATGTGTGCCGTAAAATCATCGTGAATGCCGCGTGAACGGGCTTGCTTCTCTGGAGTACACGCAATAGCGACCTGGTACCAACTTCCTAGTCCATTTGCCCTAGAGATTTGCTGTTGGGAATCGGGTACTATGACCGCGAAGCAGAAGAAGCATAGGCCGTCCGTATTGTAAAGGAACAATTATGCACAAGCGTGTCCCCCTGTTTATCCTTGTTTTTTTGAGTTTGATTATCTCGGTGTTGGCAGACGGTGTTTTGGCAGAAACGGCCGTTTCCCCTCCACAAACATCTCACGCACCGTTGTCATCCACTGCCGCGGCGATGTGCCCACCCCTCGCTCCGGCCACTGGTACAGTGGTGAATGTGGACACGGTGGCTGAGTTGGAGAATGCGGTGAATACGGCCGTTCCCAACACCACCATCCTCATTGCCGACGGCGTTTACAATCTGGACGGCGTTTACTTGCGCATCGATGTACCCAACGTGACGCTGCGCTCCGCCGCCGGCGACCGCGAAGCGGTCGTTTTGGATGGCAATTACGACACCACAGAGATTATCCAGATTGTGGCTTCGGATGTAACCGTGGCCGATATCACCCTGCGTGAAGCGTACAATCATCCCATCCACGTCATGACCACCGACGTGGGCGACACGCTCAACACGCTCATCTACAACGTCCACATCATCGACCCCGGCGAGCAGGCCATCAAAATCAATCCCGCTGCCGATGACACTTACCCGGATGATGGCGTCATTGCCTGCTCTCACCTGGAACTGACTGATGCGGGACGGCCGTACATTCGCAACAACTGCTACACTGGTGGCATCGATGCCCACCAGGCCCAAGGCTGGGTGATTCGCGACAATTTGATTGAGGGCTTTTGGTGCGACGAGGGCCTGTCTGAACACGGCATTCACCTGTGGCGCGGCTGCCGCGATACGCTGGTGGAGCGCAACGTCCTCAAGGAAAACGCGCGCGGTATTGGCTTTGGCCTGGCCACCAGCGGCGACGCTCGCACCTACTCCGACAATCCCTGCCCCGCGGCGGGTGGTGGCTATGTCGATCATTATGGCGGCATCATTCGCAACAATTTTGTGTTTGCCAGCGACGGCGGCCTGTTTGCTTCGGAATATGGCTTTGACTGCGGCATCTGCTTGTGGCAGGCGTGTGGCGCGCAGGCGTTTAACAATACGGTTGTTTCCACGCAGGCCCCGTTTTCCTCAATTGAGTGGCGTTTCGAAAACACTGACGTGGAACTGCGCAACAATCTGGTGAGCCACAATTTACGCGACCGGGGCGGCACGGCCGTTCTCAGCCACAACCTGGAAAATGCGCCACTGTCTCTCTTTGTCGATGGGGCCAACGGGGATTTGCATTTGTTGAGTACGGCCGTTTCCGCCATCGATCAAGCCACCACCCTCGCCGCAGTCACCGATGACGTAGACGGCGACGCCCGCCCCTACGGCCTCGCCCCCGACATCGGTGCCGACGAACTAGACGCCCCGCCCTTTGAACCAACAAACTGGGTCTATTTGCCTTTTGTCAACAATGAATGATGAGCAGGCTCTTGTTTTTTGTGTGAAGAAAATGGGACGCTGATTTCCCTGTACGCAAAGCGGTCGCTCGGCGACATCTGCCTGATTTTTCTGATTCTTTCAATCAGGGTAATCAGGTAAATCTGCGTCTCTTTAAAAAGGAGCAACATGCCAATTACCAGATCAAAAATCATTTTCAGCTTACTTTTTTTGTTTATTTCGCTGGCGTTGGGCATCTGGCCTTTGGCGCAGAAAATGCAGGCCGCGCCGCAAGGCGGCACTTACTATGTGGCGGCTACCGGCAATGACAGCGCCGGCACTGGTTCCAGCGGCAATCCCTGGGCGACGATTACCCATGCGCTGGACAACGTGCCGGATGGCAGCTTGATTTTGGTGAAGAGTGGGACGTATAACGGCCGTATCCGCATTCGCGGCACCTTTCCCACCGGCGTCACCGTCCGTTCAGAGATTCCTTACCAGGCGATCCTGCAGAACAATGACCGCGTCATTACTGCCTACACCGACGCCAGCGGCGTGCAGGGCATCACCATCGAAGGGTTTGAGATTCGCCACAGCGGGCCGGGATCTGATCCGCTGGTGATCCACATCGACGGCGGCGGAAACGGCAGCGTCAGCCACATCACCCTGCGCAACAACATCCTGCATGACAGCTACGACAACGACATCCTCAAAATCAACAACGCCACCCATGACATCCTGGTCGAGGGCAACATTTTCTACAACCAGACCGGCCACGACGAGCACATCGACGTTAACAGCGTGGAGGATGTCATCATTCAGGACAACGTGTTTTTTAACGATTTTGCCGGGAGCGGCCGTGCCAACGCCAACGACACCGGCAGCTACATCGTCATCAAAGACAGCAACGCCGCTGACGACATCTTCGTCGGCAACGACCGCATCACCGTGCGGCGCAACATCTTTTTCAACTGGCAGGGCTCTACTGGCTCCAACTTTGTGCTGATTGGTGAAGACGGCCAGCCCTTTTTTGAGGCGCGCAACGTGCTGGTGGAAAACAACCTGATGCTGGGTAATTCAGCCAACGTGATGCGCGTCGCTTTTGGCGTGAAGGGCGGCCAAAACGTCACCTTCCGCAACAACACCGTCGTGGGCGATTTGCCCGCGCTGGCCTTTGCCTTTCGCCTCAACACCGAAGGCAGCAACCCGGCCAACGAAAACATCCAGTTTTTCAACAACATTTGGTCTGATCCCACCGGCACGATGGGGGCCAACGGCGGCGGCAGCAACGACTTTTCCGACACGCCGTTTGGCGAAACCAGCTCCTGGACATTGGACAACAACCTCTACTGGAATGGCGGCTCGGCCGTTCCCGAAGATGCGGGCGAGCTGATCAACTACACCGACGACACCAACCGGCTGGTAGCCAACCCGCAGTTACCGGGACAATCTGGCCTGGTTTTGCCGCGCTGGACCGGCAGCCAGTTTGCCGATGGCTCCAGCACTATTGCCGACGTGTTCACGAATCTGGTGCTGCTGTATGGTACACCGTCGGGCACAAGCCCGGTGGTGGATGCGGCCGATCCGGCCAACGCCCCGGCTGAAGATATTTTGGGCAACGGCCGACCCAACCCCGACATCGGCGCGGTGGAGTTCATTCCCCAATTGCAGCTTTCCGGCTCGCCCAATGACCAGACGATTTTGCTGAACTGGACGGTGAATACGGCCGTTGCGCCCGGCACCACCTGGCAAATCAGCTACAGCGGTCCGGCAGGCGACCAGCCATCGCCTATCACCGGGCTGATCGAGGGCACGCGCAGCTACACGCTCACCGGGCTGACCAACTACACCACCTACGACATCACGCTCAACGCGATGGTTTCCGGCTCGCCTGTTCTCACCGACACGGTGAGCGTGATGCCGACGGATTTGCTGGTTTATTTGCCATTCGTAACCCGTTAGCCAGCCTCGTTCCCACGCTCCGGCGTGGGAATGCTCTTGCGGCGCTCTGCGCCGTGCAGGGGACGCCGGAGCGTCCCGAGCTTCATTCCACGCAGAGCGTGGAACGAGATGTGATATGAGGTAAGAATATGAAAGCGCATCGCTTGATTTTTGCTGTGATTATTTTGTTTTGCTTTGTGGTATTAGTAGTGGGAGGATGGGGAACAGCCGTTCAAGCCGGCACCATCTCATCTCCCGTGTTGAAATGGCAGCATGGCGGCTGCTACAGTTCCTGGTGTGAAACCGGCTGGTACTCCTCCCCTGCTGTGGCCGATCTGGATAACGATGGTAAGCCAGAAGTGATTGCTTCCCCTTATACAGTCTTCGCCCTAAATGGCGAGGATGGTACGGTGCAATGGGATGCCGGAACGCAAAATAATCGCACCTGGCCCGGCGTCGTTGTAGCTGACATTGACAACGACAACGACCTGGAAATTGCTGTGGCGCAGGGCAGCGGCTACCTGACCGTGTATGATCACAACGGCAACGAGGTCTGGTCGCGCCGGCCGGAAACCAATGAACTGCGCGGCCTCTCCGTCTTCGATTTGGATGCTGACGGTACTGATGAACTTGTCGTGACCGCCACCGGCGACGAGGTGAACACCTACGTCTACGAGCACACCGGCACCCTGCGCAGTGGCTGGCCACAGCTGAGTAACGACAGCGGCTACGGCTGGGGCGTCTACAACGACAACGCCGCCCTGGGCGATCTGGACAATGATGGTCAGGGTGAGCTCGTCATCCCCTCCGACGTGCACTACATCAACGCCTACGAGGCCAACGGGACGCAAATACCGGCCAATGCCATTTATGGCGGGAAGGGTTGGGGCCAGGTGGGCATTTGGGAAAGCCTGGCGATTGAGCTGCGCGGCTGGGGCGCCTGCGATGGCGTCCGCGCCGAAAGCTACCGCACCAACTTTGCCGATGGCCCGGCCGTCATTGCCGATGTGAACGGCGATGGCGTGGTCGAAGTGGTGGCGACGGGCAACGTGTATGATTGCGACGCGGGCTATCCGCCAAGCCGCTACATTGGCGTCTACATTTTTAACGCCGACCGCAGCCGGTTCAACGAAGACGGTTACAACTGGGAGACGGTGCCCATCAACACCGGCGCACCGCTGAGTGAAAGCTACAGCGTCATCGAAAGCGCTATGCCTAACCCGGTGGTGGCTGACCTGGACGGTGACGGTGAAAAAGAGATTTTGTTTGCTTCGTACGACGGCCGTTTGCACGCTTTCTGGCTAGACAAAACCGAGCACCACAATTGGCCCTACAACGTGAGCAATACTGGCCCCGGCATCCGCTTTGCCTCCGAACCCGTTGTGGTCGATCTGGACGATGACGGTTTTGCCGAGGTGATTTTTGCCTCCTGGCCGCAAAAGGGGAGCAACTACGTGGGCAAGCTGCACGTTTTGAATTATCAAGGTTCTGTACTGTACGAGATCAATCTACCCGCGCCGTACGGCAGCCCAGACTGGAACGGGGCAATGGCGGCTCCAACCCTGGCCAACATCGACGCCGATGTGGACCTGGAACTGGTGCTGAACACGGCCCACTCCGGCATCGTGGCCTATGATTTGCCCGGCACAGCCAATGCCCGCGTGTTGTGGGGCACCGGGCGGGGTAATTACCAGCGCACCGGCTCGTTTTTGCAGGGATCGCTCGATGGGTCGGGGTTGGGTACCAACAACAGCCTACCCGACGGGGGTGATACTTTTACCGTACAAATCAGGCTCAAAAACCCGGGTCCAACGCTGCCCAGCGTCTCGTTAACCAGCGCTATCCCTGGTGAGGTGAATTATGCGGGTGGATTAACGGCCAGCAGCGGCACGCCCGCTTTTGGCTCTGGCGAAGTTTCCTGGGCGGGTGCGGTGCTTCCCGGCACGCCGGTCACGATTCAGTATGAGGTGACGGTGGATGGGGGCATCACAGATCCAACGCCGATTGTGTTTACGGCCGTTCTCGACGATGGTGAAGGGAATCAGGACCAACTAACCGCTATGATTATCGCCAACGGTTTGCCGACATACTTGCCGCTGATTGCCAAACCGTAATTAGGCTCACCTGAACCTTTGCATGGTAATTTAATTCGCCCACTGCTTCTGGCTTTGGGCGAATTTTTTTACCTGCGGCGATTCTCTTCAAGACACGTTCAGCTTCATGTGATTTGTAATCAAAGCAGGTAAAATAGCAGGCAATATGTGGATGCAAAACACCTTTGCTTAAACTGGACAAAGGATTTCCCAATTTGGTGAAAACAGAAGATGAGTACACGCTTGTTAAACGGCCGTATCCTGCTTATCAGCGATGATTCTGAAGCCAATCACGTTTGGGCCTATCTCCTTACTCAAAAGGGAATGGACGTGTTCACTGTGGATACAGCCAGCGCTGCTGCGGAACTGTTTGCCAGGGACCCCTTCGATTTGCTCATCATTAATTATTACTTCGACTTCAATGAAGCCCTCACCCTCTCCCGGCAGCTTCGCCCGGAAATTGCTAATCCCATCCTGCTGTTTATCGGCACACAAGATGAAGCTACGCTGCTGGATGCCTATGAAGCCGGCGTGGATGAATGTATTGTCAAGCCGATCAGCCACCGGCTTTTTATTGCCAAGATTACTGCCTGGCTGCGCCGCTCCTGGACCGTGCCCACAGAAGCCCTGGATCATTTGCAGGTGGATGAGCTACGGCTGGATTCCTCACAGCGCCAGATCATCATCGGCGAAGATGCCGTGATTAAGCTGACCAATCTGGAATTTCGTGTGCTGCACCTGCTCATGAGCCATCGCGGACAGGTTTTAGACACGAACGTCATAGTCGATCGCGTGTGGGGCCATACGGGTAATGGCGACAACATCTTGCTGAAAAACGTCATTTACCGCCTGCGCCGCAAGATTGAAGATAATCCCAGCCACCCCCGCTTTTTGCAAACCGTACCCGGTGAAGGCTACACGTTTCGTCCCCCAGCCTATCCCTAAATTATCTCCACTGAACAAAGTCCTGATTTTGCGACCAGAAGACGTTTTTTGCGACTGTTTCCCCCTGACGTGCGACCCAAAATATGACCAAAGCTTGTTATAAAACAATCCTCACGCAGTGTGTCTATGCCTGGAAAGGAGGTGGTTGTATTTCAGCAAAGTTGATTGCCGGATGTCGGTTAAACGGCCGTACAGCCAACAGCTAACTTACTGAATCGTCGAAATAAAAATCCCATCAGCCCACAACCTATACTCACGAGTTAATTCAGTCATTAGTTACATTTTGGAACATGGAGGATAACCCCAACGATGCCAAACAAGAGAAAGATTTTCGTTTTGCTTTTCATCATTTTCCTCGTCGTGGCAGGCACCGTCGCGGCCGATGATTCGGCCGAACTGCTGCCCCTCAACCCCGCACCCTCAGCCGAAAACGGCCAAATGACCGATGAAACACCCCAGCGCTGGTTTGTGCAATTGACCAATGCGCCTTTGGCCGACGGCGGTAAGATTAATGCGATTACCAGAGACGTGGCCACCTTCCGCAGTGAAGCGGCCAAGGCCGGCCTCGTCTATACAGAACGATTTACCTATAGCAATTTGTTCAATGGTCTTTCCATCGAAATTGCTCCCTCGCAGATTTCCACATTGCGCCGTCTGCGTGGCGTAACGGATGTATTCCCCGTCGTTGCCATTCCCATCCCGGAAACATCTGCCTTGAGCGATCCGGAACTGGCAACCGCTCTGGCCATGACCGGCGCAGATATTGCCCAAAATGATCTGGGCTACACCGGTGCAGGCATTCGCGTGGCGGTGATGGACACAGGCATTGATTACGATCATCCTGATCTGGGTGGTTGTTTTGGCCCTGGCTGCCGTGTGGTAACCGGTTGGGATTTTGTGGGCGATGCCTTCAATGCCGATTCAACGTCACCTTCCTACAATCCAAATCCGGTGCCTGATCCCGATCCAGATGACTGCAATGGACATGGATCCCATGTGGCCGGTATTGTGGGCGCTAGCGCCGCGAGTTCTGGGGGCGTAACCGGTGTGGCTCCCGATGTGACGTTTGGCGCTTACCGTGTCTTTGGTTGTGAAGGTTCCACCACGGCCGATATTATGATTGCCGCCATGGAACGGGCTTACACCGACAAGATGCAGGTGCTCAATATGAGTATTGGCTCCGCCTTCCAGTGGCCGCAGTATCCAACGGCCGTTGCCGCCAGTCGTTTAGCCAGCAAAGGCGTTGTGGTTGTGGCTTCCATTGGTAACAGCGGCACGAGCGGCCTTTATGCCGCCGGCGCGCCTGGTCTGGGTGAAAAAGTCATCGGTGTGGCGTCTTTCGATAACACCCATGTGGCATTGAACACCTTTACCATCTCTCCGGATGACACTTCAATTGGCTATGGTCCCGCCTCTGGTGCCCCGCTGCCGCCAACCTCTGGCACATCCCCCATGGCTCGCACCGGCACAGCCACAACGCCCGATGACGCCTGTAACGCACTACCGGCTGACAGTTTGGCCGGACAGGTAGCGCTTGTTCGTCGCGGTACCTGTTCGTTTTATATCAAAGCCAGCAATGCCCAGGCCGCCGGCGCTATTGCGGTGGTGCTGTACAACAACGTCGCTGGTCGCTTTAGCCCAACGGTGGCCGGTACGCCCGCTATTACCGTTCCGGTTGTAGCTATTTCTGATGCAGAAGGTGTGTTGATTGATAGTCGTTTAGCTTCCGGCTCCGTTGACATGACCTGGACTGACCAGTTTGGCACCTTCCTCAACCCAACGGGCGGCCTCATCTCCTCCTTTAGCTCCTACGGCCTCTCGCCCGATCTGGCTCTTAAACCAGACATCGGCGCGCCCGGTGGCCTGATCCGTTCCACCTATCCGCTGGAAAATGGCGGCTATGCTACCATTAGCGGTACCTCGATGGCGTCGCCGCATGTGGCTGGCGCTGCGGCCCTGCTGCTGCAAGCTCGTCCTAACACACCACCAGAGGCTGTTCGCGTGCTGTTGCAAAACAGTGCCGATCCGATTAACTGGTGGGGCAATCCGGGCCTGGGCTTTTTGGATAACGTGCATCGTCAGGGTGCCGGCATGCTGGATATCGACGACGCCATCCTGGCCACCACTAAGATCGAACCAAGCAAATTGGCTTTGGGTGAAAGCCAGGCCGGACCAGCTAGCCGCACGCTGACCATTGAAAACAGCAGCAATACGGCCGTAACCTACGACCTGAGCAACGTTGGCGCGCTGGCAACCGGGGCAAATACCTTTACCCCCAGCTTCTTCGCCAGCTTTGCTACCGCTTCCTTTAGCGCTTCTTCGGTCACGGTTCCGGCCAACGGCAGCGCGACGGTGAATATAACCATTACGGCGCCAGCCACGCCGGTGAGCGGCATGTACGGCGGCTACATCGTCTTCACACCGCAAGGTGGTGGCGCGATTTATCGCGTACCGTATGCCGGTTTTATCGGTGATTACCAGGCTGCCCCGATTCTGGTACCCACGGCCAACAACTTCCCCTGGCTGGCCAAGTTGAGCGGTACTTCCTACTTCAACCAGCCTGCCGGCGCTACTTATACCATGGTTGGCGACGACATTCCTTACTTCTTGATGCACTTTGATCGCCAGGTGCGCACCATGAAGATGGAGATCTTCGATGCCAATACAGGTAAAGCGTGGCATCTGGCCTTTGCCGATAGATACCTGCCGCGCAACAGCACCAGCACTGCCTTTTTTGCCTACTCGTGGGATGGCGTTACGACACAGGGTAACAAAACCTATGTTGTGCCCGATGGACAATATGTGATGCGCTTGAAGGTGCTAAAGCCATTGGGTAATGAACTGAGTGCCGCCGATTGGGAAATCTGGACTTCACCGGTGATTACGATTGATCGGCCGTAAAATCGTGCCGAACATCTAGGCTCTCCTGTTTAGATGGGGGCGCTTGGAGCAGGTCATTCCTGCTCCAAGCGCCTCGTTTTGTCTTTTATGTAAAGGAATGATAGGAAAAATGCAGATGAACCTTACCCTGAGAACCCAACAAACCGGCAAGCGGTTATTTCGCCTGCTGCTCCTTTTTCTCATTGTGGCCGGAATTTTTTCTGGCGCACAAGCAGCTCGGGCCATTTCGCCCGATATTGTGATTAGCCAGGTGTATGGCGGCGGCGGCAACAGCGGTGCGCCCTATACCAACGATTTTGTTGAACTGTTTAACCGGGGCGCAACGGCCGTTTCCATAACGGGCTGGTCCATCCAATATGCCAGCGCCACCGGCACCGGTAGTTTCAGCAGTAATCCGGTGACCGTGCTTTCTGGCACGTTATCACCCGGTCAATATTACCTGGTGCAGCTGGCCGGTGGCACCAACGGTGTCGCCTTGCCCACAGCAGACGCTATCGGCACCGCAAATATGAGCGGTACCGGCGGCAAGGTCATTGTCAGCAATCAATCCACCGGACTGGCCTGCAACGGCGGCTCGACGCTTTGTGATGCTGGGCAGCTGGCGGCCATCGTTGATTTGGTCGGCTGGGGCAGCGCCAACTTCTTTGAGGGCAGCCCGGCACCCACAACCTCCAATACAACGGCCGTTCTGCGCGGCAGTGGCGGTTGTACCGAAACAGATAACAACGCGGCTGATTTTACGGCCGTTACCCCCAGTCCACGCAACACTGCCTCGCCGTCGGTTCCCTGTACCGTTTCCACCGATCCCACCAGCGTGGGCGCTGCCGACCCTGATCCCGTTACGGTCGGTGGCAGCACGCTGCTTATCGTCATTGTAACGCCTGGAACCAATCCTGCGAGCACCGGGTTGGCGGTTGTGGGCGATCTTTCTGAAATTGGTGGTTCGGCCACGCAAACCTTCTTTGACGATGGCAGCAATGGCGACGTGACTGCTGGAGATAATGTTTTCTCCTTCCTGGCGACTGTTCCTGGCGCCACCAGTGCTGGTCCTAAAAGCCTGCCGATTGACATCAGCGACGCCCAGGCGCGCAGTGGCAGCACCGTTATTTCGCTGACGGTGCAGGTAGCCACACCGGCCGGCGGTGACGTGGTCATCAGCCAGGTGTATGGCGGTGGCGGCAACTCCGGAGCCACCCTGACAAACGATTTCATCGAGCTGTACAATCGCAGCGGCAGTGTGGTTAACATCACCGGTTGGTCGGTGCAATATGCTTCTAGTGCAGGCACCACCTGGCAAGTCACTGCTCTGTCTGGCTCGCTAGCTCCAGGGCAATATTATTTGATTCAAGAGGCCGCGGGTTCTGGCGGCACCACGCCGCTGCCCACACCGGATGCCATTGGCACCATTTCTATGAGCGGCACGTCGGGCAAGGTGGCACTGGTGAGCAACAGCACGGCCCTCAGCGGCAGCTGTCCGTTGGGCAGCCCGGTCGAGGACTTTGTCGGTTATGGCAGCGCCAACTGCTTTGAAGGCAGCGCTGCAACCGGTGGTTTGAGCAACACAACGGCCGCATTACGCAATGGCAACGGGGCTACCGACACCGACGACAACGCGGCTGACTTCACCGTGGGCACACCCAATCCGCGCAACAGCAGCTTTGGCTTTGATTTTGCACCTTTTGTAAGCAGCACCACGCCCAGCAATGGCGCAATCAACGTGGCCAACAGCGCCAACATCACCATCACCTTTAACGAGGCAGTGGATGTGGCGGGCAGCTGGTTTACGATTGTGTGTAGCAGCAGCGGGGGGCATACGGCCGTTGCCAGCGGTGGCCCCACAGCCTTTACACTCGATCCGGACAGTGACTTTGTTGATGGCGAAAGCTGTACTGTCACCGTGCTGGCGGCCCAGGTAACCGACCAGGATGCCCAGGACCCGCCAGACAACATGGCCGCTGACTACAGCTTCAGCTTCAGCACGACGGACGCGAACGTGTGCGAACTGCCTTACACGCCTGCCTACGCCATCCAGGGCAGCGGTGCTGCGGCGGCTATCACCGGCGTGGTGACCACCCAGGGCGTAATTGTGGGGGATTACGAAGGTGCATCGCCAACTTTGCGTGGCTTTTACCTGCAAGACCTAGCGGGCGACGGCGATCCGGCCACCTCAGACGCTATCTTTGTCTTCAACGGCAACAATGACAACGTAGCTCTGGGCGACGTGGTGCGCGTAACCGGCAGCGCTGCTGAGTTCCAGGATCAGACCCAGCTTTCCAGCGTCACTTCGATTGTTGCCTGTGGTTCTGGTTCCGTAACGCCGGTGGATGTCACCTTGCCCTTCCCGGACGCGGCTTATCCCGAACGCTATGAGGGCATGTTGGTGCGCCTACCGCAAACGCTGTATGTGACGGAACATTTCCAACTAGGGCGGTTTGGGCAGGTGGTGATGTCAGCGGACGGCCGTCTGGCCCAGCCAACCAACGTCACTACCCCCGGCGCGCCCGCTTTGGCCCTGCAAGCGGCCAATAATCTCAACCGCATCATCTTTGACGATGCACTGAACAACCAGAATCCTGACCCGATTGAATTTGGCCGTGGCGGGATGCCGCTTTCGGCCAGCAACACGCTGCGCGGCGGCGACACGGCCAGCAACACCATTGGCGTGTTCACCTACACTTGGGCCGGCAATTCGGCCAGCGGCAACGCCTACCGGGTACGGCCGATTGGCGCGCTGGGCGGTTTTGTGAACTTTGCTGCCGCCAATCCACGTCCGGCTGCACCGGCGGTTGTGAGCGGAACGGTCAAGGTCACGGGCATGAACCTGCTCAACTTCTTCAACACGTTTGATGGTCTGCCGGACAACATAGACAACTGTAACAACGGCGTTGGCGGTGCAGCCACCGACTGTCGTGGGGCGGATACTCAGTCTGAGTTTGATCGCCAGTGGCCCAAAACTGTTGCCGCCATCATCGGCACCGATGCCGATGTGATTGGCATTGTGGAAATTGAGAACGATGGCTATGGACCGAGCAGCGCCATCCAGTTTTTGGTGGACCGGCTAAACGATGCCACCGCGCCCGGCACCTACGCCTTTATTGACGTAGATGCGGCAACGGGCCAGGTGGATGCTTTGGGCAGTGATGCCATTAAAGTGGGACTGGTTTATCGGACGGCGAACGTGATGCCTGTGGGAGATACGGCCGTTCTTAACACCACTTCCTTCATCAACGGCGGCGACGGTGCACCACGCAACCGGGCTTCATTGACCCAGGCATTTGAAGAGATCGCCAGCGGCGCGCGCTTCATCGTCAACGTCAATCATCTGAAGAGCAAGGGCAGCGCCTGTGACGTGCCGGATGCGGGCGACGGACAGGGCAACTGCAACATCGTGCGCCTTAATGCCGCCAACGAGCTGATGAGCTGGCTGGCCAGCGATCCCACCGGCACCGGCGACCCCGACGTTCTCATCGTGGGTGATCTGAACGCCTACGCGATGGAAGACCCCATCACCGCTATCCTGGGTAATGGGTACGCTAATCTGCTCCTGGCTTATGGTGGCCCGGATGCCTATTCCTACGTCTTCGATGGCCAATGGGGTTACCTGGATCACGCGCTGGCGTCACCTTCGCTGGCGGCGCAGGTGGCTGGCGTAACCGAATGGCACATCAATGCCGATGAGCCCAGCGTGCTGGATTACAACACCGACTTCAAGAGCGCCGGGCAAATTATTGACCTGTACGCGCCGGACCAATACCGTATCGCGGACCATGATCCGGTGATTGTGGGTTTGAATCTGGACGTGTCCTTTACCTACAACTTCACTGGCTTCTTTGCCCCGGTAGACAACTATCCAACCGTCAACACCGTGAAGGCAGGCAGTGCCGTGCCCATCAAGTTCAGTTTAGATGGCGACCAGGGGCTGGACATCTTTGCCGCTGGATATCCTCGCTCCCAAAGAGTTGCCTGTGATACATCGGGTGACTTGAACGACGTGGAAACAGCGCTCAATCCGGGTGCAAGTGGACTCACCTACGATCCGGTGACTGACCAGTACAACTTTGTCTGGAAGACGAACAAGAGCTGGGCAGGCACCTGCCGTCTGTTTACCATTCAACTGGTAGACGGCACAGACCATTACTTGCTCTTCAAGTTCAAGTAAGGTCAGGCTAGAAAAGGGAGTGTTGGGTAACCGGCACTCCCTTTTTTATGAAAGGGAGAGGTTTATGCCCGGATCAGGTTTGGCCTGGGCGAGTTTGAGCTTGACGAAAGTCCAGGGGGCGTAATATGTAACCCATAGCGTGAGCAGCGTGTAACGCAGCAGGCGTAGGGGCAGCGCCAGCCATAACGGCTCGTCGGGGAAAAGTTGGCCCAGGCCGGCCCAAATGGCCCCAGCCACGGCAATGCCCAACAGGTAGCGCACCGCACGCTGCCAGATAGGGCCATCTACCAAAAAGCGGACGCGGCTGCGTTCCAGCACCAGCCCAATGCCTGTGCCCAGTAACGAGGCAACAGCCGTCACCATGCCTTCCACACTATCTAACTCTGCCACGGGGATGTGGCTGGCCCAGGCAACGCTCGTGTCTGGTTCACCAATGATGAGGCGGATGATGAGGTAAACGGCCGTTAACCCCAACGGTACCAAGACGGCGGCTAACAAACGCTGCCCCATGATGCGTTTGCTAAATCCGGGGCCATAGCGCCGCTCCCACAAATAATAACCGCCCAGCACCAGCAAGCCTAGCAGCAGACCGGCAACAACATCCTGAATAAAATGGGAACCCAGATAAATGCGGCTAATGGGCATTAAAATGATGAGCGTCAGCGCTAAAAGCCATACCCACCGGCGGCGTACCCAGATGGCGATGAAGAGGTAAATCGTAACGGTAAATTGAGAATGCCCACTGGGGATGCCGTAGCCATAGTCAGTAAATCGCTCTAATGTCGGGTCCAACCAAAACGGCCGTGGCTCCCGAAAAGCATGTTTAAGCATATTGTTCAGCACATTGCCCAGCAAAAAAACGTAGGCCAATGCCCGGCCCGCTTCCTTATGCACGCTCCAGTAAATGAGCGGCAGCATTGCCAGGTAAAATTCTTCAAGCCCCAACGTACTGATAAATTGGAAAAATGACTCCAGTTGAGGCAAGGTGGTTTGTAACCAGTGGATGGCATCCAGACCAAACTGAAAGAGGGCGTCCATGGGTAAACTCCAAAGGTGCAAGCTAGCTGGGCTGTAAACTGCTGCGCCAGCCTGTTGCGCAAGGGTGACTTTAAAGTCGCATCAATATAGATGAGAGATTAAGAAACACCCTCATTGGTAGACGAGTGAATCACTCATTTGTTACTATCATAGATTAGAAATAAAAACAGTATTTCACTTGTGGGGCTACAAGATATGATCATAATATTGATTTTATTCCCATCTTCCCGCGACCATTGTAACCTTGCCTGAGCCAAACGGACAAACTGGTTTTGTGCAAAATTGGTGCAGCCCTTACAATTTGTGGTGTAAACGCAAAGCAGAGATTTAACTATTTACAGACAATAATCATTCTTAATAAAATTTTGCGCAGATGTTCCTTGTGTGTCGGGCTGCGTTATCATTTTTGGAGGACAATATGACCGTTCGCATTCTTGTGATTGAAGATGAAGAACGAATTCGACAATTTTTACAAAGAGGTTTGAGCTTTGAAGGGTACCGGGTGGATACGGCCGCAGATGGTCAAACCGGCCTGGATTTAGCCCGTGAAAATCCACCAGACCTGGTGCTGTTGGATCTGATGCTGCCCGGCATGGATGGCATTGAAGTGTGCCGCCGCTTGCGTGCCGTGAGCGATCTGCCTATTTTGATGCTTACCGCCAAGGAAACCATTGAAGACCGGGTGACCGGCCTCGATGCAGGTGCTGACGATTATCTGGTGAAACCATTTGCTTTTGATGAGCTAATGGCCCGGGTGCGGGCGTTGCTGCGCCGGTCACAGCCATCGCAGCCGCAAGTGTACCGTTTTGCCGATTTGGAGCTGGATACCGGTACGCGGCAAGGACGGCGCGACGGCCGTATCTTCGATCTCACCGCCAAAGAGTACGAACTGCTGGAGCTGTTCATGCGCCATCCGCGCCAGGTACTCACCCGCGACCTCATCTTTGATCGCGTTTGGAACTACGATTTTGGCGGCGAAAGCAACATTATTGAAGTATACGTGCGCTACCTGCGCCAAAAAACTGAAGAAGGGGATCTGCCTCGCCTGATCCATACCGTGCGCGGTATTGGCTACGTGCTGCGCGAAGAGTCGTAAACCTTTGTCCATACAAAACCGTCTCCTTTTTGTCTATACATCCATTTTCATGGTGGCCTTCATTTTGTTTGCCGCCATTGTGTACTTGCTGCCACGTAATCGCATTGATCAAGAAGTGGATACAGATTTACGCAGATTGGCCTCTGAACTGCGATCAGCCGATGTAACGCCAGTAGGAGATGGTACTTTTCGTTTTGGCATTGGTGAAGATTTAGATAATTTGGAAACGGCCGCATCCTTCTTTATGGTTTTGGATTTAGAAGGCAACATTAGCCTGCGCTCGCAAAACATGGGCACGCTGCCCCCACAGTTTGGCCCGCTGGATGAAAATGGCCTGCAAGGAAAGGAAACGCTCAACTACGTCATCCGTGGCGATAGCACTATGCGTGTGCTCACCACCCCTGTTTACGATGAAGACGAGGAGGTGGTTGGCTATTTGCAGGTAGGCCGATTGGTCGACAATATTGAAAGCTTTAACCGTTTTTTGGTTATCTCGCTCTTTGTGGGTTTTGCCGGCGCATCCGCTTCGCTCTTTTTGGCGGTGCTGCTGACCCCCAGCTCCTTTAAGCCGCTGGAGGATATGGCGGCTGTCACGCGCCAAATTACAAACGCCGACGATCTCAGCCGCCGTGTGCCCAACACAGAACGCACCGATGAAATTGGCGTGCTGGCCCGTTCCTTCAATCAGCTGTTGGAGCGGCTGGAGCGCCTGTTCCAAACCCAGCAGCGGCTGCTGGCCGACGTGTCGCACGAGCTGCGCACGCCGCTCACCGCCATTCGCGGCAATGTGGACCTCATGCGGCGCATGGGGGATGCTGATCCCGAGTCGCTGGAAATCATCCAGGAGGAGATCGAGCGAATGACACGCCTGGTGGGGGATTTGCTGCTGCTGGCGCGGGCCGATGCTGGTGGCTTGCCGCTGGAAAAGAAAAAGGTTGAGCTGGATAATCTGCTGTTTGAAGTGTACCGGCAGGTGCGGCTGCTAGAAAAATCGGTTGAAGTCAAGGTAACCGAAGTGGACCAGGTGTGCATGATGGGTGATGTGGATCGCCTGAAGCAGCTTCTGCTGAACCTGATCAGTAACGCCATCAAATACACGCCCGATGGCGGCACGGTAGATGTGAGCCTATCCAAGAAAAATGGCTGGGCATATTTAAAGATTGCCGATACGGGGATGGGCATTCCGGCTGAAGATTTGCCCTATATCTTTGATCGCTTCTATCGCGTGGATAAGGCGCGGGCGCGCGCCCAGTCGGGGCAGGGTGGCGCCGGGCTGGGGTTGGCCATTGCCAAATGGATTGCGCAGGCCCATGGTGGCAACATTGACGTGACGAGTAAGGTTGGTGAAGGGACCACGTTTACGATCATCTTGCCTGTTTTGGTTGAGCCAAAGCCAACGCCTAGGGATGATACGGCCGAAGACCTAACCAAAACGCGCCCTGGCCTGCGTGCCCTGGGAGCCTCCTTCCGCCGTTCCTCATCTTCCTAGAAAACGGAAAACGGCCGTCTATGGTAGACGGCCGTTCCTTAAAACCCCTATAAAATGCGTATTTACGCCGTTATGATTCTTCGCGGCGCATCAGCATGTAAGCCCCAACACCAATGATCACAATAGGCCAGAAGATGGCCCCATTTAGCCAGTGAAACCAGCCAGTTTGCGAGAGCAAGAAGTAGATGCCAAACAAAATGAGCAAGGTGCCAACTGTACTGGGGCGATTTAATCGACCAACCTTATCTGACACCGTCTGGCTTAAATCATCAAAGTTATCTTGTAAGACGGCGCTGCCAGGCTCCCCAGCCACTGCTTCGCGCGGCATGATTACCCACAAAACCAGGTAAATTGGTGCCCCAATGCCGCTGGCAAAGAGCAGCAAGACAAACAGGAGCCGCACCCATACCGGATCTAAATTGAGATACTCGGCTAAACCGCCGCAAACACCGGCTATCATTTTGTCTGTTTCGCTACGAGTTAATCTGCTTTCAGACATTTTTGCCTCCATACAAGGCGCTGTTGTGGATTTATGCTACTCATCAGCGCCATTATTCTTAAAACTATCCGCCTATACGTCACGATGGATTGAAAGTTTCGGATGGATTTTGCCTCTGGAAACAGATGAGAGCGGGCTAAACAGCAGGTAAATGCCAGAATAGCGTTTCTGGTTTGGCCATCCCCTTATCTGACGGTAAGATTGGTTTTTGCTATACTGTGCCGTCGGAAAACTGCCTCATTTTTATGGGAAAGGTTTGATCTTTAGTGGGGCAGGCATAGAAGTTGATTTTGGTTAAATATGAGCATATTGCCAAAAATCGAGAATGGTTTTGAGAGAGTTATCATCGGGGAAACGGCCGTTGTCGCCAACCACAAAACATCGATGGAAATTAAGGACGGCAAAACTGGCCCGCGCACCGCTGTTTGGTTGGTTGATGGGGCTGGCCGTTCGGCTCACTGTCCCCCGGCAGCGTGTTGGGGTCGCCCTGGTTGCCCTGAATGAGGCCAATGAAGTGTTTATGCTGCGACATGTGTTCCATCCGTATTTTGAATGGGGCTTGCCCGGTGGCTGGCTAAAGAAAAATGAGGCACCAGAAGCCGGTGTGCTGCGGGAACTAAAGGAAGAAACGGGGTTAACGGCCGTATTAGGTTCGGCCGTTTCTGTATCACACAGTTTGCACCCGCCACATATTGGCATTGCTTATGCGGGGCAGGTGCAAATGGAGCAAATTCAGTTGAGCCATGAAATTATAGAAGCGTGCTGGTTTCCGCTGGACAGCTTGCCCGCACCCATTTCGCCGCATACAAAGCAGGCTATTCATGCGGCCGTACAGGTACGTCTAGGAGAACAATTCGCACCATGAATCGTCGTTCATCCCCAGGTGCAGGACAATGGTTAACGGTGACCATCCTTGTCGCTGCCTCCATGTTTCTCTTGATAAAGCTGTTTCAATATGCCAGCTTGCGTGGTAATTACCCTACCGGCCTTACCATTGCTGGCGTCGATGTTGGCGGCTTGTCTCCTGAGCAGGCTACCGATGTGTTGACCAATCGTTATATTGAAGCGCCCGTCATCATTTACCATGGCCAGGATCGCTTTGAGATTAGTCCGTCTGATGCGGAATTTGAGCTTGATCTGGAAACGATGCTGAGCCGGGCCGATATTGAACGGACCCAGCAAGATTTTTGGGCAGGGTTTTGGGGATTTTTATGGGGTCGCCCGGTGGAAGTGTCGCCGGTTGAGCTGTCGGCCACGCATAACCGGGAAGCGCTGCGCCGCGTGTTGGGTGATATTGCCGCTTTGATGGACGAGCCCACCCAGCCGGCCCAGCCTGTGCCCGACACGTTCAGCTTTCAATATGGCGAGACGGGCACCTCCACAAACGTAGATGCCAGCTTTGCTGACATTGAAGGGGCACTTTATCGAGCCACCAATCGGGAAGCCCGGCTGGTGGTGGAAGCCAGCAGCCCGGATCGCCCGCAGATCAATTTGCTGACGCGCCTGTTGGTGAACAATTTGCAAGATTATGAGCAAATTACCGGCGGGGCGGCCAGCATGTTTGTCATGGACCTGAATTCTGGCGTGGATGAGATTGCCATCAATGCTGATTTGCCCATGTCGGGGATGGATTTGTTGAAGCTGCCCATCGTTTTGGAAACGTACCGGCTGCTGGATCAGGAACCGACGTTAACCCAATCTGGCTGGATTTCCAGCACCTTGTCGGCCGATTTGAACAATGAGGGGGCCAACCAACTGCTCCGTTTTATTGCCGGGCAGGATGACCCCAAGCTGGGGGCGGAATTGGTGACGGAAACGATGCAGCGCCTGGGCCTGGTCAATACGTTTATCGTGCTGCCTTATGACACAGATCCGCCCGCAGGTATCACACGGCCGTCTACCCCCGCTAATTCCGCAGAAGAGCTGCGCACACTACCCAATCCTTATTTGCAAACCACCGCCGAAGATATGGGCACGCTGCTTTCTATGCTGTACTACTGCGCCGAGGGCAACGGTGGTGCGCTGCTGGCTGTCTTTGGAGGCGATGTTAGCCAAACAGAATGCCAGACCATTTTGGCCTTTATGCTGCAAAATGAGATTGGCAGCTTGATTGAAGAAGGGACGCCGCCGGAAACGGCCGTAGCCCACCGGCACGGCTGGATCAGCGACACACATGGCGATGCAGGTATCGTTTTTTCCCCTGGTGGTGATTACGTGATCGTTCAATTCTTGTATAAACCGGATTGGCTGGAGTGGGAAATTAGCTCGCCACTGCTGGCCAACCTGTCCCGCGCCACCTACAACTATTTTAACTTTGAAAACCCCTACCTGACCGATGCGCGGACGAATTAGCTCATGTTAAAAGCAATTCAGAAATTTCTTACAATCGTGTTGCTGGTGTTTGGGCTGCTCTTTTTAGGCTACCAGGCGTTTTTGTATAGCCTGGTGCGCGAGAAGCTCCCCACGGCAACGACGGTTGCTGGCGTCGACGTTGGACGCATGTCACGTGATGAAGCCGCTGCTGCCCTGCGTGAGGCTTACGGCGTGCCCATTGTGCTGCACCATTTGGAAGAGCAGGTGGAGATTACTCCGGGTGACGTGGGTTTTAACCTGGATGTGGAAGCGATGCTGGATCAGGCGGAAGCGGCCAAAGGGGAGCAGCCATTTTGGGAAGGCTTTATAGAATATTTGTTGAAGCAGTCGCTGGAACCAACCAACATCCGGCTAATCGCCGGGCATGATCAGGCGGCCTTGCAGGCGCAGTTAGAAAATATTGCCAGCTTTTTAGACAAGCCAGCCACCGCGCCCCAATTACTGCTGGGTGCTGGGACGTCGTATCAGCCAGGGGAAACAGGTTATGTGACTGATGTTGAGGCCAGCTTGCCTGCTGCCGAAATGGCCCTTTACCAGGTTGACCCAGCTGAACGACAGGTGGATCTGGTTGTTGAAATGCAGGATGCGGTGGAGCTGAATATGGACGTGCTCAGAGAGCAGATGGAGCGGGTGATGGCCGATGACGGGGCTGGCCTGCTGAGCAGCGTCTTTATTATGGATTTGGAAACGGGTGAGGAGTTGAGCATTAATGCCACTGAGCCGATTTCTGGCCTGAGCATTCTGAAGATTGCTATTTTTGTAGAGACGTATCGTGTCCTGGACGGTCCGCCTAATGAATATGTGGAAGGGCTGTTTTATGAAACGGCCGTACAATCCAGTAACTTTGCCGCCAATTTGCTGCTTCATGAAATTGCCGGTGAGGCCAATACCTATTTGGGAGCCGAACTGCTGACGGAGTCGATGCATCGCCTGGGGCTGGTGAACACTTTTTTGGCCATTCCCTATGATGCCAATGAAGTAGCAACCCGGCCCAGCACCTATACCACGCCCGCCAACTCGGTCGCGAATCTCATTTTTGAACCGGACACGGCCCGGCAAACTACCGCAGAAGATATTGGGACCTTGCTGTCGATGGTTTACCATTGTGCCAACGGTGGCGGCGCGCTGCTGGCGGTTTATCCTGGCGAGATTACGCCACAAGAGTGCCAGGCAATTATTGATTTGATGATTCTAAATGAAGAGGGGAACCTGATTCGCTTTGGGGTGCCGGAGGATGTGCGCGTTTCGCATAAGCATGGCTGGGACGAGGTGACCCATGGTGATGCCGGCATCGTGTTTTCGCCCAACAGAGATTTTGTGCTCGTGGAATATTTGCATTATCCTCAAGGGGATTTTTTGCTGCATGATTTTAGCTTCCCCATTTTGCGCCAGTTTGCCCAGCTCACCTACAATTATTTCAATTTTGAAGAGCCATATACCGAAAATGTAGTTGATCGCGCCATACGTGAAGCCGAAGCACGTGAAGCGCTAGCTGCTGCTGAAGAAGAAGCGGCTGAAGAAGAAGCCTCAGAAACAGAGGCAGAAGAGGGTGTGGCTGAAGATGATGTTGCAGGAGAAGAAGATACGGCCGTAACCCCCACGCCTACACCTACTCCCTAAAAACCTTACCTGTCATGCCCGCGTAGGCGGGCATCCATAAAGTGCGCCAAACACCGCTTGCCATTGTATACCCCCACTCCTTATAATGCGGAGCATTGTTTTTCAACCCGATCCCAACAACAAAAGAGGTGTCCATGCTCAGTTCAGACGGATTTTTAGCGCCAGCCAGCTATTTAGGCGCTGATATTGCCCTAGTAGGCGAGCTTGTCTTTTATGTGCTTATTTGTATCGCGGTGGTGGCCCAGCGGCGCGGACTGTATCATTGGCACGACCGGATTCAGACGCCCGTTGTGGTGCTGAATCTCTTTTTTATCTTTGTGATTATGGTCCTGTCGCTGCGTTATGAAAATGTGCCGAGTGAGTTTGTGGAACGGCCGTTTGAACCGTTTTATCTCGTCGTGGTCATTCATGCCGTGCTGGGGATTGTGGCCGAAGGGTTGGCGATCTACTGTCTGCTGGCCGGTCACAAAATATTGCCGCGTAAAATCGGCCGTTTGCGCTACTGGATGTGGGCTACATTTATCGTTTGGACCGCCGCCGTGGTGATGGGTGTTTACACTTACTACATCTGGTACATCGTGACACCGGAACGGCCGCATCTATTTTAGGCATTCGCTGAGGCAGTGACTTCATACAAACTTGCTGCTCACGTTCACATCCGTTGAGCAGCTTGCCTCTCTATCATGACAAAAACTATCTACGTTCACGACAAAGCGCGTATCGAAGCATTTTTACGACGCGACCCAATCTTGCATATGTTCGGACTAGGCGATTTAGACGATTTCTACTGGCCTTACACCAGTTGGTATGGCCTGGAAGACAACAACGAGATTCAGCAGTTGGTTCTGACATACATCGATGCGCCGAATCTTGTCCTGATGGCGCTGACCAATGAACGACCGGAACAAATGCGGCAACTGTTGGAATCAATTATTCACCTCTTGCCGAAACAACTCTATGTCCACTTAAGCCCAGGGTTGGCCGATGTATTGGCTACTGCGTATCATTTGCACCCGCATGGCAAATTTATAAAGATGGCTTTGAACAATTCGGTGGGGTTGTCCAAAGTTAACACCTCGGCCGGGACCCAGCTGACAATAGAGGATTTGCCAAAGATCGAGCGTTTCTACCAGGAAAGTTATCCAGAGAATGTTTTCAACAAGCGGATGTTGCAAACAGGTCAATACTTTGGGGTTTGTCAGGACGGCCGTCTCCTTGGGATCGCCGGTATCCATGTCTATTCGCCACAATATCGCGTGGCAGTGCTAGGCAACATTGCCACACATCCAGACTTCCGCAGGCAAGGTGTGGCGACGGCCGTTACCGCCAGACTGTGCCAATCCCTTAAAAAAACAGTTGACCATATTGGCTTACTTGTCCAGGCTGACAACGCAAGTGCAATCGCCTGCTACACCAAACTGGGGTTTGTGCAGCATTCAACGGTTGAAGTGTATTCCTTAGAGGGAAATGAACCTGTGGCCTGGGTATTGAGAGCCTTTAGGGTAGGGTAACAGGTTGACCTGGAAAATAGGTTAGGCTTGTTGGGTGGTAACGGCCGTTGTCTTAAGAGATTGCTGCAAATAATAAAGATTGACCAACACAATAAACCCATTCACCACGGCTACCGGATAAGCCGCAATGATCAGACCGTAGGCGGTAAACAGCAGCGCGCCAATCAAATTAATCACCCGCAGCTTGGTCAGCGAGCGCATCATCAGCGAAACGGCCACAAAAATTGAGGCCAGATAGCCCAACGTTTCAAAACTCATTATGGCATCCATTTTGGACTCCTTTCAGGCAACCTGCCTGAGCTAGCGAAACAGTAGATGTTTGCCCCAATGTACGAAGATATCGTGACAGAAGCGTGACGCTTGGAAATTGTATGATGACCAGCAACCAGAATGAAAAAAGCCAGATCGACAGCCATGAGGCGCAAACCTTTCTCAATAAGCAGCTTGGGGTAGGTTGCGTAGACGTTGCCCTCATCGGCGAAGGGGCCTGGTCCCGCTGCTTTGGTTTTCGCCAGGGCGCTGCGGATCTGGTGATTCGTTTTGGCCGGTATGTTGATGACTTTGAAAACGACAGGCTGGCTCAGCGCTATGCTACGCTAGATTTACCGATTCCCCGCGTGCTGGAGATTGGCTCATATGGGGCGGGCTATTATGCTATCTCGACGCGGGTTCACGGCACGCCGCTGGAGGAAGTCGGGTCCGCGCAGTGGCGTGCTGTGGTGCCATCACTGGCTGCCGCGCTGGAAGCGTTGCGCACGGCCGATATATCTGCCACCACCGGGTTTGGCGGTTGGGGCAGCAATGGTAATGCCTCAAATGCCACCTGGGCTGAACATCTGCTGGCGGTGAACCAGGACACACTCGACCGGCGCACCTACGGCTGGCACCAGCGCCTGGCCACTTTTTCGCCGCAAGGGGAAGCGGCGTTTGCCTGGGGTTATGATTTATTGCGAGAAGTGGTTACCGATTTTGTACCTCGCTGCCTGCTGCACTGCGATCTGATTAACCGCAATGTGCTGGTGGACGACGAAAAAATTGCCGGTGTGTTTGATTGGGGCTGCTCGCTTTACGGCGATCACCTGTACGAGCTGGCCTGGTTTGAGTTTTGGGCACCGTGGTCGCCCCAGCTAGATGTGTCCCTTCTCAAGACAGAACTTGAAAAGCGGTGGCAGACCGCCGGCTATACCCCAGCAGAAAAGGAGGCACGGCTCATGGCTTGCTATCTCCATATTGGCCTTGATCACCTGGCCTACAATGCCTATGTGGGCGATTGGGAGACGTTGCTGGCCACGGCCGAACGCATGAAGGAGTTGGTTACGGCCGTTTGCTGAGCGCTCGCTGTGGCATAGGACATTGTCAGGTAGTCCATATTCACACTTTTCAAACCAAAACGGTTTACAAACGGCCGTAATCACGCTATCGTTTCAAACATGAATAACGAAACAACAACAGTCCTTTTGATCATTCTCGCCTTCATCATTGTTTTCCCCCTTTTCTGGAGCGCTGTCGTTTTTCTGATTTCCCGCCTGGGCGGCTGGGGCAGCATGGCAGAAGCGTATCCCTACCGTGAACCACTTTCAGCCCAATGTTTCGCCATGCAAAGCGCCATCTTACGACTGGCATCCAGTTACCGAGGTGTCTTAAAAATTTGTGCCGATGACGAAGGGCTTTACTTTTCGGTGATGTTTCTCTTCCGGCCCGGGCATTCTCCTTTCTTTGTGCCCTGGGGGGAAATTAGCGGGACAAAAAAGAGTTACTTTCTTTATCCAGTAATCGAGCTTCGTTTTCAGCGCACGCCCAATCTGCCATTTCGCATTTATAAACGGACGGCTGATCGATTGGTTGATGTGGCGAACGGCCGTTGGGCTTACAGTGAATGAGGAAGATTTGTAGAAGGCCGTTTCCCATTTGCCAGTTGGTTGAGGTGAGGTATGGGGTGGAGATACGGCCGTATCTTTAACGCCAACTCTTTCTACTATTCAAAAAATGCGGTTTATCACCATTGGCTTGCTAGGCGGTGAATTTGTCGTTATCGTCCATGCCGAAGAAAGCGAAAACGCGACGCGCATCATTTCCATGCGAAAGGCAACAAAATATGAAGAAACAATCTTTTTCAAAGCATTCGGAAACTGACAAAAAGTTCTTAAAAACAGCCAAAGACGAAGATATTGATTTGTCGGATATTCCTGAAATTACAGAGGAACAGATTGCCCGTTCGGTCATGAGCGTGGGTGGGGAACCCGTGCCCAAAGAGAAAGTGCGGGTAAGCATGTACCTGGATGCCGATCTGGTTGCTTTTTTCAAGGCAAAGGCAGGTGGGCGCGGCTACCAGACGTTGATTAACGAAACGCTGCGCGACAGCGTGACCAGTGAAGAGCTAGAACGTTTGCTGCGCCGTATTATTCGCGAGGAGTTGGCAACGGCTTCATAAGTTCCCGTTCCAAGCTCAACCGTGTATCTTGAACGGCCGTTTCCTATTTGCCAGTTGGTTGGGGTGAGGTGTGGGGGTAAGATACGGCTGTACCCCACCAACAAAACAAGCAGGACGGCTTTCACAATTTATGCTAATGTCCACCGCAACTGAGTGAGCTTATTTTCTATCAGAAGATCGCGTCGAAACGAGATACAAGCTATTCAAGTTAAGGAATAACTTAACCAAACTTTGCGTTAAGTTGGCGCATCATAGAATACACATCAGTATACGCGACGTCAAAAGCACTACAAATGTTTGGGATCTTCACCTTTGATGAGTTTTCGGGAACAGGTCGTTCATGCGTAACAACAACACACGACAGTATCTTGGCTTGGGCAATCAACAGTGGATCCGCTCTACTGAGAAAAACATCGGCATTTTTTCGGGGATAATTCTTGAATACATAATCAACGATTTCAATAAAAACTTGTTGTGCCTCTACTGAAATTTCTTTTACAAACAAAGACTTTCTTTCTTGAATCCATTGGGAAAGTTCATCATTTCCATCCCTCAACTCTTCATAAACAGGAGCCGCACAAAAAATGTGTCCAGAGGAAGCTTGTGCCTCTAACCAATCCCAGAAGATCGGCATAATGTCCAGCCCATATGGGCCGTTCTTGGCTTGTATGAAAACATTTGCATCCAAACTGAATAGCGGCACGTCTAGACTGACTCCAGATTCTCAGCCAATTTTTGAATAGTACTCACCTTGACGCCCAGTAACGAAGCTGCGTCACGGTAAAGTAAATTACCTTCAAGTGTTGCGTTGACAATCCCTTCGGTTAATTGCTTCGAATGTCTGGCATAGAAAGTGTTATAGAAATGACCGCCTTCACTGCTTCTAGCTGTCACATCCGTTTGTTTTTCTATTTCCTGTCGATAGTGAGTAAAAAATTGCTCTCTATCAATTATTTCAAGATCTAACGCTCGTCTGAGTATCACTATCGTACTTACCCAGTATTCTCGAGCAATTTGACTCAAATTGCTAAGCGCATTGTTTTGACTGCTCCAGAAATTTAGAAAACTTTCTTTGGGCACAAGGAGTTCTGTTGCAACTTGATTGCAATAATCCTCAATATCACGGTTGAGTGGTTGTGTAACAAGGGTGTCAATTATATCGTAATTCGAAATACCACTCCGACCAAGCCAGAGATGTGCTAACTCATGGGCAAGGGTGAATACCTGGGCAGCGATAGCGTCTTTGCTATTGATAAGGACTAACGGAGCAATATCATCGCTAATTGCAAACCCTCTAAACTCATCTGGATTTAGGGGACGATTGTTATTGTTTTGAACAACCCCTGTCCGTAGAACCAAAATTCTGGCTTTCTCGCTTTTTAGAACAATTAACCGCAAAAAGTCAGACCAGCTGTGTGCTTGGCGGCGAAGATCGTGATTGATTTCGACAATTTCGCCAATCGACGTGGCAACGATAGAGGGGTCATTAGACATGCCATATTGGCCAACAAAGTGAAGACGACTCTCACCTTCACTTAATAAGTATTCTCGATACCATTCTTGTTTTCTAAGTGTGTCTTGTATAAGTGTGTGCAGTTCGAGGCTTATACTCTGGATATTGAAATGAGATGGCTTTCGGAAGTCGGGCAATGGTATTTTATCTTCGGGAGGATTCGAAAGATAAAGATACCCAAACGGAATTTTCAGCTTATTAGCTATTTTTCTTGCCTGGCGTAATGTCGGATAGCTTTCACCTTGTTCCCAAGAGGCAACTTTCTCTGGCGAAACGTTTGCGCTCTTTGCAACTTCTTCCAAAGCAACTTCGGCGCGACCTCGCGCCCAGCGTAGAAGTTCTGGTGTAACAATTGCTTGTGTCATGAGTTAGAGTTAAATCTTCACAATATTAGCGCTTGGACATGAAAGTGTGTACTTGTCTAAACTGAACCTATCTCAGCGGTGCATATTTACGGAGTCTTTTGAGTTAATGCAACAGCAATGACTGTAAGGAGTGTTTGTATTGCAGAAAAGCACTAAAATGGTGCAATAGAATTTCGACAGCAAATCTCTTAAAGAGGAGTATAGTTTATTTGTGAAAACCATTCAATGAATTTCTTTAAGCTTATTGAGTAATTGATTTTCGCTTTCTACTCACGTTCAATGAGGCAGACGGAAACGGCCGTCCCCTCCCCACTTTCACTCTCATTCCCCGCCGCATCCACTGCCAGCACGCGGAAGCGGTGGCAGCCGGGACCAGGAATGTCCCACTTCTCCGTAAAAGGCGGCACCGTGCTGATGGCAAACGGCACCCCCGCCCCATCCACGTAAAACTCCACACGATCCAGCGACACGTCATCCGCTACCTGCGCCTGTATGATCACCCACTCCTCGTCGGTGAAGATTTGCTGGTCGGGCAGTGGGAACAGGATTTCGGCCGTGGGCGGCGTATTGTCCACCGTCACCTGCACGCTGTACTCCTCGAAGCCGCCGTCCTGGCGCACCACCGTTAGCAGCAGCGTGTACAGCCCCTCCAGCTCCGACACGTCCCACACGGCCAGCTCGGCATTTTCGCGCGGCTCCGCCACGTTGTCGGCCAGGGTTTGCAGGTTGTTGGGGGTGAGTCCTTCAAAATAGGCCAGCCGGTAGAAAGCAAAATTGTCGCTGCGCGCCGTGCCGGTAATCACCACCTGCCCCCGCACGTAGTCAAACGGCGCGGGTGAGCTGATGCGGATGTTCTCATCTGGACTGTCCGGCGCGGTGATGGTGTCGAACTCGTCCGGCGGTTGGGGGATTTCGTTTTCGCGCACCCAGTCGGCCGCCGCTTCAGGGTAGATGACAAACAGCTCGCGATCCACCAGCTCCGGCGGGGTGTAAATGGTGGCCAGCCGCCCCGTTTCCCGATTGATGGCAAATTCCTGGACCATGTTGTCGAAAATGGTCGGCTGCGTGCCGTCGATGAAAATCTCGGAGACGGTGGGGCAGAAGGAGGTGGGCAGCAGGCCGGACAGGTTGCACACCGGCTGCTCGACGATGCCTGTGGGCCTGGGCCAATTTTCTAACGGCTCATTTTGTAAGGCCCACGACATCAGCGCATGCCAGATGGGGGCGGCACCCTTGGAGCCGGGCACGTCCTGCATCGGGCTGTTGTCGCTGTTGCCTACCCAGACGCCGGTGACCAGCTGCGGCGTGTAGCCAATCGTCCAACCGTCGCGAAAGTCGTCGGTGGTGCCGGTTTTGGCGGCAGCGGGGCGATTGTCAGGCAGTTCCAAGGCGTTGGGGCAGCCAAAGCCGGCGCAGCGAGCGCTGCGATCCGACAAAATATCGTTCATCACGTAGGCCAGCTGGGAAGTAAGGATTTCGCGCCGCTGCGGCTGGTTGTATTCGTACAGGACGTTGCCGCTGCGGTCTTCCACGCGCAAAATGGCGACGGGGTCCAGCGTGCGGTAGCCGGGCCGGATTTGTTCTTGCGGGCGGGGCCGGCCAACCATCACACCCATGTTGTCCATCACCGAGAAGGCGTAAACCATGTCCAGCAAAGTGACTTCACCACCGCCGAGGGTGATGGAGAGGCCGTAGCTGCCGCTGCCCTGGTCCAGGCTGTTGATGCCCAGGCTGTGGGCGGTGCGCAGAACTTTGTTCACGCCCACCCAGCTCATCACCTGGACGGCGGGCACGTTGTAGCTGTTGGCCAACGCTTGCCGCAGGCGCATCGGGCCGTGGAACTGGCGGTCGTAATTTTGCGGCACGTAGGGGATGCCGTTGTTGGCCGCGCTGAAGTCAGTTTCCACGTCCAGCACCATGCTGGCGGCACTGTACCCCTGGCTGAGGGCGGTGAGGTAGGTGAATGGCTTGAAGGAGGAGCCGGGCTGGCGCAGGCCATCGACGGCCACGTTGAACGAGCCGTCGATGCTGGCGTCCCAATAGTTCAGGCTGCCCACCATCGCTTTGATTTCGGCCGTGCGCGGGTCCAGCATGAGAACGGCCGCATTGCCCACTCCCCGATCCACCCCTTCATCACTTGCAGCCAGCGGCGGCAAAAAGTCCAGAGCGTCGCAGCTGGCTTGCTCGTCGGCGGGCAGGCCGGGGCCAATCGCGCCGGAGAGCCGGTTGACGTGGGCCCGGGCCACGCATTCCGCCTGCTGCTGGTAGATAAGGTCCAGCGTGGTATAGACGCGCAAGCCGCCGCCCAGCACCAGTTCGGGGCCAAACATCTCTTCCAACTGCTGCTGCACGTACAGGGCAAAATGTGGCGCGATGATATCAAAGCGGTCGGCAATGGCGTTGACGACGGGGACGGGCAGGTTTTTGGTGGAAGCGGCCGTTTCCGCACTAATCATCCCTTCCCGCACCATCGCATCCAGCACCAGCTCTTGCCGCGCTTTGGCCGCTGTTGGGTTGTTGATGGGGTTTAGCGCGGGGGATTGGGGGATGGCAGCCAGCATGGCCGCTTCGGCCAGACTGAGCTGGGCGGCAGGCTTATCGTAGTAAATGCGGGCGGCGGCTTCGATGCCGTAGGCCAGGTTGCCGTAAAAGTTGGTGTTGAGGTACCACTCCAAAATTTGCTCTTTGCTATAGGTGTCGGTGACCTGCCGGGCCAGCAGCAGCTCTTCCAGCTTGCGCTGATAATCGTCCAGCCCCACTTCATTGCCCACAATGCGGCGCTCCGGCTCGATAAGGTTATTTTTGACCACCTGCTGGGTAATCGAAGAGCCGCCCTGTATATCGCCGCCCTGCAAGACGTATTCGTTGAAGGCGCGGCCAATGCCCACCATGTCGAAGCCCTGGTTGGTCCAAAAGGTACGGTCTTCGATGGCAACGGTGGCATCGATGAGCTGCTGCGGAATCTGGTCCAGTGGAATCCACTGCCGGTCGCCGCCCAGCGGGTCGATGATTTCGTAGATGAGGGTGAGGTCGCGCTGGCCGTCGGGCGTGGACTCGCCCCAGGCGTAAATTTTGGTGGTCTCGAAGGTGGCGCTGCCGTCCTGGCCCAATCGTTCCAGCTCGGTGAAGTTGGGCAAATCGCGGGTGAAGCTGGCGAAAACGGCCGTCACCCCCACAGCCCCCAGGGCGAACAAGGTGAATACGGCCGTGGCCAACCCCAACACAATCACGGCCACCCAACGAAAAACGTTGAGGCCACTGCGCTGTCTGCGCTGCTGGCGCCGGATGCGCCATTTGATGACTCGGGTTGGTTTTGGCATGTTTCCGTAATCGGTAATCCGTAATCGGTAAACAGTGACCGATTACCGCTTACTGATAACCGTTCACCACATAACAGGATTGTCGCAGGATTAGGCAGGCGGGGCAAACGGTAACGGGCCATTCTGAGCAACGATTTAAGCAAGAATGCGTAACTTGTTGAGAAATGAGAAGGCTAGGTATAAAATTAGCCAGTTGTTCTGCCAAACTCTAAAGGGTTATTATTCTTTAATCATCGAAACCTTAGAGTCTATCCAAGCAGCACACAGCGTTCAGGCAATTCGGCGACGGCCTGAACATATTTTGTGAAGAGGAGAAATCAATGATTGGTGAAACCACCTTAAAAAAACCGGGACTTGTACCGGAAATGTTGTGGGATGTGGAACATTACAAGGAGGTTGGGCTTTACTTTTATCTGGAAGCAACGCAGGATATTTTGCCAAACGGCCGTGTCAATGTAGAAAACCACGGCGAGATGATTATGCTGGGGAGCTACTCCTATTTAGGCCTGATTGGTCATCCGCAAATTAACGCCGCAGCGCAAGCGGCCGTTGAACGTTATGGCACCGGCACGCATGGCGTGCGCCTGCTGGCCGGATCCTTAAAGCTGCATAACGAGCTGGAAACGCGCATCGCGGCTTTTAAACAAACTGAAGAAGCGATTACCTTTTCCAGTGGCTACGTGACTAACCTGGCCACCATCTCCAGCCTGCTGCGCAAAGGGGATACGGTGATTTGTGACAAGCTCAATCATGCCAGCATCGTTGATGGCTGTCTGTTGGCCATGGCCAAATTTGTCCGCTTCCGGCATAACGACATGGAGCATCTGGAAAGGCGATTGCACGAGGCAGATGGCGACGGCCGTAAATTGGTCATCGCCGACGCGGTGTTTAGCATGGATGGCGACATCATCAATCTGCCCGAAGTGGTGCGCCTGTGCCGTAAGTACGGTGCTTATCTGATGATCGATGAAGCCCACTCCATTGGTGTTTTGGGCGAGGGCGGACACGGCATTGAAGAGCATTTCGGCCTGGCCCCGGACAGCATCGACATCAAAATGGGTACGCTCAGCAAGGCAATCCCCAGTGCGGGTGGTTACGTGGCCGGTAATCATGAACTCATCCAGTTCCTGAAGCATGAAGCGCGGGCATTTATCTTTTCTGCGGCCGTACCGCCCGCATCGGCTGGTGCCGCCAAAGCGGCGTTTGATGTCATTGAGGCTGAGCCGTGGCGCGTCAAGAAGCTGCAAGAAAATTACGATCATTTTGCCGGACGGCTGCGCGAGGCCGGTTTTGATTTGCTTTATACCGAAACGGCCATCGTGCCGGTGGTTTGTGGTTCCACTGACCGGGCGGCGACGCTGGCCAAATATTGCCAGGACCGCGGCATTTTTGTGCAGGCGGTCGTGGCTCCCGTCGTGCCAGAGGGCCAGGCGCGGCTGCGCGCCTGTGTCTCAGCCGCGCACCAGTTGGATGACATTAATTACTGCGCCGACACGATTATTGAGGGTGGTCGGCAGTTGGGAATTATTCGGTAGGCAAGTATTCAGTAAGCGGTAGGTCAGTGATCACTATTTAGTTTACTGACCTACTGGTTACTGTTTCACTGAGTACTGATAACCGGTTCATGCGCTTAAACGGCCGTCTCACCATCGCCGCTGTGGGAAAGATTAAAAACCGGGCGTGGCTGGCGGCCCAGGATGATTATGTCAAGCGACTGGGCCGCTACACTAGCCTGGAGCTGGTGGAAGTAAAAGATGTGGTGGGGCGGAGCATCCCGGATGCGGTGGCGATGGCGCGAGAAGGGGAGCAGCTTTTGCAGGCGGTGGCCGACAGCCATCGCCTCATTGCCCTGACGCCAACGGGCAAGTTGCGCAGCAGTCCCAATCTGGCGCGCTGGCTGCAAAAACGGGTGGTGGATTACGGCCGTATCGCCTTTCTCATTGGTGGTCCACTGGGCCTTTCAGACGAGGTATTGGCTGCCTGCCATGAAGAAATCTCCCTCTCCCCACTGACCTTCACCCACGAACTGGCCCGTATTTTGCTATTGGAACAACTGTACCGCGCCTGCACCATTTTGGCGGGAGAGCAGTATCACAAGTGACCGTGAACGGTAATCGGTAAACGGTAATCAGTGAGAAAGCTGTCGATTACGGATAACGGATTACCGACCACCGATCACCACAACGTACTCCCCCCGCGGTTCTTCATTCTCAAAATGGGCGATTAACTCAGAGAGGCTTCCCCGGTGGACCGATTCGTACAGCTTGGTGAGCTCGTTGCAAACGGCCGCATCCCGATCCCCGTAAACTTCCAGGGCATCTTCTAAAAATGACTTCAGTCGGTACGGGCTCTCATAAAAAATGAGCGTGTGCGGCGATTCAGCATCAACGGCCAAAAAGCGCTGCCGCTTGCCGCTTTTGCGCGGCGGGAAGCCACGAAAAGTGAAAGCGTGGGCGGGCAGCCCAGAAAGCACCAGCGCCATGATCAGTGCTGTCGGGCCCGGAATCATCGTCACGGGCAGATTTTCTGCCACGGCCCGCTGCACCACCGAATAGCCGGGGTCCGAAATGCCTGGCGTGCCCGCGTCCGTCACCACCGCCACCGACTTGCCCTCTTGCAGCAAGCCGATGATTTTTTGTCCCGCTTTGGCTTCATTGTGTTCATGAAAGGAAAGCTGCGGCTTGCTGATCTCAAAATGCTTGAGCAGCAGGCCCGTTTTGCGCGTGTCTTCACTGGCAACCATATCCACCTGGCGCAGCGTTTCCAAGGCCCGCAAAGTAATGTCGCCGAGATTGCCGATAGGGGTGGCTACAAGATAAAGCATCAGATCAGTTTCAAGTTAGTGTAGTAATTGAGTATTGTAAAATGGCACTATAGCGAAATCGCGCTTAAATAAACTTCATTTTCCGGATTTCGGATTTCTTCAAGAAATCTTGCGGGTAGTTTCTTATCGGCACTGATATACCATAAAAAAATGTGAGTATCTAAGAGTAGTTTCATGTACCTTCAAAAGCATCCAAAATTTCTGCTGGTAGTGGGTCATTAAAGTTATCTGGAGTCGCAAACTTATGCGCGCTTAACCCAAACGGCCGTAACGCTTTCGGTTTTTGGGTCGTGGGTTTGATCTCAGCTACGGGTTTTCCTTCCCGCGTGAGAAGAATGGTTTCTCCAGCTTCCAGATGATTTAAATATTTTTGGAATATTTGATCAAAATCCTCAACTTTTACGGTAATCATATTCCACCTATTGATGATACCCTTAGCAAATTTGCAGCAATCATAGCACATTAGCTGAGCAAATTATACCTCATCAAAATGATGCAAAACGAGGGCGGAAGCAACAAGCGCGGCCGTTTCTGCTCTGAGTATCCGTTTGCCCAGGGTAATGGCCTGCATGCCTGCTGCCCGGGCAGCCTCTACCTCTTCTGCAGCAAAGCCGCCCTCTGGCCCGATGAAGAGTGAGATGTGAGACGGCCGTTCCCCACCCAGAAACGCTTTACGCAATGTCAAACCATCTTTCTCTTCCCAGGCGATGAGGCCGGGCTGTGCTGGACGCTCCGCCAACGCCTGGGCCAGCGTTTGTGGCGGGTGCAGTTCGGGGATGCAGCCGCGGCGCGATTGTTCGGCCGCTTCGGTGATAATTTTGTGCCAGCGGGCTTGCTTGCTGGCTTTTATGTCAATATCCTGCACCAGGCTGCGCTGCGTGACCAGCGGCACAAACTGGCTGACGCCAATTTCAGTCCCTTTTTGCAGCACCCATTCAAATTTGTCGCGCTTCATGAGCGCCTGGTAGAGGGTGAGGTGGACGGTAGGTTCGTTGGGACACGGCCGTTTAGCCACTGCTTCCCCAACCACCTGCTGCTTATCCACCTGCCGCAGCACCACTTCATACTCCGCGCCGCTGTTGTCCAGCAGCAGAATAGCCGAACCGGCGCGCAGGCGCAGCACATTGCGAATCTGGTGTGCCTGTGCTGCCGGTAGAACAACCCGGCTGCCTTGTAAAATTTGTGGGTCCACAAAAAAGCGGTGCATGACGCTATTTTAGCAGAAAAATGGTTGGTATTGGGGAATTCTTTGCCGTAAAGGTAAGGGGCTTTTCAGAACGAGGAGTGAGCATTCTCAAATGCGAACGGGTCTAGTCAGGACGCATCTGAGAATGCTTACTCCGCAGTTTTATGATTAAACTCTATTTACTCTGTGCTCTCTGTGGCTAATTGTCTAATACAAGAACATCGGTTTGCCCATGACGTGGCGGATGCGCGGCCGGTACGTTTTAACGTCATACAGCTCGTCCACATCTACGCGTTTTACGCCGCTGGTGACGGTGCTCATGGGGATGTGGGTGTATTTGCCGTCGCGCAGGGCCACCATACGGCCGCTTACATCGTTCATGATCAGGTTGACGGCCAGATGAGCGTAATTGGTGGCGACCATCAGGTCCAATGCGTCCGGCGCGCCGGAACGCATCAGGTAAGATACCTTCTGGTTAATAATTCCCTCGCCGGTAATTTTCTTGAGCGCTTCCCCGGTAATCTCGCCGATGCCGCCCAGCTTGCGATGCCCGTAAGCATCCGCTTCACCAAATTCCACCACTTTGCCGCCGACCATATGAGCCCCTTCACTAACCGTGACCATGGCGTAGTTGCTGGGATTGTCGCGCTTGTCTTTTAGCACCAGTTCGGCCAACTTCTCCGGATCGAAAGGCACTTCAGAGATGAGAGCGCGATCCACTCCGGCCAGATAAGAGCTGATGAGGCTGGTTTCGCCTGAATTCCGGCCAAACAGCTCAATGACGGCAATGCGTTCATGGGAGCCGGTGCTGGTGCGCAGTTGGTGAATGAACTGGACGCTGCGAGTAACGGCCGTACTAAAACCAATGCAGTAATCCGTGCCGTACACGTCATTATCCATCGTTTTGGGGATGGCTAGCACGCGAATGCCTTCACTGTGCAGCCGTTCGCCATAGCTCAACGTATCATCGCCGCCAATGGGAATAAGCGTGTCGATGCCTAAGAACTCCAGATTTTTCATCACATGGGGAGTGAAATCACGCAAACTTTTATCGGCTGCTTCTGCTTCAAGATGCTCCGGATCTTTTAAGAAATCAGGAACAGCATTGGGTCTTACTTTGCCCGGATGAGTCCGGCTGGTGTGCAGCATGGTGCCACCGGTACGATCGATGGTGCGCACCGCGTTTTTGTTCAGGGGCAGTATATGGTTCTCAACGGATGTCGGGTCCTCTGGATTGAGTTCCAGCAGGCCGCCCCAGCCACGCCGAATACCTACAATTTCATACCCTTCATCAATGGCTCGATTCACCACCGCCTTAATGCATGGATTCAAGCCGGGCACATCGCCGCCGCCTGTCAAAATTCCAATTTTTGTCATCTTTTGCTCCTTTACCTAAATAGTAGGCAGTCAGACTTGACCTGACAGCTTGATCATCATGTAATCAAAAAGTCTGTCAGGTCTTTACTTCAGTGTAGATTATTTGCAAGTTCAGTGTGGAGCGGGTTTAGCTAATATTCTAGCAATAGGACGCAAATCCATCCACCATTGCTTTTTCGGCCGTTTTTTCTCCATATCAAACATGCGCGGCACATCTTCCATATTGGTGAAAACCAGTGAGCCGCCGATTTGCCCAATGCAGGCGCTGGTTGCATCTCCCGCCGCGATCTGCGTTTCCAGCTGGTTGATAGCGTGCGAGGTCAGGCGTGTGGCTAAGATGCGATCGAAGGGTGAGGGATCGCCGCCCTGCTGCAAATGTCCCAGAATCGCTTCACGCACGTCAAAGAGATCGCCGCCTTCCTCTTCAAACAGCGCACCGATGAAGGCGGTAGTATACACTTTGTTGGCGTTTTCGTTGCGAATCATCAGTCCCAGCCGTTTGCCTTTGCTAAAGCCGGTGATCAGCTCCTTTACGTCTTCATTTAAGTCGCTGGATGTCACACCTTCTTCATTTATGTAAACTCTTTCAGCACCGCTGGCCAGCGCGCTCATCAGGGCCAGATAACCACAGTTGCGCCCCATGACTTCTACCACAAACACGCGGCGCGAGGCCACGGCCGACTGCTTGATCTTATCGACGGCATTCACGATGTTGTTCAGGGCCGTGTCCGCGCCAACGCTCAGCTCGGCTCCCGGCAGGTTGTTGTTGATGCTGGCCGGCACGCAAATCATGGGAATATTGTTGGCCGGGAAGGTGTGACGATTTTCCATCAATTTCAAGACGCTTTCGTAGCCGGTCCAGCCGCCAATCATCAAGAGGCCGTCGATTTTATGTTCTTCCAGGCTGCGGGCGATGGCGTAGAAATCGCTGCCTTCAGGCAGGGTGCGGTTGGTGCCCAATTCGGCGCCACCTTGAGAGGCCCAGCCGGAGACGCTCATCCAGTTCATCTCGCGAATATCGCCCTCTACCAGGCCGGGGATGCCGTTTTGCACGCCCAGCATGATGTGGCCTTTGTCGGTGCCCAGGCGTACGGCCGTACGTACGGCCGTATTCATTCCTGGTGCCGGACCACCCGCATTCATCACCGCAATCCGCATGCGCCGTTGATCGGGCGCGGGTGGATGGGGCAAAACGCGCACCATCGTCCGGACAATTTCAAACGATTCATTAAAGCTTTTGCCGCGCAGCTGCAAGGCTTCGGCAAAGTTGTGTGCCTTCACAGCTTGGGCCACGGCCTGCGTTTTTTCCAATGCTTCGTCTAGCGGCGTGCGCGTAATTTTGTTGCTGCGAATGCCCATGACAAACGGTTTTTCGTTTGCGGACGCCGCCAGTAAATTATCGACGGCCGCTGCGCCCAGCAAGGTGCTCAGGTTGCGGTCGAAGGCGCTGGGGGCACCGCCGCGCTGCACGTGCCCCAACACCGTGATGCGCGTATCTTCCTGCAGGCGCCCTTCCAGCACCTGCTTGACGTATTCGCTGGTGATGGGGTTGCCATGCCGGTCTTGCGCCCCTTCGGCGACCACCACGATAATGTCGCGCCGACCCGCTTCGCGGCCCTGGTGCAGCAGGTCACACATTCTTTCTTCCCAATTGTCACTGTCAGGTGGATTTTCGGGGATGAATACCCAATCGCCGCCTCCGGCCATTGCGCCCATCAAAGCCAGGTAGCCACAGCGGCGGCCCATCACCTCTACCACGAAGATGCGCTGGTGGCTGGCAGCGGTGCTGGAAATGGCGTCGATGGCTTCAACAATACGGTGCAGGGCGGTGTCTGACCCGGTGGTGACATCGGAGCCAAACATATCATTGTCGATGGAGCCGATGATGCCGGCGATTTGAATATGCTGGTGCTGAACGGCCGTTTCCTGGCTGATTTGGCCGCTTTCGGCCAGCTCGTGTACTAGACTGGGCCACTCATCGTAGAGGAATTGGGCGCCAGTCAGGCTGCCATCGCCCCCGATGATAACCAGCGCGTCAATTTCATGCTCTATCAGGTTGCGCACCGCTTTGAGCCGCCCGGCTCGTTCGCGGAATTCGGCGCAGCGGGCGGAACCAATTACTGTGCCGCCCTGTTGCAAGATGCCGCCAACATCGTTCCAGCCAATTGGCCGAATTTGGTTGCCGCCATCCACCATACCCTGGTAGCCTTCATAAATGGCATACGTTTCAATATTTTGATCGAGCGCCATGCGCACCACGGCGCGCACGGCCGCGTTCATTCCCTGGGCGTCGCCGCCACTTGTCAAAACCCCTAATCGTCTCATAGCGTCTTCAATCCCTTTAAGTTAGCGATTTAGTAATTGAGTAATAAAAGCTGTCAATTACCCAATTGCTCAATTACATACTTACTGAACGGTCAGTTGGGGTCAATGGGTGAGTTGGTTGCTTTACGTCTTCTCGCACCTCAACCAGAATACCCATTTTACCTCCGGCGAGATGTGACAAAAATCATAATCTTTTGCCGTCCATTGTAATGGCTTGACCTTTTCTCTCACTACTATACTATTTCTTTAGGCTACCATCATTTGTTTTAAGATGATGGTGCATTATTTAGCGTGATTGCCATTATGTGGCTTGGAAAGGAGATAAATTCATGAAGGCTTTGGAATCGATCGATCTGTTGTTTGGTGCCATCGCAGACGGTGCCTCGGTTACTGACAGCAAGGTGACGGTGAGGAATGAGGCAGCGCTTAAAGAGAAGATTGATGAGGTGGTGTATACGGCCGTCTTCGGCCAGGGCCTCGTGCGTGATACGGCGCGCTGGCTGCTGTGGGAGCTGGGGCAGACGCTGGGTATCTATCCGGCTTCGATCCATGAATTGTACATGGCCATTGGCCGGGGTGATGTGCCCCATAATTTTACCGTGCCGGCGATTAACGTGCGGGGGATGAACTTTAACACGGGCCGGGCTATTTTCCGGGCGGCCAACAAATACAATACCGGGGCCATTCTGCTGGAGATTGCGCGCTCGGAGATTGGGTATACGGGGCAACGGCCGTATGAATACGTCACGTCCCTCATCGGTGCGGCCATCAAAGAAGGGTTCCGCGGGCCGCTTTTCATTCAAGGTGACCATTTCCAGGTGTCGGCCAAAGGTTACCAGGCAGATCCTGACAAAGAGCTAACGGCCGTCAAGGATTTGATGAAAGAGGCGATTGCTGCCGGTTTTTACAACATCGACATCGACACCTCTACCCTGGTTGATTTAGACTTCCCCACGCTGGACGAGCAGCAGCGCCTTAACTATCAACTGTGCGCCGAACTGACGCGCCACGCGCGTGACCTGGAACCAAAGGACGTAACAATCTCTTTGGGCGGTGAGATTGGCGAAGTGGGCCATAAAAATTCGACGGTGGAAGAACTGCATGCCTTCATGCAGGGTTACCGGCGTGAGCTGGATGGGCTAACCGGCATCTCCAAGATTTCGGTGCAAACCGGCACCAGCCACGGCGGCGTTGTGCTGCCCGACGGCACGCTGGCCCAGGTGAGTGTCGATTTTGAGACACTGCGCGACCTCAGCGCGGCGGCGCGCGATGAATATGGCATCGGTGGCGCGGTGCAGCACGGGGCCTCCACGCTGCCGCCAAGCGCCTTCAACAAGTTCCCCGAGGTGGGCACGGTAGAAATCCATCTGGCCACCGGCTTCCAGAACATGATCTATGAAAACGCTCCGGCGGAAATGGTAGATGCGGCCTATGATTACATCCGGGCCAACTTTCCGCAAAAGGAAGGCCAGACGGAGGATCAATTCTTCTACAAGGAACGTAAACGGGCTTTTGGTCCGCTGAAGCAGCAGTGGTGGGATTTACCCGCCGAGGCACAGGCGCACATTGGCGAGCTGTTACAGGATCAGTTTGAATTCTTGTTTGACCAGCTCAACATCAAAGACACCAAAAACGTTGTGGCCGAAACGGTCACCGTGCCCAAGCACCACCGGGTACGCCCAATGAAGGCCGTTGAGCAAGGCGAGCTGGAAATCGCAGCGGACCTGGCCGACTAGGGAAAAGGACGCAGAGATTTGGAGATGGGCGGCTGCGCCGCTGAGAGCGCAGAGATTTTTTGAGGGCGAAGCGGCAGTGAGTGTCATCGTCATGACTACAACGAATTAAAGGAATTAACGAATTTTCTCTGGTATCTTCCATTCGTTTATTCCTAAAATTCGCTGTAGTCTTCCTGAAAAAGATAACCATTCCTTTCTCAAAAAATCTCCCTGCATTCACAACCCTTCGCTGGTCTCTGCGTCCTTCTGAATTACAAAAACCAACTCCCCCTCAAATAGTAATTCGGTGACGGGCCAGTTGAGGCCGTCGATGAGCTGGTGCATGAAGTCGCGGTAGCGGCTGGTGAGGTTGCGGCCGCCGTGTGTGCTGACGCTGGGGTAGGAGATGACCAGCCAGCGAACGTTGAGGGCTTGCAGCAACGGCCGTCCCAAATCACCATAATTTCGCGTAAAGCGGGGCATCTCCTTGAGAAACAAAGCCACATCCGCTTGCTCCTGGGGGAAGTTCATGGCCATATCCTGCACCCGCGCCAGCGGCTCCAGTCCCTCCAGCCGGAAGTAATGGTTAATAAACGCAATCCGCGGCTCATGGATATCATACGCATAAAACTTCAACTGATTACTGAACTCGGGGAACATCCAGCGCAGCGCCAATGGATTCAGGGCGCAGGCAATGTCCATAATTGATTGCGGTTGGCCGGTGATGGCAAAGATTTGGCCGTAAAAGTCGGCCATGATGGGCAGCCGTTCGCGAGTGGAGAGGTGAGCCTCCAGACTGTCCAGGCAAAGTTGGATGATGCGTTCCTCATCGTTGTTGGTGAAGGCTTCGGTGAGCTGTTGGGCGACGGCCGTATAGTCGGGGTCGCCCAAATAGGGGGCCATGATGCTGTGTAGCTTGGTGCGGACCGCTTTGATCGCTGCTTTGGGCTTTTTGTGCTGCCGGGCGGCTTCTTCTGCCAGCTGGCGAATGGTGGCTTCGCTGGTGTCACCATACTTGCGGGAATTTTTGATGGCGGTGGTAACGGCCGTTATCACCGCCTCTTCGTTTTTGTCCATACAATCCATCATACCAGCGGTGCCAACAGGTGGCACATAACTGCTCACTGTCGTGCTGCGTTGTTGATAACCGGCGGCAAAAAACTTATACTGTCGGTGTGTCAACCGCTTGAACACCTACCAAAACCATATTTTTCAGGGCAAACAAGTAAATATCCAGGGGACTGAAAAATCATGGACAAAGCATACAGTATTAACTACGTTGATAAGCCAGAATGGGGGGTGATTGGGCAGGGCATCAGCGACTTTAATAAGGCTCAGGCGGGTGATGATTCGGCCAACTACCTCTGCTTTGTGCTAAAAGGGCCGGATGATGAGATTGTGGGTGGCGTCATTGGGGCAACCTTCTGGAACTGGCTGCATGTTGATTTGATGTGGATTAGAGAAGATGTGCGCGGGCGTGGATACGGCCGTCAGCTGCTGTCCCTGGCCGAAGCAGAAGCCGTAAAGCGCGGTGCCAAACACGCTTATCTGGACACCTTTAGCTTCCAGGCACCGAATTTCTATATGAAACAGGGTTATGAGGTGTTTGGTGAACTGCAAGATTTTCCAACTGGACACCAGCGCTATTTTATGACCAAAAAGCTGTAAAAACAGGCGGTGAAATACTTTCGGCTGAATCGTTATGTCAAATAACGATGCAATTGGGCACGGCCGTTGCAAAACAAATGGCCGTATCTCCGATTGCGTCGCCTATTTTTCAGCAGCCAATTACCGTGGGTGATTTTGTGTTTTGGGTTTGGGGGAACGGCCGTATCTGCCAAGCTTGTGCTAAAATTCGGGGAATCAACCTCAAGAATCAAATGATATAGCTAGAGGTAGATCCTAGCCATTGACCACGCCGGGGCAGGAGGGAATAATGAAAGTTCAAGGTGAACAATATTACCATATCGCGAGATTACAATCTGCTCAAGACTTTATTGAGCGCTTCTCTAATGGTGAATGCAAAGGAAACGAACTTAACCAATCTACATTGGACTTGTACAATTTCAGTCCGAAGATTGACTTAGGCGATGGAACCGGAGAAAGGCATATCATTAACGCTTTAGTAAGGATGAAGGGGGTCAATCCGTCCCAACTTGGACAGCTGATGGATTTGATCAAAACTACTCTCGTCAGATCAAATCGTCGATACATGGAGCTGATTTTTGAAAAATACAGGGAAAAGAAATGTTCAGAACTCCCTTCTCGCTTGACATGTATGTTCCTAAGCTTGAAGGAAAACGTGGGTGATTGGTATCCTGCACTTTCCCCGGCTGATTCAGCAAACATCCCTATATACTTGTTGGAGGTGCGTGGGCAGGTTCATATTGGCGATCACAGATGGCTAGATACCGACATTATGACTCAAGCAATGTATGAAAACTTCGCTCAAAGTTATTGGGAAGGAAAACAATACGATCCAAATACTAAACTCATTCCTGAGGTTTTGTTTCAAGGCACATTCAAGGTTATAGCAAAGTACGATTCACTCAAAGATTTGGAGATGAGAGGTTAAGTATTTTCGGTCCTTGCCCCTGTGGAAAACACAAGACTAACTAAGCGGTCGTTGCAGCATAGGTGACTGTTAAGGCTACATTTCCTGCTTGAATTCGTTTGCAGCCAGTTCGGTGATTATAGGGCGTGCCGTTTCAGACGCTAAATTGCTGAGTTCCTAGCCATTAGCTAGTATTTTCTCTAACTCATATAAGTTTGAATCACCACGGCCGATATTCCAGCGACTGGTGGCGGAAGTAGGTGGTGTACAGCTCGGCGTAGTGGCCGCCCTGGGCCAGCAGCGTATCGTGGCTGCCTTCTTCAATGATTTGCCCGTCGCGCAGGACGATGATCCGGTCGGCGGCGCGCACGGTGGAGAGGCGGTGGGCAATGACGATGCTGGTCCGGTTTTGCAGCACCGTTGCCAGCGCGTCCTGCACCTGCGCTTCCGTCAGCGGGTCGATGCTGGCGGTGGCTTCGTCCAGCAGCAGGATCGCCGGGTTTTGCAGCAGGACGCGGGCCAGGGCCACCAGCTGCCGCTGCCCCAATGAGAGCCGCGCCCCCCGTTCCCCAACGTCGGTTTGTAAACTGTCGGGCAAATCTTCCAGCCAGCTGCCGTCGCCTAACTGCCGTGCGGCTGTTTCCACTTCCACATCAGTTGCTTCAGGACGGCCGTATTTCACATTCTCCGCCACCGTGCCCGAGAACAAAAACGGGGCCTGCGGCACCAGCCCCAGCTGGCGGCGGTATTGGCTCAGGTCTAGGGTGCGGATGGAACGGCCGTCTACCAACAAATCCCCATCCTGAAATTCATAAAAACGCATCAGCAGCTTCACCAGGCTTGATTTGCCCGCGCCCGTGTGCCCCACAATCGCCAGCGTCTCCCCCGCCGGAATCGTCAGCGAAAAATCTTGCAAGACGGCGCTGCGCCCGGTGCTGTAGTTAAACGTCATCTGGTCGAACACGATCTCGCCGCGCAGCCGCCCCACTGGTTCGTTGGCCGTCTGCACCACCAGCGGCTCGTCGTCAATCAGGGCAAAAACCCGCTCGCTGGCGGCCAGCCCCTGCTGGAACTGGCTCCAAAACGAAGCCAGGCTGGTGATCGGATAGAAGAAGATCGTCAGCCCCTGGACAAACAAATACCAATCCCCCACCGAAATCTCCCGGCTGATGGCCATCAACCCGCCGACGTAAATAATCACCGACACGGCGATGCCGGAAACGGTGTTGAGCAGGGGAAAAATGCTGCCAAAGACGGCCACGCGGGTGAGCTGGACGCGGTAGGCCAGCTCGTTCACGTCCTGAAAATCGTCGTAGATGGCCGCTTCCTGGCGGAAGTTTTTGGCCACGGCAATGCCGCTGACTGTCTCCTGGATGGTGGCGTTGACTGTGGCCAATGCCCGCTGCGCCTGCTGCATCGCTTCCCGCGCCAACCGCCGGAAGATCAGGGCAATCGTCACCACAATCGGTCCCACGGTGAAGGTGATGAGCGCCAACTGCGTGTTTTGGGTCAGCAAAACAACGCCGATGACCACCACCAGCACAATCTGGCTCAGTAGATCAATCGTCAGGGTGACCACCGTGGAAAAATCCTGCGTGTCGGACGTCACCCGGCTGACGATGCGGCCGGAGGCGTACCGATCGTAAAACGACAAATCGCGGCGCATGACGGCCTTAAACGCATCCTCACGCAGCGCCAGGACCACTTCCCCCACGGCCCGCGCCGAAAACCAGAGGCTGACAAAGTTAAAGCCCCAGCTCAATGCCCCCATCACGGTGACCACCGCCGCCAGCGTCAGCAAAAGCTGCAACTGTGGATTCTCCGCCAGCGTATCAATCCCGCGCGAGATGATGAGCGGCGTGGCCGTGGCCAGGATGGAGATCAGCGACACCATTCCCGCCACCAGCAGCACCTTGCCAATGTGCGGCCGAAAATAGCCCACAATGCGCCGCACCAGTTCCCGGTCGCTGTAGCTACGGTCGTATTCTTCTGGGGTTAAGCCGCCTGTGATGCCCATGGTTACTCCATAATCGGTAGTTTTCACCCTCACCCCAGCCCTCTCCCTCAAAGGGAGAGGGAGCCGTTCCTTCCCCATTTTTGGGGGAGGGTTAGGGAGGGGGTCAGATCACTCTCGTACAAAAATCTGCCGGTAAACCGCACTCTCC
>PABI01000049.1 GCA_002699125.1 Anaerolineaceae bacterium
GCAAAAATTGACAGTAATCCCAGTGAGTTAACTTTTTCATGCACCTGATTATTACAGATTCTCACTGGTTTGCGTAAGTCCTAAGCTTTATAAACGCATAAACCCACATTAGCCAAACAGGACCGTTGACAGCTGACCTAATCTGAAGCATCCTAAGGTTTCCAGACAAGCAGTTTTCTGTCGAACCAAAGCAGACTTTCATCATCGTCTTCTTCATAGCAGGACACGACCTAACCTACCCGTATCTGGAGATTTAAATGATGGGTAAAGATACCAACAGGGAAAATGCAAAAGAACAGGCGCGTTTATGGGGAGATGACTTTGCTTGGGAGGTGATTGATAACCTCGGCCAGGGTGTGACTATTGTTGACGCTGACGGCCGTTTTGCTTACGTCAACAAAGCCTATGCCCAAATGGTGGGCCGCTCTCCGGAGAGTTTGGTGGGCTTAACCCCCTTCGATATAACCCACCCTGAAGACCACGAAAAGTTACGACAAGCCTGGCAACAGCGTCTGTCAGGCACACGCTCAGCTTACGAGGCCCGACTGGTACGGCCAGATGGCACCCAGGTCTATGCCCGCATCACCGGCACCCCTCACTGGAAAGCGGATAGGGTTGTAGGCGCTTATACTGTCATCACGGATTTAACCGAATATAAACGAGTCGAAAAGGCGCTCACCCAGAGTGCAGAAAGTTATCGCAATACACTCGACAACATGCTGGAAGGTTGTCAAATTATCGGCTTTGATTGGCGTTATCTTTACGTCAACAAGACTGTTGTGCTACAGGGGCAACAGACAGAGGCTGGATTGATTGGGCGTACCATGATGGAGGTGTACCCTGGGATTGAGCAGACAGAGCTGTTTACCGTACTAAAGCGCTGTATGAATGAGCGGGTGGCTGCCCAAATGGAAAATGAGTTCGTTTTCCCCAACGGCAGCCGGGGCTGGTTTGAGCTAAGTATTCAACCGGTACCCCAGGGCATTTTCATTCTTTCGTTTGACATCACCCAGCGAAAGCGGGTCGAAGAGGCCCTGCGCCAGAGCCAGGCGCAGTTGCAGCATATTATTGATTCGGTGCCGGAGGGAATGCTGCTGCTGGCGGCCGATAGTTCGATTCAACTGGCCAATCCGGTTGCTGATTCGTATCTGGCCATTTTGGCACCGGACCGGGAAAACGGCCGTTTGACTCGCTTGGGTAATCGGCCATTGTATGAGCTGCTCACCTCACCCCCCAAAGGTCTTTGGCATGAAATTACCACAGATACCTTCGCCTTTGAAGCTATCACCCGGCCAGTAGAAGCTGGCCCCGAAAATGCGGGATGGGTGTTGGTCTTGCGCGATGTGACGCAGGAAAGGGAAATTCAAAAGCGGGCGCAACGGCAGGAACGCCTGGCGGCCATAGGTCAACTGGCGGCCGGCATCGCCCATGATTTTAATAATATCATGGCTGTTATTGTCCTGTATGCCCAACTCACTGCGCGGTCGGTAAAGATGCCGTCCCGTGCTCAAGAAAGAGTAAATACGATTGAACAGCAGGCAAAACGGGCTACAGAACTGATCCAGCAAATCCTGGATTTCAGCAGGCAGTCCGTTTTAGAGCGGCAGCCGCTGGACTTGCTCCCTTTCATGAAAGAGCTGGTGAAACTCCTTGACCGTACTTTGCCAGAGCATATCCAAATTGAACTGGCTCACAATCAAGATGCCTATATGATTCAAGCAGATCCCTCACGCATCCAGCAGGTCATGATGAATCTGGCCGTCAACGCCCGCGATGCCATGCCAGAGGGCGGGCAGTTAAAAATCAGGTTGGCTCAGCTGCACACAGAGAAACCCAGGCTATTATCTGTAAGAGAGATGCCACCGGGTAACTGGATTCAAATAGACGTTGCTGACAGTGGCAGCGGTATTGATCAGGAAGTGCTGCACCAGATTTTTGAACCTTTTTTCACCACCAAGCAAGTAGGTCAGGGCACTGGCCTGGGGCTGGCGCAGGTCTATGGTATCGTCCAGCAGCATGAAGGTTATATTGATGTAGCTACCCAGGTGGGGCAGGGCACGACTTTTACCGTTTACTTCCCGGTGCTGGCTACAGGCGAGAGTACGGCCGTTACCTTCGATGAAGCGTTATTACAGCCGGGGCAGGGACAGACGGTGCTGTTGGTGGAAGATGATCCAGCCACGCGCCAGGCTCTGGTGGGCAGCCTGGCCTTTTTGCATTATGAAGTGCTGGAAGCGGCTAACGGCCGGGAAGCTCTAACTATCCTGGCTGCCCGAGCTAACGACATCGATCTAGTGTTGAGTGATGCCGTTATGCCGGAGATGGGCGGCGTTGCCTTATTACACGCTATGAAACAACAAAATCTGGCTATTCCCGTGGTGCTTCTTACCGGGCATCCGCTCAGTAGAGAGTTGGAAAATTTGCGGTCGCTGGGTTTAGCTGGCTGGCTGCCCAAGCCACCGGACCTGGTGAACCTGAGTCAATTGCTGGCGCAGGTGCTGGCTGCTTAGTCTTCTGACACCGTTCCACCATGCCGCAGTCGCTTCGGGCCGCTGAAAAACAAAATCAATATGAAGTTTCATGAATTCCTTAATGTTGCAGTACATTAGCAGTTGGTTTGCAGGCTGCAAATAAGGCGCTTAATTACACTTCACAAATTGAGTTATTTCTTTGTGTAGATTTAGCACCGAAGATCACGAAGGAATCAGGATGAGTTGGAAGATTTTGGTTGTAGATGATGACAGGGGAATGCGCCTTCTCCTGCGAGTATCATTAGAACGAAAGGGTTTTCAAGTGACGGAGGCACCCGATGGTCGGGCTGCCGTCGATCAGGTTCTTGTCTCACCGCCAGACCTCGTTTTGATGGATGTCATGATGCCCCGGATGGATGGGCTAACCGCCTGCCGGATTATTCGCAATACTGAAAGCGTAGCGTATATCCCCATTATCATGTTGAGTGCGTTGACTGCTGATGAGGATAAACAAAAAGGGCTAGATGCAGGGGCAAATCTCTATCTGACGAAACCAGTGTCTCCACTTACTTTGGTCGAAACTGTAGATCAAGTTTTAGAGGACAGTAATCATTGATTGATAATTGAATGCGCAGCCTTCTTCTTGGCAAACGGTTGAGTAGAATTTCTATTTGCCAACTGGGATATGAAATTAGCTAGCAATTCCTCGAAGCAACTCTTTTCAATCCGCTGTCTGAAAGATCAAATAGATCCGATTCCTCCACTTCAAGCTGCTGAGCCACTTGATCTTTCAAAAAAATGTAAGTTCGAAAGCTCTTGCCGCAAAACGGCCGAATACTTCCCTGTTTAATCCACTTATATACCTCACTCGTACTTACATTCAAGAAAGAAGCCAACTCTCGGAGTGACATTCTGTTCTCCGGCACCAACGGCTCTATATCTTTCCGCAAAAAAAGGTATTGACTCAGCCCATCGATTTCAGGGCCGGATACGGGGACAAGAGCGTGGGCAGAAATAAGCGTCATGAACTTCCCCTTCACAAATTTGGTTATTCTCTGGGCATTTCTCAAACTGATATACTTCTTATCAAACGCCTCGGCTTCCTTTTTGGGAATGAAAGAAATGTTTTGGTAATTAATAAAGTTTGCCGGTAGATACCCCCTCGTTATTAGTCCCTCGACAAACGTTGAAGACCCTCCGATTTTTCTTGCAAATTGCACCATGGAAATATGTTCCCCCTTAGCATTGGATTGCGCCAACTCAAATATTGCCGACTGCAAAAATTCTATATCGCCTAACAGCGTGTCTTGAGTGTAACGACAAGGCAACCTGCCATCTAGAGCTAGCAACAGTAAGTGAAATTCTTTATACTCCCAAAATGAGAGCATCTCCACCGCATCGCTAAGGGATATACAAGCTTTGACAGTTACTTTAGCGTCCATCGACAGAGCAACGAATTGATCTAAGAGAACATCAATAGATGCCTTTGTAACTCCGGCGACCGATCGCCCTACAAAATCAAATCCCTTGCAATATTCAAGTCGGCCTGCAAAACTCAATTTAAAAATAGTTTCATAATTTAATCCTAATATCAAAGCTGCATGCTTATTAGCAACGGCCTCTGACCAGCAATCATGTACGAATAATACGCTCATACAAGACACAAAATTGTGCTCTAAATATTTGAAGTTGGGATTTATTCTCAAGATTTCCCAATCTATAAGAACATTCAACATTGCCATATTTATGTTTAAATACTGGGCAGCGTGCTTGTCTAAAAGCCATTGAAAATCTTGAAACATAGGGTGTTTTTTTGTGATTTCAATATCTTTACCCCGTAGGGTTTTTCGATTTTGGGTGAAGTACCAGCTTGATTTCAAGCACAAGTAACTATCGAGAGCCCTATTGATTTCCAAGTTCTTTGACTCGGTCCAGTGTTCAAGGAGGGCTTTTACGTAGATTCCCATGCGAAAAAAGAAGTCGTTGCGATATTCACCACCGTCCGCGCGGAATATATTTTCAATTGTGTTATACAAACTATTAGGCCAGTCCATTAGGGCACCAAATGCGGTTACCCATGCCACATAAGCATGTGCTGGAGAAGTCCATTCCTTGCCGCCCCCCCATTTAATACTTCTGCTAAGTTCAGGTACCGGATGTAGCCCCATCATCGTGTGCTTAATATTTCGGACTCCTCGCATCAAGGTGGTCACCAGTTGATACAAATGGTTGCTAGAGAAGTTGGGGACACAAAGAGGTGTGTGTGAGCCTGCATTGAGCCAAAAGTAAAGCGCTGCCTGTGTTTCCAGCCCATATGAATCTTCGCTGAGATCAAAGGTAGGGGCTTTCGTGAGATCAAATCCGCAATGGCCGCAGCTAGCTTGCAAAATCGCCGTGTCCCGGAGTCGTTTGGCGCAAATTGGGCACCTGTCAATTAATAACTGTCTATGTTCGATGCAAGCAACGACTGCTCTGACTCGCCAAACCTTGCGCTCGTAAAAACCTTCCTTTAAGCAATCTGGACAATATTGAGAATTCCCCTTTTTTCTCAGGTGAAAGGAATCAAACTTGTCTGGCATTTTAGAAAAGGAAAATCCAGAATCAAGCACAATGTTTTCATTGAGCTGTGCTTCATCTACAAGTACCGGAGCCAAACTATGTATGCTTGCCCAATACAGCTTATACGGTTCAAGGCCCGTTAAAATCGACAGGATACTGTAAGTTTTGCCCTTGCTCGGGTGAGCGTAATCATCCTGGCCACTAATCAGCCTTTTCACCAGCGTATCAATATGCCTGACCTCCAGCAGATTTGCTTTAGCAATCCGATGAAGATATGAGGACAGAGACTCACCTGGATAAATAGGTGGTCGATTTAACAACGGCTTTACATCCACTATTTGGCTCTCAATATTTGTGCAGCGGATTTTGGTTTCGGCCGTTTGCCTGGCGACAAATTTGGCAGGTAGCTTTGCCCCTCTTGGATACCTTGTAGAACCAAATTGATGTCCAGCATGAAAGGGTCTGGTGGCTTCAAGAGATGTTCTTTAAGACGCTTGTTGAATGCTACATCGAGGTCTTGCAGGGTCAGTGAAGTTTTTTCTTTCTTCGCGCAGAGCAATGCAGCAAACCGCAGAAGATTCATAATGTTGGCCACCACACCGTCTGTTGCAAAATACATCCGCACCAGAAATTCATCCTGGGACAAGGTGTGTTCAATCTGCATTTTGACGGCCTGCTGCGCATAATCTAGAAAAAGATAAAAGCTGTGGGCATCATCGGCTGTGGCCATGGAAAACGGGATTAGTTTCTCGCGGACAGCAAACAATCGAGAAAGCTGTTTGTTAGCTCTCAGAATGCGGTCCACAGAGTTCTCAATGCCAACTACAAGGAATGGAATGCCCGTCTCTTTAATAAGCACTTTGAGCCAGTCTGATACCGTAGCCAATATCCGGTTTGTTTCGGAATCAATCAGATGATGAAAATCATCCAGAATCACCAGTTGGACTTCACAGACACTCAAATAATGAATGAGGCGAGAATTCATCACTTGCAGGGTTCCTCGATCGGCCGCTGGGTCGCCAAGTTCAGCTAGCATGTGGAGCGCCATCCCTTTTACCGTAACGGGACTGGGGGTCTCCAAATAAAATACGGGAATTTTGGTGCCCTCGTCATTGTCATACGGGGGAAAATTTTCAGCGTAAGCCTTCACCAGTGTGGATTTTCCAGCGCCTGTAACCCCTTCCAGAACCATGCAAGATGGCTCTCCAGCCTGGGCTGTGGCCTCCTGGCAAAGTAAGATGTCATTGTGTAATTCATTAAACCGTGGATAACGAATAAGCGGCGTTTTCTTAGATTGTGTTTGGTTCACCATGATTCACTTCCTTTCACTCTTCGATGCTCCAACCATCAGCCTCGTCGCTCTCAGTTTGTTCCTGATGGATTTCTGGTTCCGCTTCTTGTTGCTCAAACCAGTTTGGCAAATTGGCTAAATTTTCTGTGCCCGTATCCGCGCTTTTGCGGTTGCCAGTCTGCCAACGTGCCATCTTGCTACGGGTCTGCTTCTTGCGGCTTCTGGCCTTGCTGTCGTCAACAATTTCCTGAATCTTTCGCTTGGCAATACCCAGCGCCTTCATTGAGACCCGATCCCGTTCCTCCAAGACGTAGCGGCGGATGATCTGATGCGACCACAAAGTCAGCCCTTGAGCATAAGCTTGGTTGAGAGCAGGCACCTCAATGTATCGTTGCTCAAAGGGATCGAAGGCAAAAATAGTGCCCAGATTGTCTGGCAGATATTTAATCTTCACTCTGGTGCAGCCACCGCGCTTGTTTTCTGTCTTGAGCCGGTGGCGTAACAGAGCCAGCTCCTCGTGGTTGTAGCGGATAGACTGAAAATCGATCCCATAGCCCTGCACGGCACGCTCATCAACCCGGCCCAGCAAAATTGACAGTTCATCCGGGTCAGTGGGCACACGGGGCAGAAAGCCGTTGTCCATCGCTTCTTCCCAGCGCCTGGCAGGTATAGTGCCCAGGCCGCGATGAAAGCTTTCGGCATAGATGTCCAGCAAGAAGATGTGTATCAACTTGTAAAGATCAGTGCGACGCAAACTGGCAAAGCGTAAGCTGTCGTAATCTCCCTTCATGGTGAAATTGGAAAAAGTTGTGCCGGGCAGGGTATGGAACAATCCCGTATTCAACGTACGGAAATTGCGCTCCACTGCGCCTTTAAAGTGAGGTGTCCGCACGGGCAGCTGCTGCAGCAAGATGCCCAGCGAGAGGCAGGCATCCTGCAGTGACTTACCGATGAACTCCCGGCCATTGTCCACTACCAGAGTGTTGGGAACACCGCAGGCCAGCCATGAATGTGCCGTGTCGTAAAGCGTCTGGACATCTGGCTTGGGCATTATCACATGATGTAGGCAGGCAGCGACGGTTAAATAGCTGGGCGGCTCAAAACCTAGATAGAAACCCAGAGGGTAGCGGGTAGCCACATCCAGACAGAAAGTTAAGGTCAGGCGGCCTAAGGGCAGATTGTCATCTTCATCGACGACAAAAATGTCCGTGGGTGTGTGGTCAATTTCCACGCGCTCCAGCGGGAATTTGGGCGGTTCCATGCGGCCATATTGGGTCATCTCTGACCTGGCTACACGCTTGCCTTTCTTAGCCACTAGCTTTTGCTTCACATCCAGCTCATTGATCCTGCGCCAGATCGTTGTGCGTGAAGGAGGGGAAAGCTGCTTCTCCTCTGGCAGCTGGCGATTTTCAGTCTCGATGCGCAGGATCACTTCATGGTGGATGTCATCGATCTTCACTCGTTCTCTGACAAAATACCGTTCGTTAATCACCTCCTGGATTATTTGCTCCACTCTATTTGGCTGCTCCGCTCTTTTGTCTGCCTCCGACTGGCGACTGTTGGGGATGAGTGAGCGGATATCGTTACCGCCCTCGGTATATGCCTTGAGCCAACGGTAAACAGAAGTGTAGCTCACGGGATAAGACGGCATTTCACCCGCCTCCTGTGCCTGCTTCACCTCCTCGACCCGCGTAATAAGGTCCTTGGTTGAACGCTGATGGGGCGGGATCGTCAAGAGTGGCTCAATGACTTGCAGACGATACCTGGCTGTTTCTTGTTGACCTGGGGAATAATCTTCTAACGAGATTTTTGGCGTCGTGATTGGCTGATGGTCCGACCGGACAAAACGCAGTTGGCCATCTGTTAATGCCTGGACCAATTTCAGACAGGACACAACTTTGCTCTGGCCGTCGAGTAAACTTTCAATCTCAATGAGTAGCGGCCCCGGTACACCTGTTACCTGGTAAAGGACCTGGTCCCAGACAAACTTACTTTTGGGGGAAAATCTTTGTGTACTCATCGTATGTCTCCTTTGGGTCAATAGGGTAAACAAGAGTATCTAAATCAATCAGGCGTTCATTGAGGGGCAGCGTTAGCTCATTGTGAAACGCCATCTGTAAAATGGTTGCCCGGACGATGGCCGGACTTTCACTGGTGATCGTTTCCATGATTTGGTCAATACTTGGTGCTGTTTTCTGGGCATCGACAAATGCCTTGATGCGGTATTTCAGCGTCAGGGGCAGCTGATGCCGGGCAAAGCGCGTCAGAAACTTCACGTTATCCAGCCGAAATCCGCGCCGTAGGGCTTGATCGGTGATGATCTCATAATTCCACCCTCGTTCCGCACACCACGCTTCACCAGCGGTGAATTTCTTGATATTCACCTCTTTTTTAACAAAGACCTGGGGTTTACATTCAACCAACCCTTTCTGGCCGCCGGTGAATTCCACTTTGAAGTCTGGCGTGTAGCGGCGATGTTTTGTTTCCTCCCAATAGCTGATGGTTAGAGGCTGCTCGGCGAATGATTTGACGTGGGGCTCGAAGTCCAAAAGATAGAGCAAGTCCCGTTCGATCGTGGACTCGAACGCCACCATTCGGCCCATCTTGAGTGAGGGAAAATGACCAATGATGTTCTTTCCATGGTTACGTACTTGTCTAACCGCCATAAAAACTCCAAAAATGGGGCGAACTATACGGATCTCAAGTTTTTGAGTCAAGAGGGCTCTATGATTTTGGCGTGAAGGCCTTATGATTTGGGATGACGTCGTTACTGATTCTTGGTCAAGGCCAACTGTTGAAAGGGCTGCGGTTGTGTTTTTAGAAGTAAACGGGAAAGGTTGGAACTGAAGGGGGGAGTGGTTTGAGAAGTGAGCCGGTTTGTGGCTTTTGGTTAAACGGTGACTGTTTTGGCTGTGCCAGTCACTGTTCATAGCTCAGAGGATGTTGGGGTTCAAGATGATGTGAGCCATGACTCGATCCAGGAGGTGGTCTATTTCCTTTAGCGGTATCTTTGGCGGGATTTCCAAACGAACGGGTGGATACTCTCGCAGCGGCCTGATATAACAAAAATAGAACTTGTAGGAATCCACAAGGTTTAATGAATCGTGGCAGAACAGGCGCGTTCTGGCTCCCCAGGGCAGGATGGCATGGAGCAGCTCTGCATCTGTGGCGCGCTCGGGTAAGGTGACATCGAGAAACTTCGCGGCAATTCGGCCGAAATGGTTGGCTCCATTGGTGCTGTAGGCAACGAATGCAGGCTGGGGACCATTTAGGCGGGGTATCAGGTGAAGGAGTTCGTCGGGCCAGTTGGCCGCAGTGTCCAGGAAGCTGCCGCACCAGAGGAAAATAACGTCGGGGGATTTATCGAGCTCATCATAGACCCGGAACAAGCTGGCGATTTCCTCGTGCAAGATTTCTCCGGTTTGGAAGTTTGCCGCCGGTCCGGGTAGCAGACTGCCTATCGACTTCAAGATTTCTTGTTGAGTGGCTTGATAGTGATGAGAGTACCGGTGAAAGAAATATTCATCCGATCTGCCCCGGCTGAGGACTAACATTGGTTTGCGTACGGTCAGGAAGCGCTCGACTTTGAAGGTTTCTAGCAGCTGATAAGCCCAATCCAGGGCCGTGGGCAAATCTATCCAGCGTGGCTCCTGGTAGGTGGCCAGCCATTCCTGATCCTGGAATTCTTCTGAGGGATGGATATAGGTGCCTGCCTCCCGGTCCAGAACAAGAGTGAAGTCTGTAGGGTTGAACTGGGGTAGGGATTCGAGAAAAAAGTGGATGGAGGCAATGGTTTCTGGCGGCACCGGCCGTGGTACGGTCGCCCTGAAGACGCAGGGTTCTCCAATCATATCGTACTCCTTTTTGCATTAGGTGGGTAGAAGTAGAGACAACCACATAAAAAAACGCCGCTTCCCGAAACGAGAAGCGGCGCCAGTTGCTAGCATTGTTATGTCAAAAAAGCCAATATGATCAGTATCGTTTTTTTTGATAAACTTTAGCTAGCCCGGGTCCTGTTCTGGCAGGTCTCGGGTTAGATGGTGGATGGGTGTTCACGCACCCTTCCATCATCACTCGATTTATGTGGTTGTCTGTGTGAGTATTATAGGGATGTGGGGAATTGATTGTCAAACCCAACATCATAAGAGTGAACGAAAATTCAATAACATACAGAATTGATGGCAATAACCAGCCTGTAAACACCACAAGTTTCGAAGGTTATTTAATCTGCATTCGGTCTTTGCTGGCGACATTCTCATGCCTGACACACCTTAGTATTAGGCGATTATCCCCTTACTGTAGGTGAATGGGGCGTGAATAATCCGGCTTGTGGATAAATCCATATATGGGCAAACATAGAACAGGTGAGCGGTACTAACCCATATATGGGGGTTGTCTGCGATATAGTGATTTTTTTCGCAAAATGCAGGGGTATGATCCCTGCATTTTTTTTTGTTGAACTTGTGCATCAGGGGGGATTGTGGTAATATTTCGCGGATGACGGAGGGGGGTCAGAGCCTACCGGCTTACCCCCTGACCGCAAATGCAAAAACCCCTAGAATGACAGTTCCAGGGATTTGCTTCAAATGAATATTTATTTGGTGTGAACTACCAAAAGTATAACCGACTTTTTTAGAAAATCAAGTTAGGCTAAGTTAAGTATTCCCCTCTGAAGCGATCCCAAAATTCTAAGACAACAAAATAGTTGTGATCTTCCCCGACTCACTTAAAAAGGTGAGAGCGGGTTAGCTCTTGCCATATCTACCGATGTGTCACCATTGGCAGATGTGAGACTACAAGGAGGTAAAAACGCCGTGAAAAAGCTAATACGTATCACCACGACATGGACAATCCGTTGTCACGGGTACACGTTCACCCTGCGTAAAGGGCAAAGCGTGCGATGTCCTAAATGTAGACGCCTGTATCGGGCATAGGTAATACTGGGTTCCCTTTGTCTTTCGGTATGAGCCGACCCGCTCGAAGTGATGCACTGGTATCATACCGAAAGACTTAGGATTACACAAATATTGTGACAAGTAGTGTCACAATATTTGTAACGGAGATTCTAATGTCTTCTTATATGGTTGGTTACGATCTGAATAAACCAGGTCAAGATTACACTGAGCTGCATGATGCAATTAAGGCGTATGACAATTGGTGGCACTACCTTGACTCAACGTGGATTATTGTTACCGAAGATAGTGCAGCTACAGTGCGAGATAATCTGAAAGCTCATATTGATTCTGGCGATGAATTGCTAGTCGCTAAACTTTCGGGCGAGGCAGCTTGGACAGGCTTTGTCGAAAAGGGATCAACGTGGCTCAAGAATAACTTGTGACCTTTAACTAAGGTAGGTTTTTGCAGTTCGTAAGGAATGCCGCCTACCTTTACCATTGTTCCAGCGGGTAGCTCGAAAATGCTACCCGCTGGTTCCTCTAAATCTTTACCCCCAACTTCTTTTTGCATTTTTAACCTTTACGGCCGTCTAAAAATAGACGGCCGTTTTGCTTTGGATTGATACTTTATATCATATCAGATATGATATAAAGTATCAATAATCCGCAAATTCGTTATGTCTATAAGTTGACATAACAGAACTTTTGTGCTACAATTTTGGGGTTGAATTTCCTCTTTTTGGCCATAAAAACAGTGTGCGTTATAGTACATTCCCCACCCCAAAAAGCCAGAATCGGAGGAAAGTGCAATGACAGAACATACCTATAACTTTGGTCGGATTAGCATTTACGGCTCAAATATCGAAGATAAATACAGATTTCTACTTGACTCCCTGAACGCGGATGTTGTCATTACCAAAGGAAATTACAGTTACATTATTATAGACGTAGAAGAACTAGACTATCGAGGGGCCAAATACCTGTATGGGGTATTAACTAAGTTTAGACCCGTTCAGGAAAACCCGGTGGTTGATGTGAAGAAGAAAACATTAAGCACTGACGAAACAGAAAAACAGGCAGTGGCGTCTGCTAAGTTTTTTGTTTTCATAGAGTCTCAAACACTCATGGCTTACAGGCCAATAGCAAACAAGATAAGCGATATGCAGTTCAAATCTTCTTTTTCTGAACTAATTGGAGAGGCGAACAACAATTTCTTTGTTCAAGTTCCTGTTGATGCGGTAAATGAAGAGCTTGAAATTAAAGAATCAATAAGCATTCTTAAGAAAATAACTAAAATCATTTACAACATTAGACCATCGAACCCCAGTTCTAGCCCATTCTGGGAACCATATGATGAAGATATGAAAAGACTAGGAATTGAGAAGGAAACGAGAATCTCAGAGTCCCAAAAGGGGATCGACCCAAACGAACTGGAAAATGACAGGCGTTATATGGGTATCCAGATGGCAGCAGACGGGTATGGCAAAGCGTCAATATATGGCGAAAAAGAAGACGGTAGCCATGTTGTAATTAGTACTGAGAAAATGCCCATAACATACACGGTAATTGATCATGATGAACCAGTTAAAATATTGGAACAATTACACAACAAGTTCCTTCAAATCAGCGCAAGAACACACCATGAGGAGTAGACGGTTTAGAAGCCTGTTTGGGCGTACGGCCTACGATTTTTGGGGAGCGCTTGCGGTTTCAGCGGTAGTTTATTTTGTGCTGTCTGCTAAAATAGAAATTGATTTTGTTTTAGCAATATTTGAATTAGGTGTTCAAGTTCTTTCAATTGTTTTTTCTGTATATTTTGCTGCATTGGCTGTGGTTATAACAGCGGGTGACGATCAATTTGTAGGTTATCTCGAAAGGCTTGGGGTTTATCAGAATCTTATATGGGGCTTTAAGGTAACGCTTTTACTGCTTTTTTGTGCGTTAATTGTCTCAATTATTCTTTACGTTTCTGTGCTGCCCTTTGCCGGAAAACAAATAAAAGACGCCTACTTTACAAACTGGGGATTTTCTCTGTATGCCTTTTTTACTCTATGGTCACTTTTTGGGGCAGCAATGGCTACTTTAACGGCTATTAGTTATGCTGAGTACAGAGTGCGGTTTCTCAATGTGAACAAAGGAGAAGACAATGGGAAATAAACAGAAAGAACAAAAAAGGCTTGACCCCAAAAAGAAGGTCAAGCTCACACGAGAAGAGTTTTTTGAAGTGCTAACTAAAGCAAGTGCGCCGATTTGTGAGCCATCTGAGAAAGGAAAGAAACAAACATCGGAGTAACGTCGTTACGATGGTTGTAGCGAAAAGCATACTCATTTAGGTAGCATTGCAGATAAGCCGGGGATACATGGCGGTAAACGCCTGTGATCCCCGGTTTTGTATTTCCCCAAAATCCTTCAATCGTATTGGTGTGAACATTGCCGATTACATAGATGTCATGGGAATTCAAAACCATTGCATGATTGTAACCAGCTTCGGTTAAACCGTTGTAGGATTTCAGTTCATCGGTGTAAACCGTTGCGCCCTTCTCTATGTTTTCTTCTACGATTGGTTGCAAAGTTGCCTTTTTCACGTTAGGGATAACTTCTGTCACTACCCGACCACCACGCTCTACTAAACCGATAACGGCCGTTTTGTTCTCAGAACCACGCCCGCGTTTGCCGCCTTTCTTCACACCACCGAAATAACTTTCGTCAACTTCTACAGTATCGTTGCTATCGAATGGGTCTTTATCTTCTTCTAACTGCTGGCGAACCAGTTTGCACATACGCCAAGCCGTTTTATACGTTACGCCCATTTCCCGCTCGATTTGTTTGGCGCTAATACCCATGCGGGTTTGGGTCATACGGAAAACAACCTCAAACCAAATGGTCAAGGGTGTGCTAGACTTATGAAAAATGGTTCCTGCTGTGGGGTGTACATGATGACCACAGTTTTGGCAGCTAAACGATTTGCGGCTGGCTACCAAATAATGAGGGGTAACTTCTTCGCAGTTCTTGCAGTAGATACCATCAGGATAGCGGCGATCTTTCAACCATTCTAAACATGCTTCTTCGGTAGGGAAATCTTTCCGTAAGTCTTTGAGCGTGTATTTTTTCCTTGGTGACTTTTCTTTCTTTGACATTTCGCTATCCTTTGGTTTCCCGAATATGTCTAAAGTGTAGCAGAAAATTACCTACAGTCAAGGGATAATCGCATAGTATTATAGTCACAAAAAATTTGCGTAGACAATTGAATAATGGGGAAAACAAGTTTTATGCTTGGGCGAAGTCTGCCCACAGACAAGCATAAAGCCGAGATGTCCAAGATAGTTACTGTGGTTAATTTGTTAGAAACCTGCCTTAAAGGGGTGCAAAGTACACCCTAAACTCCTATAATGTTGTTTATGGAACGCATTCAATCCATCAATTCCCAGCGTCTAACGTGGTGCTGCGATAGCCACGGCATTACCCCACAGGAGCTTGCTAGCCAACTGGGAATTGCTCCCCGGCGTCTGGAAGCGGTTATGGCCGGGGGCGATGGCCTGACTTTTAACCAACTGCGCCAAATAGCTGATTTTTTTGGACGAGGCGTTCTGTTCTTTTTAGAAGAAGGAGCGGTGGATGATACCCAAATCCATACTCCCCAATTCCGTACCCTGGCTAACCAAAAACCGACGTTGTCCCCCAAACTAAAAGCACTTATTCAACGAGCTGAAAAACAACGAGAAATCTATCTGAGTCTGCGCGAAGAATTAGACGACGCTGATTGGGTTCATTTTACCCCCCCCAACTTGGCTAAAACGAACCTTCCAGAAGCGGCGCATCTTGTCCGGCAGTGGTTAGGCCTGGCCGCTGAAAACAACTTCGAGACATACCGCACGGCAGTAGAAGCCCAAGGCATTCTTGTCTTTCAGAGCAATGGTTATAGCGGCAAATGGCAAATTGCCAAAAATGATCCGATCCTTGGATTCACCCTTTACGATCCAAGTTGCCCTGTGATTGTCATAAAAAAACAAAGGTCGAAAACACGGCAAACATTCACGCTGATGCACGAGTTAGGGCACTTGCTCCTCCATAAGGCCAGCGCTATTGATGACGAGCAGGATATATACGATCCTCACACCACCCGGGAACAAGAAGCGAATGCTTTTGCTGGGCAGTTACTGGTGCCTCATTCCTTTTTAGCGACAATTGCAGACAGCGAACGCCCTGATAAGGTTGCCCAATATGACGAGTGGCTGGCTCAACCACGTCAGGTGTGGGGCGTAAGTAGCGAAGTCATTTTGCGTAGGTTATTAGACGTTGGACGCCTTTCCCAAGACAAATACCAGGCTTATCGGCAATGGTGGCAGCAATCGCACACTGCTCCAGAAGGGCGTGGCAATCGCCAATATCGTTACCGGGAACCTAAGCATATATTTGGCAACACTTTCGTGCGTACTGTTTTTGATGCACTTAATGCCCAACACATCACCTTAGCTAAAGCTAGCAGTTACCTAGATAACCTGAAAATTCATGACCTACACAAATTGGAGCGTCATAGTGTGGGTCTTTGATGCTTCCTCAATCATATACGGCTGGGACAATTACCCCCCGACTCAATTCCCGCCTTTATGGGACTGGATGGCCATACAAATTGAAGCCAATCATTTGGTTATACCAAGGGTGGCTTTTGAAGAGGTAGACGGCAAAATACCAGAGTGTGGTCGGTGGCTCAGAGAGCATAATCTGCAACAACTGCCTGTTAACAATGCTGTAATAGCTGAAGCCATGCACATCAAGAGATTATTAGGCATTGTTGGGGACAGCTACCATCCCAAGGGTGTTGGCGAAAACGACATTTTCATTATTGCCACAGCAAAAGTGCATCAAAGCCCGTTAGTTTCAAATGAGGGGATGCAAAATAATCTGCCAAACCAATTATCAAAATGTAAGATTCCCAGAGTATGCCTGTTTCCCGAAGTGCAGGTAAGGTGCCTTAACTTCATTGCGTTTATAAAAGAATCTGAGGCAATTTTTGGTTAGAATTTCATTGGCTAACTTGCTGTGTGGAGCATTTTTAGCTTAACACCGTTTAAATTAACTCTACCGAGTAGTTGGAAGCTTTTTGTATGGGAAATCCACTGCGACGTTTCTCAGGTTTGTTTTACAAGTAAAAATATCTAAACTCAGCTGTTTCCCGTCGCGTCTTGGTCGAAGATATTGGGGCTGAGATGGATATCCTTGTCACGGTGAAAGGTCCAAATCCTACATTCCAAGAACGTAAATAGGTATAGGGAACACAACTATTCTGGTGTAAGTGTTATGGGTCAATTGGTAGGTACAAAAGCTGCACCAGACTCGGCTGCTAGGGAAGCTATTGATGGTGTCCAGACACTTTTCCACCACGGCATCCCATAACCCTCGTCGGGACTAAGATTCAGCCAGTGCAGCTTTCATCATATATCACAGGCTTTACGACTTTGTTGTTCGCAGTGTCTCTGAACCATCCGTCGCTTTTCCTACATGCTGTTTTCAGTTATTCCTTTCGGTTTAATAACCTTAGTAGGCTGACCTCATGATATGCAACTAATCGTGATGAACTATGTTCACAATGCAATTATTCGTGAAACGGCGCAATCAGAATGGTATTTCGTCTTCTATGTCAGTTGTGGCAGGGATTTGTTTTGTACCGTGTAATAACGCTTTTGAAGTTTTTTCCTTCCACGCCCGAGCATTTACCGGCTGCCCATTAGTTTCTGTAAAATGCCGGGGGTTCATTTTCACTAACTGCTCTTGTGATTTTGGCGCACTTACGAATAATCCTCTATTCCCGTTTCCTAATGCAACAAGTTCACCAATGATTGCATAGGGGAATACACCTGTGGTAGTGGGGCGAGGTAGTCCTTTGTAAAACTCAACAATTTTTTGATCACGATTTAGCGCCGCTTGTAAATGTTCTTCGTCAACTCCAGTACCAATACCAATACCAAGTATTTTTGTTTGAATTTGTCTAAAAATTCTTTTATCGAAATCAGCAAATGACTGAGTAATATAAAACCATCCCACACCTAATTTTCTTGTAGTTCTAATTGCATCTGCTAGAGACTCAACCATTGCTTCAACATCTTTGTTTTTTCCAACAGCCTGTGGTGCAAATCGGTGAGCTTCATCAATTACAATTAGGGCATTAGTAATTACATCCTCATATTTTTTTGCTGGGTCGCCACGCCAAGGATTTCCTTGTTTTATTCTATATATAGATTCAGCTTTTTGACGAATACCTTCGAGGATTTCTTTTGCATATAAGTCCTTCATGCGACCCTCGACATTTATATTGAGGATAATAATTCGACGATAGATTAAAACATCATCAAGCAATTCGCTTAATGCTTTACTCTTCCCAAATTTATCTTGAGTTTGTTTCCATATTTTGTTCAGTTTGGTCATTTTAAATGGTATTGAGACAACCGTTTCAGCCATTTTTTTTGCTCTGTCTGAGGGGTTTGCATAAGTGGCAGCTCCAATAGTACACGCCATGTGAAAAATGTCGTCGTCTAAATCTAAATCCCCGAGTTTTTTTATGGGATCATCTTTATCCGTAAGTCTACTATCGAGGTAAGAAGTAAAATCATCAACAGTGCGCTGTTCGTTTTCACTCCCCAGAATGCTTAATGTCTTGAAAAAATCATTCCTGCGCAGGAGTTCCGTAAAAAGTCTTGGGCTTTCTAACGCTACTTCATCCATATTCACAACGTCCACATCTTGCCCTCGGCCTACCGCTTCAAACGCTTTGTCAAGTTTCCATGACCACCCTCCAGTCCCAAGCTCAAAGCCGCTAAATTGACCTTGGGGATCAACAATTAACATGCCCATTTCTTTACGTGCTGCAAAACCGGCAATAATTGATGCAGCCATTACAGTTTTCCCGCTTCCGGTTGCCCCAAAAACGCCAAGCATGTGAGCGTCACCCCAGCCATCATCTCCATCACCAAAGTGTTTTAGCATTAACCCGACTGGGACGTTCGTTTCGTATAAATGTCCAATGTTATAAATTGTGTCGTGATCACCAGAAAATCTGTGTACATCTTCCGCTGATGCAAATCGCACATCAGTCCCCATCGGAGGGATATTTCTGGGAAGTTGGTGTACATTGGAACCAGAAACAGAAACCAACGAGCCTATAGGCAATAATTCAACCTCTTTATTATCAGCCCTACCACTTAATCCTGGAATACGCCCCTTTTCTCTTAAAAGCGCACGCAACACATTTTTTTCATGATGGTGATTGGTTGCTTCGGCATCTACGACTTGGCATAGAACGGTTTTTGTGATTTTCTCGCTCTGTCGATTCATTTCTTCATAATCAAGTGTTACAAGGCTGCCAGTCACCTGAAGATTACTTGCATAATCACGTAAGATCATCTTGTATTTTTGAGTTGAAGAAGGAGAAGTGATTGAACCAATTGGAGCCGCACCCTCCATAATGCCATCTGGGATTGGGACAAGCCCATCGCTTTCTTGACTATTACTATCTATTGAATTCCCATTGTCTTCGGTCATGTTCGCTCCTCATCAAGTAATGAATCTATAATGTTTAACAATTCCGTATTGCCTCGATATGTTTGGCGTAATTGGTAGAATGTTTTTTCTGGAACAGCTTGTAAGGCTCCCCCAATTGCGGATTTTGCTCGTAAATCGGCCAAGACCTGCGCAGTGGGCTCCATGTTTTCTCTGTTTAGAGAACGTTTTATGGAGGCCAGTAAAATTTGGAATCTTGTGCCTTGCCCCGAGTAGTCCATTGTATTGGGTTCATCTCTGCTTCTAACCAGCATTCTTTCGTGAAACTCAATGCGATAAGCCCTTGCCCAATCATACGGACGATAATAAGAGATGAATATCCGTCTACCTACAATCTCCTGACTATCGTCACGAGGGATTCCATATTCGTCAAATACAAGCTGTCTTGATTCAAAAGGATCATCAAAAGGTGTATCATCAAAACCCGTTGCAAACCGACTTCGCTTCCATCTAATATTATCGGTTTCACTGACTGTTTGATAAAGTGACTGCGGAACTGTGAATTCTCCGGCTCTCAAAACATGTTTCAAAAGTACGCGATCATTTAATGCTGTAATGAATGTTTTATCTTTCTCTGGAACCTCATCTTCAGTTAGCATTTCGTTGAATTTGAGGAGAAAAAAACGACTGATTCCTTGTTTTGATAAAGAAATAACTTGTTTGTTTCGGATCATTTGTAGAAACGAACCGTCTATATTCAGACTTGCATTGAACAGACGCATCCATTCCATAATCATCGCATCTTGTTGCGGGTTTCGTCCCGCTTCAGTTATTTGAGACATTAAATTCTTATAACTAGCTAGAGCGCGACCTGTAGCTTGCATTATGCCCCAAAAAGAATGATCAAGAACAAGTAATACATCGTCATCTATTGATTCTCTATTTAGTAAGAGGAGTTCTAAGTGTATTCTAAGTAGTGTTGCAAAAGAATCAGCATCGACCGAGTTTGGAATAGAAACAACATCTACCGTTCCTCGTTGTACTTCATTGACTATGCTCACTTTATAGGCAGACCCCACTACCATCGATCCGCCGCCACGAGGAACGACCCGACTAGCTCCATCAACTGCGGCTAATACAAAACTGTCAGAATCGTCGATATTGATTGTGTTTTCGATTAAACCATTATTTATCAAATAGTTTCGATATGGCTCTTTATACCGGGCAATAAATCGCGCAAGTTCGGCCGTTCGATCACTAAATCCTTCGGCTTCATTGAGTATTTGTTGGGCAATTTCTGCATCTAATTCAATGTCGGGCAAATCTTGAAACGAATTATTGTCCATATTTAATCCCCGTATTTTGCATCACAATCTCCTGTTGATCCTCAAATAAGTTCTTTACGTTCAATTCGAAAAGATGTAAAAAATGTCTCTATTCTAGTAAGGCGTAAGACAACGGATATAAGCGATAAGGAACGGCCGTTTGCCAGTCAGCCATAGCCGCGCCCTGACGACTATCTTTGTGGCCTATGTTACCCAGCGGTATACCTGCGTGACGATCAACTCAATGGGCTGAAAACGCTGCGTAGCACGCGGCGCAGCCTCTACCATATGAAGCAACTAAGTGGGTAATATTATACCAATGGGAAAGGCGATAAGTTTTAGAAGCAAGATGAACACGATTAAAGAGAGATCAATGGCAGACAGTGGAGCAATACGTGTAATCACGACACGCAAAAAGGTAAGAGTGGTTGAAGCCAGCCAAATGCTAACCATCACTACGAACATTGTTGATTGAATTTTCCAATAACGCCTGTCAAAATCGTCAACTGGCATCAAAAATCATCCCTATGTTATAACGTCCCAATGCGACATACTTCATATTAAAGACTATTTTAGATTAAAAATCATGCAACCACCTTACGTCCCAAATTACATACAAATTGATGAAGGAATTGAGCAGTAGTTAATGTCTGGCACACAAACTGTTTTGCTTGTTAAATGGGCCGAATTCACAGCGGTTATCCATAAAGGTTATAGCATTCACGCCGTCCAGTGCATCAGGGAATTTTTCACTGGCGGCAATGAACTCCTCTTTAGTTTCGCAGTCAATAAAGGTCTGGTTTAAATCATCTACCGTTTCTTCCACTATCCAATGCTTGTAGGCAGCTGTAAATGTCCGCCGGTTGGCTTTCTCTGTTCGGGCAATACTTCCGGGTCCGGATGGTTGTTGGGGCTAACCCCATTTTGCTTCCGTTTGTCTGCCTGTTTTTGTGTCATATACTGTTCCTCTTCATCCCCGAATACTACATGAAATTCGAGGCTTGGAGTGTCTCACCCTACATTGACACAATGGGAAACGCCTGCCGGAGCTCGAACTTGGAGAGACCCCGCGGCTGCATAACAGCGCTGGCCGCCCGCCAGTGCAGCGTCGTGTAACGTTGAAGGTCGAGAACGGCCGTTTCCTGCGCCTGTCCCGGCAAACTCTTGTCGTCGCCTTGCTGTACGTGTGGCTGGTGGCCTTTGGCTCGGCCGTGATCAAACGAGGCGACCGCCATCTTGTCGATCGGTCAGACCGACGTGACCTGAGTATCTATCGCACCGGGTATGATATGTTGGTAAGGTGCTTGATTAACGGGAAACCTATCTCAATTCGAGGTGTTCCCTACTTCACTTGAATTTGTGCCAGGTAGCTAGGGAACCGTGGGAACAATATTTGATTCACCTAAATCGCAAAATGATAGAAACGTTGGGCAGCTTGATTGAGCGCATCTTGCCCAAGAGCATCCATGCGGTAACAAGTGTTGGTTTTGAACTCAAGGTCAGCTTGTTTATTTTGGCCATATGCTTTGGCCATGTTTTTAAGGTAGCAACTTAGATTGTTTACAGTATCAATGTATTGCCGAAATGACTTGAGTATAAAATTTATCATATTTCAGTCTGATGCTTGCCCCATGATTCTAATATCGGAGCAAAGCTGTCTTTAAATATTTGGGCTAATAAGGGAGGAACTGCGTTGCCAACTTGTTTCGACTGTTCGAACATTGTACCAAACACGCGAAAATCATCTCCAAAAGATTGAAGACGTAATGCTTCACGTATAGTGATTACTCTATTTTGTTCATAGTGGGAGAACCTGCCAGAACTGGGGTATTGCACCCATGCTGTAATTGTCTGCGCAGGCTTATCTTGCCATAGTCTGCCATACGAAGAATCGTAACCCTTCTTCGGACGCAATCGCTTGGGAAGATCGTGGTATGCTTGCCCTTCTTCTAATACATTGAGCCTTTCAACTTGTACTGCATTTAACGCTCTTGACGAATGATTGAAAACATGATTTCGGCGTGGGGCTAATTGTTGTGCATACTCAGACTTTTCGTTGAAATAAATTTTTGAGTCGAAAGAATCGCGTCGATCTGCTACTTCTCTCACTGGTAAATCGCCGATTGCATCTTTTGCTCCAATCCATTGAGGCAATAAATCTCCCGCTTCCGAATGCGTTTCGGCGGGTTTCTCAGGAATTTGTCCAAGTTTTTTATGAAACGCTAAATAGATAAGCCGAGAGCGTCTTTGTGGGATTCCATAATCGGCAGAATTAACAGTCCAATACTTTACAACATAACCTAATTTTTCGAGGTTTTCAACAAAATGATCGTGATAAATTCCATTGTGGTGTGTTTTCATTTCTGGCACATTTTCCATAAAAACACATAATGGTTCAATCCCTTTAATTAACCTTAATGTATGCAAATACAAGGTGTTTCTTTCGTCTTGTTTTTTAGAGGCGGTTCTATTGTTGCGTGAATATGATTGGCAAGGTGGTGATGCTACTAAACATCCTAATTTACCAGGTGTTAAACCTATTTGTTTTAGCAATTCACTTGCAGAAAGTTTTGAAATATCGCGGAATAGAATTTGTGTTGAAGGGTGATTAAACTTGTATGTTTTGAGGGCAATTTGCTCTATATCAACCGCAAGTAGGGGTTGCATAGCAACTGTTTTGCCAACTTTTGACATGCCCCAACTATTTCCTCCACAGCCAGAGAATAAATCAATAAAAGATAAATGTGGATTACTAAAAAACGGCATATAATTTTATCACAAATGATTAGATACTATTATAGACAAATTAAGCAAACTTCAAAAAGAAACGAGAAGTGCGCAAATGCAGCCAGTGTGCAGCGGGATAGTTAATGAAAGTGAAGAGCGTCCCTTTGTCTTTGGTCAGACAATTGACCGCTTTGGCATATTTTGCCGCGTACTCTTTCTGAAAGCGGGCCAGTTCGGCCAGCTCGGTTGGTTTATCAGGGGCACGCATGATTTCATGCAGCTGGGACTTGGCGCGGGGCTGGAGTCGTTGCGGTAACTTGACTAGAACGTTGGCGATCTTGTGCACCCAGCAGCGCTGTTCGGCTGTTTCTGGGAAGACCTGATGCAGTGCAGCCCAAAAACCCAAAGCGCCGTCGGCAATGGCCAGTTTGGGTGCAGACAGCCCCCGCTGTTTGAGAGCCTGCAATGAGCTTGCCGAAATGTAACGCAGCAGCGTGGACCAGGATTCGGTTGACTCCCGGTCGCCATCTTCCAGGGCAATGACCTCTTTAACGCCATCGGGGCGGACGCCGATGACCACCAGGCAGGCCAGCCGGTCATCGCCCAGGCGGACGTTGAAATGCACGCCATCGGCCCAGATGTAGGTGTAGGTTTTGTGGGTTAACGGCCGTTTGCGCCACGCTTTGTAATCGTCCCACCAGACCGGCACACAAATGAAGAGATCGAATTCGGCTTTCATGCCTACTCAGAGCCCATATGAAAATGGCAACAGGGCCGCGAATGCCGGTTGGTTATTATTAACTTGCATGAAACGGCGTATCTTCTCATCTCTTGGTTGTTTTCAATTAACTTGAAATAAACTTTGGTCATTATCATTTCCCTTGAAATCTCATTACCATTTGCCAATGAAATATTTGTTACCGTTGCTTTAGGTCATTCCCAATTAAGTTGAAATCCTGGATGGGTTATTTTCAACTTGGATGAAATGGCGTACCCCTTACGCCACTGGCTGATTTCAACTAACTCGAAATAATCTTCGTACATTTTCAATTCTCCTGAAACAAATTGTCATCCTCGTTGAAATAGTTTTATTGTCACCTCTGGGCGATTTGTTCATTTATAGTGGGATCCTTCAGATCTGCCGGACAAATAAGCAACAAATAATCTGAAAATTGTAACAAAGCGAGTATAATCAACTATCACCATCTTGATTGCAAAAAATTAACCAAAAAAACGAAACGCATACAACGGGGATTCATTAGTACCAAAAACAATTTGGTTGACCCAAGGAAGAAAAGGAGCATCCCTATGGTGGAGCAAGCTGGTTTGAATCCGAAAATTGCTGTGCTGCATTATCATGGTACGGCCGTAACCGAAGAACATCTCACGCTGCTAGGTCGCACCGTCCAGGTACAGCATATCGGCTGTGACAGGGATTTAGACAAAATGGCGGCTCAGATTGAAGCATTAGATGGGCAAGTAACGGCCGTTGCCCTTACAGGCATTGCCAAGACCTTGCGCCTGGGCAAAACCAAAGTGGATCATCCGGCCGCGGCACCGCTGTTTGAGATTGCCCAGCAAACTCCGGTCGTAGACGGCGCGGGCGTGCGCGCTGCCATGGAGCGCTGGGCCGTGCGCCTGGCGGATGAAGCCCAACCCGGTATCTGGTCGCGCAAACGCGTGCTCATGGCCCCTGGCCTTAATCACAACGGGCTGGCCCAGGCATTGGGACAGTATACCGAGTCAGTGCGTTACGCTGACCCTATTGTGTACTTTGCGCTGCCACCGGTGCCCGGTGTTGGCAGTATTGATACGCTGCCCCGCCTGGCAGAACCAACGCTCAACCAGCTTCGCGCCTATCCGTTCCGCCGTCTTTTCCCCCAGGCGGGGGAAACAACCCGGCCGCGCAGTCCCAAACTATTTGAATGGGCCGATATCCTGGCGGGTGATGTGGGCGGCATTCGCCGCTACGCACCACCGCAGCTTAAGCGCAAAATTGTCGTCACAGAATTTGCCACCGAAGAAGATGTTGCCGATTTACGCGAGCGCGGCGTATCGGCCATCGTTACGACCATGCCGCCCCTGGGACATGAACTGGCGCATTTGGATGCGGCCGTTTTTGAAGCATGTCTCGTGGCGTTACGGCCAGATAAAACGGCCGCTCTCACCGAAAACACCTACCTGAACCTGATGGCCCAAATGGCATGGAAACCGGGCATCAAATATTTGCAGCCGGAAGAAGCTGGCATCAACAAATTTGCCTTTGTCATTCATCCGCTGTCGCCTCGCTTCATCTCTTCGCACCCCAAATTCCGCTGGACCCGATTTTTACCTGAGCGTCTCGTGGAGCGCGTGGCTGCCTATCTGCCACCGATGTACGGCAGCCGCATCACCGGCATCGAAAGTCCGGCAACGGGCCAGAAGGTTGAAGGCTATCTGCTCTACATTGGCGGCACACCCCGCGAACTGATGCGACGCGATCCCGCCTTTGTTTATCGTCGCCTTATCGTCGCCTCGCGCATGGCCGAACGATTTGGCGCACGGCTGATGGGGTTGGGCGCCTTCACCTCCGTCGTAGGGGATGCCGGCATCACTGTGGCCCAAAAAGCAGATATCGCTATCACTTCGGGCAACAGCCTGACGGTGGCTGCCACGCTAGAAACAGCCAAGCAGGCTGTTGTGAAGATGGGCAATAATCTGGATGAGGCCCACGAAGGCAAAGTGATGGTCATTGGCGCGACCGGTTCTATTGGTTCTGTTTGTTCCCGCTTGCTGGCCCAGGCAGTGCCCAATATCGTACTGGTGGCTCCTCGTCCAGAAAAATTAATTGCCCTCAAGCAGACAATCGAAGAGGAAACACCCAATGCCGTTGTGACGCTTAGCACCACAGCCGATGATTATGTAGGCGATTGTGACCTCATCGTTACCACCACCACGGCGTTAAACACGCGAATTATTGACATAACGAAGTGCAAGCCGGGTGCGGTCATTTGTGATATTGCCCGTCCGCCGGACATCACCGAAGAAGAAGCGGCTTTACGTCCCGATGTGCTCGTAATTGAATCCGGCGAAATTTTGCTGCCGGGCAAGCCAGACTTTGGCATGGATATTGGTTTGCCGCCGGGCGTAGCGTATGCTTGTTTGGCTGAGACGGCGCTGCTGGCGCTGGACGGCCGTTTTGAAGATTACACGCTTGGTCGCAATATCGAAATTGAACGGGTCAAGGAAATTTACCGGCTTTACAAAAAGCATGGGCTGGAACTTTCCGGCATTCGCAGCCACGATCATTTTCTGACGGATGAAGATTTGGCCAAGAAACGTGCCCTGGCCGATGAGCTGCGCGATGACCCCATTAAGCTGGCCGACGTACAGCGTCAGGCGCAGGCAGCGCTGCCTGCGAAAGGCCGGCGCGGCAAGGCAAAACAAGGTGGTAGCGACCGTACCACAACCATCCTCGTCAGTGCCGGAACGGCCGTTATTGCCGCCATCGCCGGATTATTCTTCTGGCGCAGAAAATAAGGAAATGTGTAGGGGCGAGGCAGGTGGGTAAAACGCTTGCCAAACAAACGAACATCTCTCCACCTGCCTCGCTCGCCCAGTAAAAAGTGAAAAGTAGAAAGAAAGAGGAGATTTTAGTGATGAGCGATCAATCCCCCACCCGTTGTGCTGCAACGACCAAAGCGGGCAAGCCGTGTAAAAATTATGCTGTCGAAGGGTCCGATTTTTGCCATGTGCATCAAAACGCAGCACAAGCGGCGCCTGCCCCGGAAATGAGTGCCGCCGAGGCCGAACTGCTGGCGCGTAAAAAGGAGCTGTTGGCTGAGCTGGATGAACTGGTGGCCGATTTGAAAACGGCCGTTCCCAAAACAAATGCCTCTCCTTACAATCCATTGCAACTGCTCACCTACCTGCGCCAAAACCTCAGCCAGTTCACGCCTGAGGTGCAGTTAGGCATCCTGGAAAGCTTTGAGGGGATGACGCGTGAAGATTTAATGGACATTGAAACATGGAAAGGATTGGGCTACATGCTCAACTACTCGGCCCGTTTCCAGGCCAACCAGCTGCGCGAGAAGATGAACGAGCAGCTGCCCAAACCGCTCCAGCCAGACACGATGCTCAACTTCATCAAGGCAAATATCGATCGCTTTACACCCGATGTGGCCAAGGGGATTATGGAGAGCTTTCAGGGGGCTACCCGAGAAGATTTAATGGACCCGGAAACGTGGAAGGGCGTCTGGTATATGCTCAACTACTCCATTCAGTTCCAGGCAGATCAGCTCAGGCAAAAATTCACCGGCGAAGCAGAAGAGGATTAATTGACAGATATGTCATTCTGAGCGTAAAGTTGACTTTGTCAGCCAGAATCCCTCTAAACTGACTCAGAAAGAAGCCCCGCTTAGCATGACAAATGAGGCAGGCAAATGGCTTATCAAAACGAGGCACAACTGTACAACTGTATGCAAGATTTATTTGGTCGGGTGGAGGCAGACTTGCCCCAGGCAACCGAGTCGTTGGTAAAGGCGAAATTGTGCATTCGATTTAATATTTCCAGTCCCGAGGCTATGTTAGTGGTTAATGCCCAAAAACGGCCGCTGCAAATTGAATACGGCCGTGCCAACAGCCACAAACCGGACCTCGACGTCGACGTCACCAGCGAAGCCCTCCATCAAATCCTGCTTGGCCAGCTTAGCCTCACCAAAGCTGTTGGCAGCAAAAAGGTAAAGCCCAAAGGCCCCATCTGGAAGATCATGGCCCTGGCAGACTTGTTCTACCATGCGCAAAAAATCTATCCGGCTATTTACGCCTCTAGAGTGTAAGCATTTGCCGAGTAGTTGGGGATCAAAGTCCGAGCAGTGCAATATTTGGCACAGTTGGCGGGAAGAGCGCCAGCCACAAGAATAGGATTAACACAATACCTACTGTCATCTGAAGCCATATCGGATCGGAGACGGCCGTTTCCTCCTCATCCCCCTTTGCCAACAGCCCAACCAACACCCGCAGCACCCCCGCTGCACCCAAACCCAGACCCAGCAGCGCCACCGCCGGCAGCCACCACGGTACTCCGCCGCGATTAGCCAGCTCACCTACGGCCGTTAACAAACGCCACTGCCCGGCAAAGCCCAGTGTAAACGGCAGCCCCAGCAGCGAAAATAGTCCTGCCCCCAGCAGCACCAGGCTCAATGGAGAGCGTCGCCCCAGGCCAGTTGGCAGACTGTCCAACGGCCACTCAGCCTGATGCCGCTGCAGCAGTTTCCAACCACTCGCCAGCAGCAACAGACCACCGAATCGGCCAATTTGCAGAGCAACGGCCGTTTCCCAACCAACCTGTTCCGGCAAAGTCAGGCACAAAATTGTCAGGGCCATATCCAACAGCAAAATGTTGCCGATGACCCGCCGCAGGTGAACGGCCGTCAGCGCCAACACGCCCGCCACCAATAACGTCAAACTGCCGCTGAGCCAGATAAGCTGCCGGAACGTAACGTCCAGCAGATTAGGATGCGTGGCAAACTGTTCAAAGAGCAGCGCCAACGGCACCAGCGGCACCAATCCGGCCACCACCGCCAGCGGCAGCGGCTCCGCCTCATTGGCCACCGCTTGCAGCCAGATGTGGAAGGGAAACCCGGCCAGCAGCAGCAGCGCGGCCAGCGCCGCCAATTCCCCCGGTGGCAGCAGCCATTCGGTTGGCTGCGTTTCCAGCTGCCAGCTCACGATGAGCAGCAGCGACACCGCCAGCAGCATGGCCAGCAGGTAGCGTAGGCTGCCCCGCACTGAACCAGCCTGCCCGGACTGAATCGTAAGAGTGAAAGCGGCCGTTGCCAGCAAAACGAGGGTGATAGCTACGGTGAACGGCCGTACCAGCAGCCCCGCCGCCAAAAAAGCAAACCCCACCAAACTACCCGCCACAAACCAGTCGCCCGATGGGAAAACCACGGCCAATCCGAACAAAATAAAGAGCCCGGCCAGCAACATCAAAAGCAGGGTCTGGTTGTCGTTTGTCAAAGTCATGGGTTGACCCCAAAAGACAATGGTCGTTCCTGACGGTTCAACTGTGCGCAGCCACAGCCAGAGCACGCCGGTTGTCAGGGCACCGGCAGCCGCCATCAGCTGCGGCCGTTGCGTCAAAAAACGGACCACCAGCGCGGCTATCAGCGGTGTAAAAAGCAATGTCTGCAAAGCTGCCATAACGTTATTAATCAACCAGGGCGGGGATGGCGTGCCGCATCTGCACCAAATAGGCGATGACCAGCGCCAATACTAGATTGACCGCTGCTAAAACAATAAGCATCGTTGCTGATTGGTCCAGCGCGCTGTAAAAAAGTTCAAAGCCGCTCATAAACATCAGCACGCCCATGCCGGCTTTCAGCGGTTCGCTGGTGAGTGCCAATCCCAGCACCCCCAGCCCCACCAGCGCCAAAATGGCCAGCGACAGGTACGTCATGCTGCTGGCGATGGCCGGTAGAGCAAAATCGGGCCGTTGGAACAGGCTGGTGATGAGCGCCAGCATGATGAGCACCAAAAAGAGGCGCAGCGGCAGCGAGGCGGGAATTTGCAGCCGGCCAACCTGGAACGTTTTTTCCGGAGCGACGTTGCTCAATTCATCCGCCGAAACGTCCTGTGGCCGGCCGCCCCAGTTAATCTGCCGGGCAGTGACGTACAAAATGAGGCAGGCAAACCAACCCGCCAGCAGCTTCACCATTGCCAGGCGTGGATCGAGCAAATCGACAAAAAGCAGCCCGGCAAAAAAGTATTGTGCCACCAACGCTGCCAGCGCCAGCCGCCAATCCCAAATGATGATGACCAGAACGGCCGTTAGCAAAACCAGATACGCCGCCGTGAAACCACGCAATCCTTCCAGCCGGTCCAGCCAGTCGAAAATATTCGGAAAAGTCATAAACCCTCAAAAATTGAGAATTGTGAACTTTGAATTGAGAATTGTGAATGAATCTCCTCGCAAAGAGTGGTCGCAATTCACAATTAATTATTCACAATTCACGATTCACAATTCCTCACCCGATCAAAATAATGATCACTGCCAACAGCAGCAGCCACAACAGCCCACTGTCGCCATCCAAAATGTCGGCGGCGTCGTTGACGGCCGTTTGCAAACCAAGCCCCAACTGTTTTAGCGAGGGCAGGTTGCCTACAGGCGGCCGTTCTGTGCCCAGCGCTTGCCGCAGCGCTAGCCGCACATCCTGCGCTTCGCCGACGAACCGGGGCAGCAGGGCACCGGCCACGGCCGCGCCCAAAATAGCGGCCCAGGCCAGCCAGGGCACATTACTCCACACCACATTGCTCACGCTAAAAAGCCCCAGCGCGGGCAAAACCGGCAGCGCTTCGCGTAGCCAATCTTGTGATGTACGGGCCTCTGCCTCGCTGGAGACATCTGTTTTTGCTAGAAGCAGCCACACGCCAGCCATAATGAGCGGCACGTGCAGCAAGGCCAATACAAGAACCAGCGCCCAACGGCCGTCTGCCAGCCAAATTGCATACAAACCGGCCCGGCTGACAAATCCCGCTGTCAGGGGCAATCCGGCCAAAGATGCCAAAGCCACGCCGCCCAGCGCTAATCGCAGCCATTTTTGCCTGGTTGGCTGCGTTACCAGCAGGTACAGCGTGCCGCCGGCCAGCAGCAAAATGCGCAGTTCCGCCGCCACGCCGGCTGCCCCAACCCAAATAGCCGCCAGCAGCAGCAAATGGCTTTGTGCCAGCAGCAGGGCGGTGACCGCGTAGCCGGGCAAATGGAGCCGATTCCAGGCTAACTGGATGCCGCGCATAAACCCGACCAGCCCAAATACCGTCAGCAGCAGGCTGACGCCGGGACTGAGCTGGGCCACCGGCAGCAGGCGCAGCAGCAGCAGGGCACCGGCCAAGGGGGGCAGCAGGGGAGTCAGGCTGGCAACGGCCGTTCCCGGTTCGGTTGTGCGGGGCTGCCACAGCGGCAGCGGCCAGACGTTGAGCAGCAGCGCCGCTGCCAGCAGCGCAGTGCGGCTGGAGCCAATGGGCCAGGCGAGCAGCAGTCCCAGCAGCAAAACGCTGCCTTTAAAAAGGAAGGCGCTGCTGTGCTCCCCGGTCAGCCACAACACCGCCAGCCAGCTGGCCAGCAGCAGCGTCAGGCCCGCCAGTAAGCCGGTGAAGCTGTCTGACCAGATGGCGCTCAACGCGGCGGCGGTGAGCAGCAAAACGCTGGCCGGGGCGATTGCTTTATTGGCTGATTTTTTATTTTGTAGCAGGGGACGCAGGGAAACGGCCGTGCTCACCAACAGCAGCCAAGTCGTCAGCCCCCAATTGGTAGCATCTACGTGCCAGGTCCAATCGGGCAAAAAGCCGTTGGCCGACCAGGCAAAGAAGGTGGCGTCCAGAGGGATTTGGGCACGCAGGATAAGCCAGATGAGCAGCGTGACGCCGAGGAAGGAAACGGCCGTGAGCCATGTCCACGCCGGACGAAACCGCAGCAAGGCAATACAGACGGCAGCTCCCACAAGCAAAAGCCAAAATAACAGCGGAAAGATTTCCATACAGAGCGGCGATTGTAGCCTGTGGGCGCATTGCTGGCAAAGTGCCTCATGAGGGATTAAAATGGGCACATGGCTCAAAAGAATAATCCACAGATTACGCAGATTACGCAGATTTTTTTATCTCTCTACAAAGTTCTGGCGCGGCTGGTCTCCTCACCGTGCCACTGTCAGGTGAAACGGATGGTTTTCGGGCTGGGCTTTGTTTTTGGCTTGTTGCTGATAGGCTGTGGAACGCCGGATGATCCGCTGCCGACGCTGGCACCGCTGGTGGTGCTGCCTTCGCCGACGGCCACCTCACTGCCGCCTACGCTGGACATCAGCACGCGTGCGCCGGAAAGCGGTGTCTCGGGTTCTGGCAGCGGAACCACAACGGCCCAATCTACGCCAAAACCTACGATTACACCCACGCCCGTAAACCCGCTCATCAACATCAGCGACCCGAACCCCAACCAGCTGCTCATTTTGGGCAACGAGGTGGCGGTGCGTGGCCTGGTGCAGATGGAGCCGGATCAATCGATTCAGGTGTCGTTGGTGTCTAGCAACGGCCGTTTACTCACGGAAGCGGCGGCGACTCCCAATGAATTTGGCTGGCAAACCTCCTTTATACTGCCGCCGCAGGTCAGTGGGGCGGCCACTGTACGGGCCACTTTGCTGGCGGCAGATGGTTCTGTTTTGTCCACTTACGATGTGCCGGTTTGGCTCACGCTAAACAAGGAGACGGCCGATCGCTATTTGGAGATGTTCCGGCCGACGTTTGAGGCAACGGCCGTTGGCGGCTTTAATATCTTTTTCGATGGCGAGATTTTACTGCCGGTCAATCGGACCATTTCTGTGTCCATTTGGGCGGAAGATTGCCAGACGCGGGTTGCCCGGCAAAGCTTTGTGCTGGGGGCCAGCAATCGGCCGGTGTATTGGCAAGGTTTTGTCGTGGTGCCAGAAGATTTAGAGGGGGCGGCCTGTGCCGTCGCCAGCACCGGCGAGCCGGGCACGGAAAATTGGCGTGAAGCGTCTGTGCCCATCAACGTGCTGCCGCCCACGCAGCTGGAGGCGCGTGGCGTCACCATTGGCAATCCCCCGCCAGACAGTGAAGCCATCGCTGGGCAGGAGCTTGTTTTGTACGGCACGGCCTTAAACGTGAGCGAAGGGCCGGTGAGCGTCTCGATTTTGATGGAAAACGGCCGTGTGGTCAGCCAGACCAGCTTCAACACCGATTATTGGGGGTATTGGGAAACGGCCGTGACCCTACCCATCGATGTAGAAGGCCTGGCCGAAATCACCGTGTCTGCCGGTGAGGGGGATACCTATAACGAATCGACCACCATTATCCAGGTGAATCCCGCGCCCACGCCGACGCCGGGACCGTAATATGAACAAAGGAATGTTGTACGCCATTGCTGCCTATAGCATGTGGGGCCTGTTTCCTCTTTATTGGAAGACGTTGCAGCATGTGCCCGCGCTGGAAATTTTGAGCCACCGCATGACGTGGTCATTGGGCTTTGTGCTGCTGTTGCTGCTGTTGCGGCGGCGTTGGGCCTGGCTGAAAACGGCCGTGCACACCCCGCGTACTATCCTGCTCTTTTTTGCCTCGGCGACACTGCTCTCGGTGAACTGGTTTGTCTATATTTGGGGCGTTAATGCTGGCTTTATTGTGGAAACCAGCCTGGGCTACTTCATCAATCCCCTGGTGAGCGTGCTGATGGGGGTGCTCTTTTTGGGGGAACGGCTGCGCCGCTGGCAGTGGCTGGCCATTGGGCTGGCGGCGGCGGGCGTCATTTATCTCACCGTTCGTTATGGCGCACTGCCCTGGATTTCCCTGACGCTGGCCGGTTCCTTTGCCCTCTATGGCCTCATCCGCAAAACGGCTCCGTTGGGGTCGTTGGAAGGTTTGTCACTGGAGACGGCGCTGATGTTTTTTCCGGCGTTGGGCTATTTGATTTATCTTGAGGTGATAGGAACGGCCGCTTTTGGCCATGTGGACGGACTGACAACCGCGCTGTTAGGGTTGGCCGGGGTGGCAACGGCCGTACCGCTGCTCTTTTTTGCTGCCGGAGCTCGTCTCATCAAGCTGGCTACCATCGGCATCCTGCAATATATTGCCCCCACGCTGCAATTTCTCATTGGTGTGTTTATTTATCACGAGTCATTCACCGAAGATCGTCTAATTGGATTTAGCTTCATCTGGCTGGCGCTGATCATTTATTCTGGGGAAAATATCCTCTTCAGCCGCAGACACCCACGCCTACATCCAGTCGGCGATTAAAACGACTTGCTCCGTTGCTTGCTATAGATGCTTAAGTCTAACAATGAACCCTAAATTGTCATTTCGAGCCGCTTTTTGGCGAGAAATCTTTGGAGCCTTCACAGGCAAAAAGCTTGCCAAGTGTAGAAGATTTCTCCCTTCGGTCGAAATGACAAGTGAAGGTTGCGAGTTTTTCCAAAAGTTAGCGGTTGAGGATTGCTTTAAGAGCAGGGATAACGCGTCGTGCTGCGGCGGCACCGAGCGCCATGTACTGCTCGCTCTTCTTGCGGGAGAAGTTGAAGTAGCTGTGCCCGGAAATATCGGGCTCAATGAGGCAGTCGGCCGCTTTGAAGCCGCCGCCAGACTGCCGCACCAGCGTTTGGATGGCCGCCGAGCCAGCCCCCAATGGCCCCAGGCGTCGCGAATAGTGGGGCACAAATAGATCCACGCCGATGACAAAATCAGCCCCCATCTGGCGTACGGCATCGACGGGGAGATTATCCGCCACGCCGCCGTCACAGTAACAGTGGCCATCCATTTCTACCGGGGTAACAAACCCGGGCACGGAGCAGCTGGCGCGTACGGCCGTTGCCAAACGGCCCTCACGCAGCACCACCTGTTCCCCTCGATCCAAATCGGTGACCACCGTGGCAAACGGTATCGCCAGGTCGCGGATGTCCAGTTCCCCCAGCCAATCTTCAAGCAGGGTTTCAATTTTGGCAAAGCTTACCAGCCCGTGGCGCGGCAAGATGGGACTGGCCACATTGCGCCAGCCGAGACTGGCGGCCATCTCTCGCATGGCGGGCAGGGGCAAGCCGGCGCAATAAGCCGCCCCCACCAGGGAACCGGCGCTGACGCCTGCCACACAATCAATGGGGATGCCTTCCTGCTCCAGCACAGACAGCACGCCCACATGCACGGGGCCCCTGGCCACGCCGCCGCTGAGGGCTAAACCGACACGTAAACGGCCGTTTTTACTCATCATCATGAACGACTCAGTCTAATAAATTGTCATTCCCGCGCCGGCGGGAGCGACAAGCGAAGGGACTCTTAAAAATCGATGGAACGGCCGTCGTAGGCACACTGAAACAGCTTCTCCACCTCGGCCAGCTCAGGAATGCGGCGCGACATCAGCGTGTTGGTGTCAATCATGACGTGCTCGCACAGTGTCTCCATATTGGTTTCCAGCTCGTCGGCAGAGATGCCTGCTTCTTGCAGTGAGGTAGGTAATTTGACCTGGCGCATCAAGTCGCGCGTGGCGGCGGCCAGCTTTTGTGCTGCTTCGGCTTCATCGCTGGCAGCGTGGCCAATCATGGCCGCCAGGTCGGCGTAGCGCCCCACGCCGCCGTTAGCCACATATTCGATGGTGTAGGGCAGGAAGATGGCGGTGATACGGCCGTGTGGAATCGTCTTAAACAGCGCGCCGGCGCTGTGACCCAGCGCGTGGGCCAAGGCTACCTGGCTGTTGCCCAACGTCATGCCGGCAATGGAAGCCGCGTTGGCCATCTTTTCCCGCGCTTCTTCGTCGTTGGGGCCATCGGTCACGGCGCGGGGCAGGTAGTTAAACACCATGCGCGTCGCTTGCAGGCAAAGTCCGTCGGTAAAATCGTTGGCCCAGCTACAGCTGTACGCCTCAATGGCATGGCTTAATACATCAATACCTGTGTCGGCGGTGATGGCGGCCGGCAAATTTTTGGTGAACAGCGGGTCCACAATGGCGATGTCTGGCGTGGCTTCGCGGGAGCCAAGCGTGAGTTTGCGTTTGGCCGCCGTGTCCGTGAGCACAATGCCGTAGTTGGATTCCGCGCCGGTGCCCGCCGTGGTGGGGATACAGATGAGCCGCGCTTTTTGCCGCAGACCCAAATCTTCCATCGGGCTAATGGATTCTGGCTCGATATCTGGCCGTTCGTACAAAATCCACATTGCTTTGGCCGCATCCATGCTGGACCCGCCGCCCAGCCCAATGACCCAGTCCGGTTCATATTTAAGCATCGCTTTTGCCCCTTGCTGCACAGTTTGCAGCGAGGGGTCTGGCTCGACTTTGGCAAAAAGCTGGCTGTCGATGTTGGCGCTGGCCAACGTCTTTTGTACCAGGTCGGCAAAGCCCAGTTGGGCAATATTGGCATCGGTGACGATGAAGGCGCGCTTGCCCGGCAGCATTTCCAGCTGGCTGAGGGCGTCTTCACCAAAGAAAAATTCAGGACATTTGAAAAACCACATGGTTTATGCCTCTGGCCAATCGGTATCCAGCTGGGAACACGCTTCCACCAGCTCGATGGCTGCTTTGGGCGCCTTCATCACTCGCATCAAGGGGCCTTTAAGCTTTAGGCGACGCGTTACCAAGCCTTGAATAGGGTCGATTTTCTTCTCCAAGACGCCGCGCCAAATTTTTAGCGGCGCGCTTAGCTCAAACTCAGGGGATTTGGCGCTGGCGTCATCTACCTTAAATGCATCGCGGCAGTTGCCATGCCATAAATCCATGTAGAGGTAGATGGTTTCCGGCACGCCTGGACCTTCATCAATGACGAAGTAGAAATCCCCTTCCCAATTCTTGGCGGCTTCAGCGTAGCCTGGGCTTTCGTTGAGGGCCACCATGAGAGCCTTAACCCATTCATCGGTTCCAAATTGAATCCCCATTTTAACCTCCGGGTATGCGTGTCATTCTGAGCGTAGCGAAGAATCCCTCTAATCCACACCCATTTATTTATTATTGAGGAACAAGCCTAGTGTTTACGAGCCTGTTTTAGAGGGTAAAAGATAGCACAGCTACCTTTGTTGTGCCAATTGCCCCACTGGATTGGCCTCGTGATTTTCCAGAGTAGAAAGTGCTGGATTGGCGCGTGATACAGCAGGTGACGGGCTGATTTGCGTGAGCGTTGTAACCAGACCAAGCAAGAACCAAAAGGCCACCCCCGTTTTCGAGCCGAGTGCCAGCACATCCCCCAACCCATAGACGTGAAAGCCAATCAATCCCGCGATGAGGCCGAGGGCGTACGGCCGTAACTTAGCATTATTCCGTGCCGCCTGCCAACCAAGCACCAGAACCAGGCCAACAAGCGCGAGATAAAAAATGAGTCCAGGGATGCCGATGTCTACGGCCGTATGCAAATAAACATTGTGCGCGTGGGCCACATCGTAGCTGGGGACAACATTCAGAGGATAAAGCCGGCGAATGACGCGGCGGAAGCTGCCCAACCCCACGCCGGTAAAAGGAAAATCCTGGACAGCCACGATGGTCCAGAGCCACACCTCCTGCCGGAAGTTGAGCGAGCCTAAGGAGCCAACGGCCGTTTCCTGCGCCGGGTCCTGCCACAGTTCAACAAGACGGTCCGGGCCAATAATCGCCAGGCCAACAAGCCCGCCCAACGTGAGCAGGCCGGCCAGGATGAACAAATGGCGTTGTTTACGGCTACCCTTGGGCTGCATGAATGCCCACAGAAAGGTCAGGCAGTATATGGCCGCTGCCCCGCCCAACCAACCCGAGCGCGACTGGGTCAGCAGCAAAGCCATCGTGCCCAGCAGCGTTAGTCCCAACCAGAGCCAGTTGAACCAATTACGAAAAAGCCACAGAGGAAAAAGAGAAGATAGAGAATTTGAGACCAATCTCAAAAATCTCTGTGAACTCTGTGGCCGATATTCGGATAGGCCCTTAACTTTTGTCCGCTGCCGCCCAATCAGAACCGACCAGAGCAAGGGGAAGTAGAATAATAACGTGCCGGCAATTTGATTAGGATGGACGCCGTCACTGGGCTGCCCGGGTACTGCCACAATCTGGTTAGGTAACCGATCGATAATGGGCGTGAGGACATCTATTTTATAAAGCCAGGCAGCATTTAGGATGCCGAGCGAAACAAAGCCTAAGCCCAGCAGGCCGAAGATGGCCAGAGCAACATACCATGCCTTTGTGGTTTTTACGGTGCGATTGAGATAGCGCCACAGGAAGAGGCCAAACAGCACCCCCATTGTTTTATCCAGCGTCAGGTCGGGATCGGCCGTAATGAGAATGCTAAGCCCCAGGACAATGCCGAACAAGAGGAGGGGAATATCAATGGGCGAAGGGGCTTGTAACGGCCGCCACTTGAGCAGCAGCGGCACGGTTTCAATAAAAATGAGTCCCAACAGCGCCAGCAGCGTCCCGATGGTAAATTGGTTGGGAAACAACAAAAAGGGCAGGGCGGCGGCTAAAATAAGCCCTTCCAGCAGCCAGATTTTATTCTCAGCGGGCCAGAAACTAATAGGCACCCTTACCTCGTAGGACAACCCAGGGGGTTTTTAGCAAGATGTAGATGTCCATCCAGATGGAGTAATTTTGTACGTAGTAAAGGTCGTCTTCGGTGTGCAGGTGGAGCGGTTTGTCGGAACGGCCGTTTACCTGCCACCAGCCGGTCATTCCCTGCGGCACGGCAAACCGTTTGCGCTGCCACAAGTCGTACTGCTCTACCAGCCAGGGCAGCTCGGGGCGCGGCCCCACCAGGCTCATATCGCCCAGCAGCACGTTAAAGAGCTGGGGCAGCTCATCCAGGCTGGTACGCCGTAAAAAGCCGCCCAGGCGGGTAATACGGGGATCATCTCGGCGTTTTTTGAAGAGGATACGGCCGTTGTGCGGGTTGATTTCGGTGATTTCTTCACGATGGGAATCGGCGTCAGGCACCATCGTGCGGAACTTAAACATGTTGAAGGTACGGCCGTTTTCGCCCACGCGCTCTTGCCGGAAAATAACAGGACCTTTTGAGTCAATTTTTATTAGCAGGCTGATGATGAGAAATATCGGCGAGAGCATGAAAAAGCTGAGGCTGCCGACCGCCAGGTCGAAAAGCCGTTTCACCAGCCGCTGTACATCGTTTAGCGCCGGGTCGCGCAGGTTGATCATCGGGATGCCGCCAAAATCATCGACGGAGGCACGATACAGGGCCAGGCTGAAATAATCAGGCACGACGCGCACGTGAACCGGCAAATCGTGCAGGGTGATAGTGAGCTTATTGATTTGGCCATAAGCGCGCTGCGGCAGGGCAACCACCACATCCTCAATTTGGTGTTGCTCCACCACATCACGCACGCTGGCTACAGTTCCCAGGATGGGCAGGCCGTTCTTTTTATGATCGTCATCCAGATAACCGACTAAATTGAGCCCGGCCCAATCGTAATTTTGCATGAGGCTGCCCACGCTGCGGCCTGTCTTGCCGGCCCCAACGATGAGTACCCGTCGTTCACGCGAGGGCTGGTGCCAGAGGCGAAAGCTTGCTCTGAGCAAAACACGCCAGCCCAGAATAAAAGCGGTATTGAAAAAGACAAACGTAGCAAAAAGCCAGCGTGAGAATTCGCGGAAGCCCAGATACAAAATGCCGGCGCATACCAAAGCGGCGATGGCTTCGGCAATAACAATCGCTTGTACTTCATCTGTAACCTTGTAGATGCGTTTGGGATCATAGACGGAAGAGAGCAAGAAGGTAAGGACCCAAACGATGGGGATGATGATGTAGAGCGTTTTAGATAAAGTGATTTGATCGACAGGAACGAGATAGGGGAATTGGGGGAGGAACGGCCGTACCAGAACCGCTAAGTATAGTGCCAATATTGTAAGACTAGCGTCTGCTACCATTGAAAAAATTGCGAAGTTAATACTGAATCGCCGCAACATATACTACCCTCTCTTTTGTTACGCGGTCGCACAACCAAACTCCCCCGAGCAAGGATTTAAACAATCTAATTCTCACATTACAGAAATGATAATATGCATAAGATGTAAAGATGTGAGAAGCACAGGATTTCTATCTCTACCCGACGGCTGAATTATAGCTTTGACTGACAGGCACGCAATAAACTCCGACGAGAAAGAATTTATTGTTTTAATTGCCCTTTCCCATAGAAAGAGCCAGGAACGTCATTTAGCAGGAATCATTACTTCAAATCTGACACGTTTGGTAACTACAACCACTATTTGAGCAACAAATCAACCATATCGTAATTCTTGATTTGGTGGCACGATATTATCCACGTAAAAACGCTTAAGCCCGAAAAATTGCAATAATAAGAGCATTAGAAATAGTGGGTTAAGCAGTACATATCTTCTCCAAAGTCGGATTGGTTCCTGAGTGAACCGGAAAAACCACTCTAGCCCTAAACGTTGCAAAACAGGTGGGGCCTGTTTTGCAACACCCGCATGAAAATCAAACGCGGCTCCAACAGCGAGTATAGGCATTGACAAAATATCGCGGTTTTCAAACGCCCATACCTCCTGTCTTGGACAACCTAATCCAACTAAGACAAGTTGAGCTCCGCTTTCACGGATCTCTTTAGCAATGTCACGTTTTTCTTTATCTGTTACACATCTGAATCGGGAGGCTTGACTTCCGGCAATTATGATTCCAGGGAAACGTACTGTGAGCTTCTGTAGTAACTTCTGCAATGTTTCAGGGGTGCTTCCATAAAAATAGACGGGTAGTTTTTCATCAGCAGCTCGTTCGCAGACCTTTAGTGTAAGAGTTGGCCCATAAACGCGTTCCATAAGGTTTGTTTTATGCAGCAGATTTAGAGCCCATTTCACAGGTTGCCCATCTGGTACTACTAAGTCCATATGATTTAGGCGGAATCGATGCATAGGATCAAGCACACCTGTCATAACACCGTGAACAGCTAAAGCAGACACTGATAGAGATTGTCTTTCTTTTGCCGCAGCTATGATCCTCGAAACGGCCGCTTCATAATCAACCGCATTAATTTGAACGCCTAATACGTTTTTCTTTCCTGCATTGATCATAAAACCACCTTGCTTTCCTTCAACCATCGCTCACGGTTTGCTTCATAAATTTCCTGCAAAATATGAGGTACATCATAGCGCTGTTGCCAGTTTGGATAGTGGCGCAGAAATTTGCCGTTGTCACTAATCCACCAGATGTGGTCTCCTTTACGATTTTGATCTGAGTATCTCCAATTTAATTCGCGACTAGCAATCTCTTCACAAATTTGAATAGCCTCCAGCATTGAACAATTACTGAAACGTCCACCCCCAATATTGTAGACCTCTGCACTGCGAGGCGATTTATAAAATTCATAAAAAGCGTTGATTAAATCTGAACTGTGAATATTATCCCGGACTTGTTTTCCCTTGTAACCAAAAACAGTATAAGGCTCGTCTAAAGCTGTACATTTCATCAAGTAAGCTAAAAACCCGTGCAGTTGCGCGCCTGAGTGGTTCGGTCCAGTTAGACATCCACCACGAAAACATGCTGTTTTCATATTGAAGTAACGACCGTACTCTTGGACCAATACATCCGCAGCAACCTTAGAAGCTCCAAACAAACTGTGTAATGTTTGGTCAATAGACATATCCTCACGAATACCGTGCTTATAAGTGTGATTCGGATCAATTTCCCAACGAAGCTCCTGTTCTATTAACGGTAGTTGGTTTGGCGTATCCCCATAAACTTTGTTAGTTGAAGTGAAAATAAAAACCGCTTCAGGTGCGTATTGCCTGGTGGCTTCTAAAAGATTCAATGTACCAACGGCATTTACTGAAAAGTCTGTGTGCGGCTCGCGAGCGGCCCAATCATGTGAAGGTTGTGCAGCTGCATGAATTATTAACTCGATTTGTCCACGATAATATTTAAATAATTTGTCAATTGACACTTGATCTCGGATATCGTAATCGTGATGGATGTAATGATTTCCAAAACTTTCTTCTAGACGTTGGCGATTCCAAGTTGTCGATGCGCCATCTCCAAAAAAATAACTACGCATATCATTGTCGATGCCAACTACATCAAATCCCATTTCTGCAAAAAAAGATGCGGCTTGAGAACCAATTAGTCCAGTTGAGCCAGTGATAATTACAACGCTCATTGTTAGATAAACTCTCCCTAGTAATTTGTTTCTTAATGAAATGAAGTTCACATAAAGGCCGCATTTGGAAAATAAATTTGGGTATTTGTCGCACGATGCTCGCTAAAAGCTCAAGCATCAAATCCATATTTACTAGCGGCCCTTAGATGAAAAATTGCCAAGCTTTTAAGATGTTAATATAGCATTTGTACCTTTGATGAAATTTTCTGCCATTTGTTCAATAGTTAAATGTTTAATGCTTGGCCAAGTTGTAGCCCTTAAAGAATCTATACGGCACCTATCAGGTAAAAAGAGATTATAAATCGCCTCAGCAAACTCTTTTTCTGTTGTTTTATTTTTTAATAGAAGAGCATTCTCAGCTGTTAAGTACTCTATTTCAGGTCCATGAATTGGCGATTCAACAGTTATAACGGGCAAATCATAGCAAAGTGCTTGCAATGGTCCAAGTCCCACTGCTCCCGGAAATACAAAAACATCACTTGCAACATACAGTGGGGCTAGCTTCTCCAAATTTGTTAATGGTCCAAAATATGTAAGATTCTCATATTGATTGATAGGGTAATTACTGCCACCACTTCCTACCATAAGCAGGTGAAAATTCGGATTCATTTTGCAGAGCTCAGAAAAAGCTCTCAGCAAAAAATCGATCCGCTTATTTTCTGTAAATCTTCCCACAAATAATAAGGTGTTTTTATTTTCCAGATTAAAGGAGCGCTTAATTTCCATTCGGTTTTTAAGCTCCCTGTTAAAGGCGGTTCGCTGAGCTTCAATATCGATTGTATTATTTAAGAGAAATATTTTTCTTTCTTCAATGCCTTTATTGGCTAAGAAAGACTTGACTCCTGGTGTGTAAGCAAAAAAGCCGTCTGCTTGGTGCGTTAGGATCATCTTTAATAACTCGAAAGTCCGTTTGAATAAAGATGGTTCTAAGACACTTCTATCCTTACCATGACCCCAATAAGCAATTTTTCGCCCCCACAATTGATGCAAATGTATTAAAGGATAAGCTAAATTATGAACCACGTTTTCAACAACTATCAGATCGTAGCTTGCAGCTCTGCGCCAAAATGTTTGGTAAATGGCTCGTTTTCCAGCTAGTTTCATTGTCAAAGTCTTGGCTTCTAAAATAGGGAACTTGAACTGACTGACATCAACTGGTTCTTCAAAAAACTGCTTAAGTTTAATTTCAGAAGGATCAAATACAACATCAAAACGCCAATCTTTAGGTCTTTTTGATTCAATAGCATTATAGAAGGGAACTCGATAATGAGGAATTGTAGACTGATGGGCAATTAGAACTTTTTTGGTTTGGTTTCTTTTATCCATGAGGACTAGTAACCTTTTACTACGTTGTTTTGGAAGACGCTTCATATGATTAATCTTGAATCATTTCAAGCTTTATCCAATCAAAATAGACCGTGTAGGTTTGGGCAACGTTTAAATCATCAGGTTCAGAAATTATAAGTTTGATTTCATCCAAAGAATTGCCAGATAGATTGAAACTAAATGTTTCCCAGTCTCCACTGCCTTCATAATAGTGAAGACGGCGTTGACGTTCTCCATCTACTACTGTTTCAACAGTAAAAAAAGAATTTTCATCCACTTTAACTCGAAAAGACAAGATTTCATAGTAGGGTAAAATATTATCTTGCAGCTTTAGAAATGACGAGTAGGCAAGCATATCCCTCTTAGCATAATTATTATCATAGGATAATTCTGCGATACTATTTTCACTTTTAAATACTATATTTTCAGGCCTTTCTTCTGCTGAGGTGAGCACCCAATTATTTATGTTTGAGAAATCAAAGAGTGTTAAATCACCGTCACTCTCAAGGTTTTTATACCAACCACTACCGATAGGCAAAACCCAATCAAAAGGTAAGTCGGCTTCAATAACTTGCTTATACCATCTTGCTGCTAGCTGTAAATTACCTTGCAAGCGATAATGTTCACCAATAAATAGAGCTTGTGTAGGCTTTGCTTGGTGCGGTGTGTCCGAAACTTTAGTCAGATCAACGTTTTGATACTTCAAGAACCGCGTTAGAAACTTTTGCCTTTCAGTTATCTCAATTGCAGGTTTACCTAAAGCTGAATTCAGAAAAATATTGGCAATATTGCGGGAGACAGAATCCTTATTCCATATAAGTATCAATAGAAGTAAAAAGCAGAGAAGGATTGACCGACTAGATAATACGCTAATCTTCATACTATTTTGAGGGGTTCTGATACATCTGATAATGGTTCTTTTAGGTGCACTGAAAGCCTACAGCTTTTCTGCGATCGCATTGGGATTTCCATGAGCTATTTTGATAAACTTGTTTCCAAGCTTCCACCGATTGGGCTAGAATTTGATTGATATTCTTCACGTATATTTGCATGGTGCAACGAAACTGAGAGAGAAGTGGACACATACAATATCCATAATAGACTATTCTGAAGGATGAGAGCTGTACTGGTAAAATTAAAAAATACAAGAAAGACAAGAAAGGCTACAGGCCATAGGCTGAAAAATGTCCTTTTGTAACGCAGCAATTTTATACTAAAAAATAAGGTCTTAAGAAAATCTGCGAAAAATAATATTAACCCCAATACTCCCAGGGTCAATATCAATTCGAGAAATCCATTATGTGCATGATTAGGCAACCAATTGTTTGTTTGCCAGATTTGGGCAGACGGTCCTTCCCATCCATGCCAGAATCCGTTGTAACCGTATCCTAGTATCGGCCGTTCCAAAATCATATAACCTATATCCCTCCATAAACCCGTACGCCCGGTTAATGTTGCACTTCTTCCTATCAAGTTAAGAAGAAATTCGGCTTGACTGAAAATAACGGTTGCGGTAACGGCTGTAAAAGCAAGAGAGGCTATGACAAAGGGTACTGTTAAAAGAAAGTGCCATCGTTTCCATAGGAACTTTAGAAAAGGTAGAATTCCTATAACAAGCACGAGGGCAATTGTAGGATTTCTTGACTGTGAAAAGATAAGCAATATCGTTGCTAGACCAAATAACAGCCACAAAAACCACCGATGACGGGACTTTGTCCATGCTAAAAAGAAAAAGACAATAGCACCGATAGAAGCAAATTGCCCCAAAACCCCTTTCTGATGAAATATGCCATGCCACTTTCCAGAATCAAAACCACTCTGGTGTATTCCATAATTTGGCCACAACAAAATGACAATAAGGCTGGCAACAAGAGCAATCCCTAAAGCCCACCCCAAAAGTTCAAGCTGTCTTCGCAAATCAAAATATGTTGCCAGGTACGCGCCAATAATTGTGGTTGCGCCCAAGGCTATGGCCCGACGCAGTGTGCCCAATGGATCGATGGACCAAAAAGCGGAAAGAATAGCCAATGCAGCAAGGGCAAGTATTAATTTGCTTCGAGTCAGGACAAAAACGAACCGGTTTAATTGAGGGATTAAAAAAGTAAACGTCAACAGGTAAAAAACCAACCAAATTGCTTGTGAAGCTGGATGCCCTTCTGCACTACCCCCAGAACCAAGCACAAGTGTAAGCGGTGAAGTAGAAAAAACAAGAATTAATATGACTAGAAGTTCTTTTAATCGAGTTGGTACACGAGGAATTGGCATTTTGCAAAGTGTAAACTTGTTAATTCAATTAATTTCTATGCTTCATAAACTCGCCGATATAAATCAACAAGTCTGCTTGCTTGAATAGAGGCATCAAAATTTGTTTCAATATGTTGGCGGCCTTTTCCGGTCATGCGCGCCCACTTTTCGTAGTTGTTAAGTAGCCATTGAAGATTTTCAACTAAACCCTCGACATCTCTTTCTTCAGCCAGCAAGCCTGTCTCGCCGTGGGTGATAATCTGTGGAATGTCACAATGAGTTGTGCTAACTACCGGCATTCCCGTTGCCAGCATTTCTATTATTGTTACCGGAGCCCCTCCTTCAGTGTCTCCGTCCGAAGCAGTGACGCTAGGTGTTAAAAATATATGGTGATCATATGCTTCCCTGAGAAGAACAGAATGTGGCTGATAGCCAAGAAGCCGAATATAAGGCTGAAGTTTATATTTGTTTATAATGTCAAAAATCTTTTTCTTCTCTTGCTCCCCGGCTTTTGTGCCATTGGAATCACCAATGATTGTTACGTTTAATTTGGGGTGCTTTTCTTTTAGTATTCCAATTGCTTCAAGCGCATATGGAATCCCCTTTTTTTCTCTGAAGCTAGACGCGATCAGGATTCTTAGAGAATCATCAGGATAATAGGTTCTAGGTTTGTAAGCCAGTTGATTTACTTCTACTCCTAAACGTTGAATTGAAACTTTATTTTCAGGACAACCCATTTTGATTAGGCTTTGAGCCATATGGGGTCCTTCACAGAGAAAGAGGGAAGCTGTGGCAAACAATTCTTGATATCGCTGATACCAGGCAGGATTTTGTACTAAAAGCATGCTTAAATCAAAACCATAGTATGTGACAACATGCTTCAACTGATAGTTTTGCGCAAACGGTATGTCGTGCCACCCCATGTTGCCAAAATGGGAATGTAGTATAGTCGGCCGATGTGTTTTTACAGCCTTGCTATAAAGGTTTGGGTGCCATCTATAGCCAAATTTTCTTAATGCCCTGAAAAAAAAATATTCATATGACGACATATGATAAAGGGGTTCCCAAGGAAACTGCTCCACATTTTCTAATTTATGGGCCAAAACAAGGGAGTTTATTGACGACATATACTGTAGCTGATTGTAGATCCAATTTTCAGTAAGAGGCAGCCAACTTGGTACAGAGTGAGCTACTGTGAAGTTCTTATTATTTTTCATAACCATCTATTTGAATTAGGCACCCTTGATTAAACACGCTTCAGGAACAGGCCTCTATTTTTCCACTGTTCAACCAGCATTTTTCGCAATTCATAATATGCCTGAATGTTTAGGAAGTGAATAAGACCAAAATAAATAATGGATCCCGTAAATACTTGGATTAACAAGTTTAACCAATCAGGCCACTCTGGTGGTAAAAACTGACCAATGCCCCAAACAAAAAAGGCCATTATCCAAGAACAGAGGGTGATGCTCAAAAGGTTTTCAGCTACTTTTATAAAAGTAAGATCTACTAAAGAAACAGCAATATGTATACTGGGATAGACTACCAAAACGGAAAAAATCCCATACGCAATTGCAACTCCCTCAATGCCCCATCTTAAACCAATTAATATAGAACCCACGCCTAAAGTTCCAATTACCAATCCTACTTTAAATTGCAGATCAGAGCGGCCTTGTGATAAATAGAGATTGCCATTAAGCGTACCGATAGACTGAATTAAGCCAATGATCGAAAAAACTTTCAATATGGGGACCATTCCTAACCATTGGGTACCAAAAATGACCAAGACAAAACGTTCTGTGACCACCCACAGACCAACCATCATGGGGAAGGTAACCAAAGCAATCGCCCGCGTCATGCTCAGATAAATTCTAGCTATCCGAGGTTTGTCGTCCTGAATTGATGAGAGTGCCGGAAACATCACGTCACTAATCGTCCGAGATACTAGCGACAAAGGCAACAACATAATGCTATAAGAGTAGCTGTAGATTCCTAAAGCTAGAGTCCCAAGAAAACGGCCGATAAGAAGGTTATCAGCATTGCGAATCCAATAGTTAAAACTGGTAAATCCAAGTAAATTAGCGCTAAAGCCAAGAAGATCTTTAACTGAACTCCAGCGAAAACGCCAGTTTGGACGCCAGTCATTAAATATCCATAGCAAGACGGCCGTTATTGTCGTCAACAAAACAGATTGCAAAACCAAACTCCATACGCCCCAACCGAACCAGGCCATCAACACCGCAAATACACCGGACACAATAACGGCCGAGAGCTCTGCTGCAGCCAGCTTTTTGAAATTCAGTTCTTTCTTAAGTAATGAGATATGAATAACACTGAATGAGCCAACAAAAAAGTTGATAGACGAAACGATGGTAAGGGGTATCAAATCGGGTTGATTATAAAATCGGGCAATCAATGGGGATGCGGCAACAAAAATTAGCATCAAGGATAGGCCAGCAGCTACATTTAGCCAAAAAATTGAAGAGTAATGATCTTCGTCCGCATCTTGCTTTTGGATGAGTGCCGAACCAAAACCAAGATCCATAAAAATGTTGGCAAATCCGACAAACACGGTAATCATGCCAACCAGACCAAATGCATCCGGCAATAAGATTCGAGCTAAAATTACTTGGAAAACAAATTGGAAAGACTGGCGTCCAACGCGAGATATGACGCTCCAGCCGATACCGGAGATAGTGTTTTGTCGCAGGCTTTGTGCGGTTATAGTTGAGGGAACTGCCATTTTTGTTCGACTATCCTATCCATCCATTTTGGAGGGCGTGTGTGACTAGACGTTGCCAAAGGGTTAACTGTAGGGGCTCTTTGGAACAGGCAAAAAGATACCGTCGAGACCGATGCCATGCCGAAACACTGCCCAGATAATAGACAGATTTAGGTGCTGTATTATCCTGTAACAGTCGCCATATCCATCCAATGGCACGTTGGTCGGTTTGAATGGCGCTTTTGCCGTGGTTGCAACCTAACTCAAAGAACAAAATATCTGAACATTTAGCCATCTGGCGCAGCAGCGCTGTGGCTTCGTTTAAAAAGGTGTTTCCTTCGGACATCCATTGAAAAACACTGAGCATAAGTGCGACGTTGTATTCTTTATCATCCAAATCCGACTTTTCAAGCGGTTTGTTGTACCAGGTTACCGGAAGTTTGGCCGCGGCGGCAATTTCTTGCCCAATGCTTGCATAATGTTCATGTGGTTCAAAAGCATCAACTTCAGCACCCTTTTGGGCAAAATTGAAGGTGTAAAAACCAGCATTGGCACCAATATCTAACACGCGCCCACTTTGGAAAGCAAATGAAGCCGGTAATGCATCTTTGATTAGGTTCCATTTACGAATGCTAGAGCCTGGCTTGGTAGAAGTATCCAAATGCTCAAACTCAGGAAAAGGCAGTGGATGGTATATAGTGCCGGACGATTCATAAGCTTCCTTAGAAAGCCGGGTTGCGATTTGTTGTAATTCAGGATTCATTGTTATAAATTGCCTTAATCATTTCTTGGTTTATGGAATATTCAGTTGGGTTAAGCCTGAGTACATGTGAATAGATTTTTCGGAAAAACAACTCTTGTGCGAAAGATGATGAGATCAACCGTATTCGTAGTGCTTGTGGCTTTTGAAAATAAGCGACAAGGGCTGTTCGATGTTTCCCATCAGCAATTACATACTGATACTTTTCTTGAAAGAGAACTCTCAATACATATATTGTGAATAACTCACCTTTTTGTAATGCCTCTACTCTTGCACCAAACGTTCCACGAATAAATTCAAGTTTGCACTCGGAAGGCATTCTCGCATCAAGAGTACCATTTCTGGCCCGAGAAATATAATTTGAATCTCTTGTCAATTCATTTTGGGCTAAATCCTTCATCAACTCTAAATGAACAGATTCTGTAATAATGTGACCACATGAAGTATATCTATCTCGTAACAAATCTGGAGGTAATACAAAATCATGTAGGGATAAACCAGAAGATTCAAATGAGAATTCTTCTTCGACAAATTGATTAAACTTTCTGCTGTCAAAACCACCAAACCTATATTTTATGCCTACGTTGGTTTCAAATGTACTGAGCCAAATAGCATTATCACGAAAAACCCTTTTCATTGGTTTCAATAGATTACTTTTGGGATTGATAAATTTTATTAAATCCATATTTCTATCAATTCAAAAGTTAACATGTTCATTTGGTGTAAGCTTCTTCAAAACTCTAGCTGGCACCCCACCAACCAAGGTCCAAGGTGGCACATCAGACACGACTACAGCACCTGCCGCAACCATTGCACATTCACCTACTGTCACACCCATTAAGACTGTAACATTTGTAAATAGAACTGCTCCCCTTTGAATTGTGATGGGTTTCTTATCTGGATAGTACCCACTGTTTGCTAGAGGAGAACGGAAAATGTTACGATGAGTGATTAGATTGCATCGTAAGCTGATGATGGCCTCATCACAGACAGTTATTTTTTCTGTTAGATCTAATATACAATCTCGAATAATGCGTGCATTTGATCCAATGCTTAAGTTTGAGAAGTCCTCTTGTGGAGCATGTAGGGTAATCCCCGGATAGACTAAAGTGTTATCGCCAATTTGAGCGCCAAAGGCTTTCATTGCGGGAACAGGGTTCCTTAAACTTTGAATCTCACGGGCTACCCCTTCAATTCCATACAAATAATGAATTGTTTTTAAGCGCCAAAGACCAATAGTGGAAGCCGTACGGCGTACAAGCCGCAAGAGTTTACGATTCATGCAAATCTAATTTATGACAAAATGAATCGTACTGTCTCTATAACATCCTCAACATCAGCATCAGACAAACTGGGGGAAAGAGGAAGTGAAACGGTACGCTCGCTTATCCAGGTGGCATTTGGTAGATCTTCAGGCCCGTACCCCAGGCGCTGCTGGTAATAGGGATGTAAATGCACCCCATAGTAATGCACGCCGGTACCGATATTCATTTCATGCAATTGTTGCATAAATTCATCTCTGGTAATGCCAGATTGGGCCTTATCAACCATTAATGTATAAAGGTGTCGCGCGTGTTTCGTCTCCGGTTCGTCGGGGGCTGGTAGTTCGATCGGCAAGTCGGTTAAGGCATCGTTATAAATTGACCAGATCTGGTTACGACGTTCCAGATTTTGTTCCACGCGGGTAAGTTGATGGATACCTATTGCTGCCTGCAAATCCATCATGTTGTACTTAAATCCAGGGAAAACGACCTGATAATGTTTATAACCATCATCTGAAAACCGACGCCACGCATCACGACTCATGCCGTGCAGCGCATACATCTTAATTTTGTCAGCATAATCCGGGTTGTTTGTGGTAACCATTCCGCCTTCACCCGTTACCACGTTCTTTGTAACGTAGAAACTAAAGGCTGTTAAATGACTAATATTGCCAACTTTGCGCCCTTTATATTCTGTTTCAATGGCGTGGGCAGCGTCTTCAATGATTACCAGATCATGCCGTGCTGCAATGTCCAAAATGGCATCCATATCACAAGGACGCCCACAAAGATGGACAGGAACGATAGCGCGGGTTCGGGGTGTAATGGCGTCTTCAATTCGCTGCGGGTCTATTAGCTGCGTATCATGTTGGCAATCGACCAGTATGGGTGTGGCTCCGGTATGAATAATGCTGTTAACCGTAGCGCAAAATGTCATGGGCGTTGTGATGACTTCATCGCCTGGGCCAAGGCCGGCAACGATCATTGAAAGATGTAGCCCTGCCGTGCATGAATTAACGGCCATCGCATGTTCCGCGCCAACATATTGGCGAAACATTTCTTCAAACCTGGCTACTTTTGGGCCTGTACCCAACCAACCAGTTTTGAGAGAATCTACAACCTCATTGATTTCATCTTCTAATATTTGAGGTGCACCATAGACGAGATAATTCTTGCGGAACGGTGACTTTGTATTATGCTTGAGCGCTTCTTTCATGGGTCATTTTTCTCCGGGTATTTTCCTCTGAGGACCACACCGTCTTAAACCATTGATTGACAAAAGCAAGGAATAGGCCTGCTGCCAATCCAACGACAGCTGCACCTAACAGTACGAGACTTCTTCGTAAACCGCTAGGATTTTCAGGGGGGGAAGCTGTGCTGGCCAGCCGTATACCGCTGATGCTTTCCTGGGATGCGATGCGTTCTTCCTCGACTTTTCGAAATAAGGATGTGTAGATCTCTTCCTTGAGCTCTTGGTTAAGTACCAATCTGTCTTGTTCGAGTAACATCTCTTGTTTTTGCTGCTGCAATGTCAGGATCCTTGGCTCTATTTCTTCAAGGGTGACTGTGATTTGCTCAGATTTTGTTTCTAAGATATTGATCGTACTGTCTAGGAGCGCTATTTGCTCTGCTAAGCTGAGATTTGCTAAAGTAGCAGGATCACCAAACTGTAAGACGAGAGGAACCGTTGACCTGGCCGATACAGTCACACTTGTTTGATCTATGGTGGTTGAAGTTATATCAAACTCTGTATTGTACGTTCGAATCTGAAGCAAAAGAGCATTTAACTGATTAGCAAATATTTCCGTACTCGTTTCTTGCTGCTGAACTTGGTTATACAAGTTTTGTGTATCGTTTATTAGGAAAGCGTGTGAACGTTGGGCAGCTAATAAAGAAGCCTGCGTTTGGAGAAGAGATGTCAATTCGTTGTCGAATGTGGCTGTTTGATTGCGTCCTTGAAAATCAATGAGTGTTTGCTCAGCTATCATCAAATCTGATTCTGCTTGTTCAAGCCGGCTTTCAAAAAATGCAACCTGCTCACCACCTTGATCGCCATACAGTTCATTTGCTTTAGTAACAAACAGCTCCGCCCAAATGTTAGCTAACTGTGATGCAGCTTCGGGATTTGGTGCAACTGCAATTAACCTTACCAAACTGGCATCGCTGCCTGGCCTGGCCCGGAGCAAAGTCCGCAAGTCTTCAATTGACTCTACATCTAAAAACGAATCTGCGCTGCTTAAAAGATTTTGCAGGAGCTCATCACTTGTGGCTAGTTCGGGAAAAACCTGGAAGGATTGACTTGTTTGCGTGGAAAGAATCCGGGTATCAAACTGAATGCTCTGACGTGGTTGGTTGATGACAACAAGGGCAACAGCTTCATAACTACGGGGTAATAAAAGAACCGTAACTAAAGCAATTAATACAGCCAAAGCGGTGGCCCCCACTATCAATTTCCAACTACTAATAATGACCCCTACATACGGCCGTAAATCAATTTCTTCTTCCAACCCATCCTCCAAATAAACCTCTTAAATTAAATGAACGCGGGATCATACATGAGTCAATTTGATTGGGCAAATTCGAGGGAGCCTCAAGAGCTGTTGATTGCTCTCTGATAGATATTCATGAGCTGGTGATAATTACGTTCGGCCGTGTACTTTGTATTAAACTCGGATCGCGCATTTTGTCCCATTAATGTCAATGCTTGTGGATGTGCAATTGCCCAATGTATTTTTTGGACAAGATCTAGCAGGTTTCCATTTTCAAAATGCAACCCGGTTTTGCCATCCTCAACAATTTCTGCCATGGTCCCCAATCGAGATGCAATCACAGGCACGTGACAAGCAAATGCCTCAATAGCGACACGACCAAAAGTTTCGAAGCATTCAGAGGGAAATATTAAGAAGCGGGCCCCTTTAATTAGCGCTATCACCTCTTCGTAGCTGCGCCATCCAACCAACTCAACATTGTGTTGTTCTTTTTCTTTTATAATGCCTTGAACTTTGTGCTTCAAAGGGCCATCGCCAACAACCTTAAGGTCTAAGGTTTTTACATTTGCCCAGGCTTCAACGAGCAGCATAATGCCTTTTTCAGCGGTCAGCCTACCAACAAACAGGGCGTAATCTCCCCCATCTATTTTCATTCCTGGGTCTGGATAGACAAAAGGAGGTTTGACAACTATCTTTTTAGCTGGCAAGCCATTCTTTATAAATTCACGCTTTACAAATTCGGTTGGAGCAATGTATAAACCTATTCGATTACGCCACGTTCCCAATGATTTATGGACTGAGGCCATAAGGGCAACAACGGCCGTTTGCGAACGTGAATTTCGGTAGCAGCGGTGCAATATGCCTGGCCAAGCGAACATCTTACCTGCGCAATCCTGGCATATTCTCCCTTCTCGTAAGAATAATCCATTCGGACAAAGCAGGCGATAATTCCATAAAGTCTGAACAACAGGTATCTTTTCTCGCTCACAAGCAAAAAAAATAGCGGGTGAAATAAGCGGAAAAAAATTTTGCACATGAACAACATCGGGATGAAAATCGTTGATAATTTCCCGTGTTTGTTTATAAATCTCACTCCTCCAAATTGTATTAATTGCTAATGAACCTTTGTCTAACCAGGAATAGTTGTTGATTTCATCATTTCTGAAAAAAAATTGAGTTACCTCATGCCCTTTCCTTCTCAGCAAGGCTATTTCTTGCTCTGTTGCCTCGTCTTCGCCCCCACGTTGCTGATAATAATTATGAGCCATCAAAATCCGCATAGCATACCTTTGATTTTCTTGTTTGAAGGCAAGACCATTAATTTGAGATAGCTAGATATAGAATGTCGCTCATTAGGTTTTCAACGTTGCTCTAATGAACATATCTGTATGAGGAATGCCCTTAAAATAGTGCCGGATTCTGGATTTACGGCGGGGCAATATGGCTTTGATGACCTCCCTGGCAATGCGGTCCAAATTGATCTGCATGAAAGGATATTTATTTACAGTTAGAATTTCAAAATTCAGGCGTTTTAGAATCTCTATCACGATCTTTTCAGACGCAAAACTCAAATGGTCAGGCAAATAAAATGGACGTGGATGATCCTTTGCTGGGAAGTCGGCCGTATCTCCTGTCTCTAAAATAAGTTCTCCATCTGGTTTCAACAGATTTTTCAAAGAATTTAAGAAGTTTGGTGGATCGGGTAGATGGGAATATACATTTAGCATTGAGATAACATCGTATTTTTCTTCATGGGATTCTAAGTCAAAATAGGTGACATTTAAGCCTCTTTTCTGCGCTGATTTTTGTTTGTAGACGTTTGGCTCTGTCCCTTTTATAAGAACTTTCCCAGAGCTATACTGCTGAACAGCAACCATAAATTCTCCATGACCACATCCAATATCTAACCATGTTTTTCCCTCACACAAACCTTCACCACCAAATAAATCCCTTAACACGTGAAGATATTGGGGAATTTTGCCTCCATCAAACGTGCCGGTCATGTTGAACTCTTGGATCCCAGAATGCTTGCCTTGTTTGTGTGCTTGGGAAATTTCGCTGTCATCTGGCCGGTTCTCAACAAAGAGGAGACCACAAACATCACACTTCACAAGTGAGAAACCATTTTCTTCAGCATACAAAGAGTTTTTTTGAGCTCCGCAGTTGTAACAATTTACGATTTTCATACTAAATTCTCCATTAATATTGGAAAGACTATTCTTCTCGATCTGGCCCATCTTTTATATAACGACGCACAAAGTTAAAACTATATATAGCACAGTGCCACATTGTTAGAGCCATCTTGTTGTTCTCATCTACACCCATTTTTAGAGTAGTTGCTAACTGATATACTGCAGCCCGGCTTGAAAAACTAATAACACCTAGTAAGTGGAGTAATACAACGGCCAATCTGCTGTATTGTTCACTGTAAAGAAAGTTGAAACCCATAATGAGATTTTTGCTGATGAATCCACTCTTTTGTTGGTAACTACTTGCTTTTGAATAATGTACTATTTTTACATCTCCTAAAAACATAATCTGCCACCCTTGTTGGCCAATTCGTGCACACCATTCAATATCCTCAATGTACATAAAGAAGCTAGGATTCAATAAGCCAACTTCCTCCAAGATATGGCGTCTTAGTACCATGCAAGCACCGGAGACCCAACCTACTTCAACTGGAGAGTCTTTCATAGCACGCCTCGAAAGCCAAATCGCTCGAAATCGATTGGGAAATAAGAAGCTTAAGAAGGATGCATAATTAAACATGGTTTTGAAGTCAGGATGGAAACCTGCGCTTCCTCCTTGCGTTTCACCATTTGGAAACAATAGCTTTGCCCCAACGACGCCAACCTCAGCCTCGCTTTCAAGGTAAGCCACCATTTTGCCTAATGCATTACTTAAAATTACGGTGTCCGGATTAAGTAAAGCTACATACCTGCCCCTAGATAATTCTAAGCCTTGATTATTTGCTGTTGCAAACCCTAAATTTTTCTCGTTGGCAATAACTTTGACATCAGGAAACTTAGTTGAAAGCATATGCTTTGTTTCATCCTGAGAATCATTGTCAACGACGATAATCTCGATTGTAAGTCCGTTTGTTTGCTCGTAAGTAGATTCCAGACATTGTTTTAGAAGTTGGCAAACATTCCAGCTAACAATCACAATTGATAGGTCAATATTTAAGATGCGGTTGCTATCAGAATTAATTACCATGCCCTTGCCACCAGTGCCAGCTATTCTTAGCTATGTTATATATTCGCGTGTTTTTTACCCGGTCAAATGGAGTTGAGTAATCATCTTGTAGATCTAGGGAACCATAGTTACGGCGGTCAGCCAAATAACCCCGGTATTTCTTAATTAGTGTACGACGATAGCCGGGCGCAATTTCGATGGGGAGATTGGTATTTTTTACAGCTATTAATCCAAAATCTATTTTTCTGACAACATTTAAAAGATGATAGCGGCTCCATGCACGAAAAGGAGGTGGGAGTATGTTAAAAAAGCCAATGTAATGAAACCGGTGGAATATCTTATGAAATAAAATTGGGTTTTGTTCGCTGGCAGAGCCTTTTAACTTATTGAGATCAAAAAAGTCAAAGGAATATTCATTAAAGTTATGATAATGGTAAGGATTAACAAGATGGTATTTTGTCAAAGTTAGGTAAGGGGCTCCTACCAAGAATATGCCACCATGTTTTAGTACTCGATAAATTTCACCCAAAACAAACAGATAATTTTCAACGTGCTCTAATGTATGGTAGGAAAACACTTCACTGACACTGTCATCTTCAAATGGTAGAGGTTGGTTATTTAGGTCTAAAGGTATATCAGCTCGGTCCGATATATCTATGTTGATAAACTCGGGCAAGAATGTTTGACTCGCGCCAATATTTAATTTCAATTCATCCATTTGGCCTATCCCTTCTTGCCTACATTTCTTCCTGCAACCAATCACTCAAATCCAAATTAGTTAGCTCGGCCGTTTTAGTAACTTCGGAATGGATAACATCTTTAATAGAGGGAGGGATTTCTCCCTGCCACCTATCTGGGATTGAATGATACGGCCGTTTGTTCAAACTATCTACGAGGTAAGCAATCCTAAACTTAAAGTGTTCTGACCGAATAAATAAACTAGCAACTGTTTTTGCCGCATTTTGTGAATGAACAAGACGACTTAAAAAAGGGGAACGAACTTGACTGGCCCGATTGTATCTTTTTGTTAAATCAAATCTTGATTTAATGGGTTGAAAACCAATGAAGTTACAAATCCGAAAGTAGGTAGCTTCACAGGTACTCGGGTGAAAAAGATCGTCAAACTTAATGTACAAAAAACGTGATTCTGGAAATATCCGTTGAAACCGATTGATTTGACTATAGTACATACCCCGAGACAAGTAACTATGATGGTTCATAAAAAAAGAATCTTCAGGATTGCTCCTTTTTGCTTCAGCGTCAAGAGCTTCCGGAAATGACAACTGCTCACTGCATCTCTGAACTGTCATTAAATAATGCGAATAAGCACGTTTCAGAGGATGCCGCAAAATACATATAAATTTTGGACTCTTATAATATGTTCGGATACGAGAAGGGACGTGAGGAAAAAAAAGGTAGTCTGGATCAATTTCACCAACGATCTCCTTTTGACTGCTATCGGGAAACTGCTCTATATACCAGGAGATACCCTTGGCATAATGCTCGTTTTTGCTAAAGAAATGCGTTTCCTTATGGTTTGGAAGACAAATCTTCGGTTCATTCTTCAACCATTGATGAAGCGTTGTCGTTCCTGATTTCTGTGCGCCTATAACAAAAAAAGAGGGAAAAATACTTTCGACCATTCTAAACTTTGGCAATACGAATACTGGGTATTGGTAATACTCGAATTTTTAGTTTTTTGTAAACCAAAATTAATAAAGAGGTATTTAACAAGAACATGGTTGATACAGAGGCAACGGCCGCCCCAACATATCCCCAAGCAGAAATAAATATAACATTTAATGCAATACTGCATAACGCAAACAGTACCGTGCTTTTCTGCATTACTTTCTCAAAACCACACATCATAAGTAACAGACCAACAGAACCAGTTGCTACATTATAAAATTGTCCGATTGTAAGGATACGCAAAATAGAAGAACCCTCCAAAAATTCTTCGCCAAATATGTTCAGTATCCAATGTGGTACAAACAGAAAAGCAAATAGAAGAGGTGCTATCAATACTAGACTATATTTTATGGAGTTTTGCATTAACTTTTCCAGGGAGGTTTTTTTGTTCGCCGCATAAAGAGCTGCAAATCTTGGGGCTAGTATCGTGTTGATGACCACTAATAAAACACTGATTAGTTTGGCAATCCGGTTTGCTACATAATATATGCCAACAGACGAACTATCTTCTAACAAACCTAACAGTATCGTTTCTGCTGAATCAATGATGATGAACATAAAGGCCACAATTAGTAAAGGTTGACTAGCACTTAATAGGGATCTCCAGGCAAAAGAATCTCTTGTTATGCTCTTTGCGTTTGGAAATGCCCGTTGCCAAAGGAAATAGCCCAGTATTAAAGTAAAGAATGATGCTACTACATAGGCCCAAGCAAATTTTTCTATATCCAAAGACTGATTCCACAATAAAACGATAGAAAAATTAATAATAGGCAAACTAAAAGCCTCTAAAAAGGTCGCAGCCTTTATATGATAAATTCCTTTAAGTTGCTGATAATAAAGCATAGTAAGGCCTGACGGCACAAGGCTTAGAGACAAGATTTTTAATGGGGTACTTAATAGCGGAGAGAGAAAGAGGGTGTTTGCTATCCATGAAGAAAGGAAAAAGAAGAATATAGTTGCTATGGTACTAAATGAAACAACTAGAACCATGCTTCGCTGAAATAAACTACGTACAGTTCCCCAACTATTTATTTCAACGTGAACGGCCGTAAAGCGCAAAATGACATTTTCTAAACCGACCTTCGTACCCACGCCGACTACACTTACAATCGAAAAGGCTAAAAAGTAAATGCCTGCCTCATCTGCTAGTAATAATCTGGCCAAGGCAAGGCTAATTAGATAGTTTGTTCCTACTCCGCCACCACGAAGTATCAGAGTAATTAAAAAATCTGGACCAAACTCTAATGCTCTTACAAGCCGGTGATGACGATGACTTAATTGAGACTGTAAGTATTTCAAGACACACTTTGTATTATAATAGGTGGTATTGTAGTACTAATTCATAATTAATAAAGATAATTACAGCATAAATTTCAGTTTTTTGCAAAATGGGATGTAGTAAGAGTAGAAGCATTTGTTCTTACAGTTGGCTGTTATTTTTACTCATTTAATTACAGGGAAATGGTTATGTATCATAAACTATCAAAAAAACTTTTGTACCGTATTTCATTCCTTTTGACTGCTTTGTTGATGGTGCTACTATCAACTCAATCTGTTGTTTTAGCCAAGAATTTTGTGCGTCCTGTTCTGGCTACAACGGCAACTACTTACTGTGCTCAATTTAGCCAAATGACACCTGGAGTGTCTGTTGAAGGCTTGGGTAAAGTACATCCCTTCCTTGATATCGAAACTACAGGTAATGCAATTGCCCTTCAAGAAAGCGAAGAACCTTTCGCTTATGGAGCACCTAATATCCCTGAAGAAATGATTACGAATGGTGGTGTCTTTGATGGGGGATTCTCTGATATAGAGAAAATCCATGAATATGCCTTCTCATTCATCCCCGGTTTGGAGATAGGGCAATTTTCCCTTCAAATGTTGGATTATGGCGACTTGAATGAAGCTTTTGCTACTGAGCATGAAGTCTCTTTAGTTGCTTTTGATGCCACTGGTTCCATAGTTGATATTGATACGCTCGCTTTTTCCAGTGATGGTTCAATTACACCTGAAGATCTCATACTAGCAGGGGATGCATTATCTGCTGAACCCGGCCAACCAGGTAATTATACTTTCAATGTTGAAGGCGCTGGTATTGCAAGTGTTGAACTTCAGTTTTCCAGCAATGTTGGAACAGGTCCAACAGACCCTAACTTTGCCCTAGCGGTTTTATGTTTTGATCCTGACTTGCCAGACATTCCTGATACTCCAATTGCAAGCCAGTGCGCCTATTTTGATGTTTTGGAACCAGGCTCACCTGTTGAGGGTTTGGGAACGGTTCATCCCTATCTAAATATCAGCTCTACTGGCAATGCAATTGTCTTAGCTGAAGGTGTCGATCCTTTCATTTACGGTGCGCCAAATATACCTGAGGATATGATTACGAATGGGGGCATTGTTGATGGCGGATTTGCAGATGCCGAAAAGCTGCACGAATATTCATTTTCCTTTTCTCCTGGTTTGACTGTTAACTTGTTCTCTTTACAAATGCTTGACTACGGTGATCTTAATGAAGCATTCGCTACAGAACATGAGGTAACTTTGGTTGCTTACGATTCTGGTGGAAACTTAGTTGGTTCTGATACACTTGCTTTTTCGAGTGATGGAACAATAACGCCCCCAGCACTTGTTATTACTGGAGATGCCCTGACAGCAGCTCCCGGCGAACCAGGTAATTACGTCTTTTCAGTAGCTGGAAACAATATTTCTCAACTTGAATTGCAGTTTTCCAGCGATGTTGGTTCCGGTCCAACTGATCCCAACTTTGCCTTGGCTGTTCTTTGCTTTGAGCCTGAGTTTCCTGAGAGTACTCCTGGTTCCCAGTGTGCTGACTTTGCCACGCTTGAGCCTGGGAGTCCGGTAGAGGGTTTGGGAACTGTCCATCCAGATTTAAATATTATTACAACTGGAAATGCAATCGTTTTGGCTGAAGGTGTAGACCCCTTTATTTATGGTGCGCCAAATATACCTGAGGAAATGATCACCAATGGCGGCATTGTAGAAGGTGGTTTTGCTGACGCTGAACAATTACATGATTATTCTTTCTCATTTGCTCCAGGCTTAACTGTCGAAGAATTCTCCCTTCAGTTACTCGATTATGGTGACTTGAATACGGTTTTTGCCACTGAGCATGAGGTATCTCTGGTTGCATACGATGGCTCTGGGAACGTTGTGGATACAAACGTACTTGCTTTTTCAAGTGACGGCACTATTACGCCTCCTCCCTTGGTACTTGCTGGCGATGCAATCTCATCTGTACCAGGCGAACCGGGCAACTATGTATTCTCTGTGGCTGGTAATGGAATAGAGCGAATTGAACTGGAGTTTTCAAGCAATTTGGGTTCAGGGTTTACCGATCCTAACTTTGCTTTAGCATTACTGTGCTTTGAGCCAGAAGAACAAATTGAACCAGAACTCGACCCACCAACGGCCGATTTAACCCTGCTCCGTTCCAAACGAGCCCCGGAAATTGGCGGCAAGTTCCTGGTAGAATATGCTTGCAGCGCCACAGCGCCCAATCTGGTTTCGGCCACGATCAATGGTTACGATGTGGTAAATGGCCAGGAAGTGAATCTGGTGGTGCGGGAGAATGAATCCGCCCGGGTTATTGATGACATGCTCATCTGGCTCTTTGCCCCGGATTTCAGCTTCGACGTGACCTGCGCCGATGATAATGGCAACGAGGTGTCAACCACCATTGTGCCTGAGTTTGAGACGCCGTAAATTCAAAAACTGTTGACTATAATTATGAAAAGCGGGTGGTTTTTGGCCACCCGCTTTTTTTATTGCTTTACAGGTGCGACGCACTTGCCGCGATGTGACGGACAGCAAAAGTCGCTAAAGAAAGTGCGCCGCCCCTCTGTTGTCTGGGACCAGAGTACCGTCATTACGCTTTGACCCGCTAGGCAAGATGGTATATGCTTTTGGCCTCTTGAAAACCATTTGGGGTGGTTGGGGCACAACAGCAAAGATTCTCCTATCACTCACATAAAACTTACCAAAGGGATACCCGTATCTGCAAGCCAGGCAGCCAGGCAGCCGGTTAGCAGACACGATAATCCGTATTATTGTCTTGCAACGGGTTGGCTCTCTTTTCGCGTTTTGCGAGGGCGTTTTGTCTTCATTTGGCCCGTTGCCCACAAAGCCACACAGGAGAATAAATCATGGCAACCAAAATTCAGGCAATTAATACATACCGGCCTCGGGTAAAGCTGGGGCGCCGAGCGGAAACAGATGAACTGGTCACGTTCATTGCCCGCAGCACAGGGTTAAATGAAAGTGGGGTGCGGCAGGTGTTGTTAGAACTGCGTGACGCTGCAATTTTCTTTAATCAGCAGGGCCGGGGCATTCAGCTGGAAGGGTTGGGCACCTACAGCCCCAGTATCGATCTGGCAGGGACGATCAAAGTAAGCCACCGGGCGGATACCGCCTTAAAAAACGCCTTAAATGCCCAGGGCTCGTTTATGGGTGAAATTATCAACCGGGCCAATATTGGCAAAACGGGTGATGAGCTGGTGGCAATGTGGAACACAGACAACCCGGACGATCCGGTGAGCTAATGTTCCTCTGAGGAAGTTCTTCCGAAGAATTTCCTCAGAAGAAAAAAAAGTTTCTAGTGAAGAACGCGATCCGTTCTTCACTAGAAAAAAATTTTTCTAGTAAAGAAAGTTTGGGCATTTACTTGTCTGAAAGCAGCATCGTTTTGACGTCAGCCCACATAGCGCTTGTAGACCATTGCAGCTGCTCGTTGGCATTGTTTAGGCGGGTGATAAGCTGCGTCCGGTAAGGTTCTTCGATCATGGAATCGAGCAGGGGCGCAAGGTCGCTTGTAGCGATTAAAGGGGAGACGAGGGATTCGGGGCAGTTGTAATCCTCTAGCAGCATCTGGTATTTGTGGCTCCAGCCCGTTGCCAGCACCGGCACCCCTTGCGCCAGGCTGCTGATTAGCCCATGGTATCGTGAGCTAACGGTGATCAGCGATTGTCCGATAATCCCCTTGATTTTTAAGGCATCCGGTTCGCGCACAATGGGAACGGCCATTGCCAACCCCGCTGTAATCGCCTGGCACACTGCTAAATCCGCCTGCGTTTCATGAACCAGCAAAAACGGCCGTAGCCCCTTTGCCTGTAAATATTCCACAATTTGGATTAAAAAGGGAATGTAGTTAGCCTGCACATCGGCCGCCGTCTTGGCCAACATGCGCTCATTGGGAATAATGCATGGTTGCCTGTGCCAGACTGCTTCCCCTTGCGGAATAATGGGCTGCACCAGATTGGTAAAGTCTGGTGCAAGTTTGATGTGGGGCTGACGGCCGTTTAGCGTCACCAAATGATCATAAGAAAGTGGATCACGCGCATAGACCAGATCGGCAAGCTGAACAATTTCTTGCATTGCCTCTGCCATCCGTGTATGGGTAAATGGACCAAACGCCTGAGGCAGCAGCACGATTTTTTGACCATATTGTTTGGCCCGCCGGTAGTAACTGCGCATCAACTCCGGATAAACTGGCCCAAACTGATCACTGTAGGCAAACCCTGACGCATCTAATATTGCCTCAACTTCAGGCAGCCGAACCCAGCCCCAACGCTGCCGCAGCGCCGGTGGCAGCAGGCCAAGTACCCCGTTAAGCAACGGTCCCACAAAAAACAGCTTGCGCGAATCCAGCCACGCCAGATGCGCCACTCCTGCCTGCCGCCGCTGTTTAAAACTACTTCCTTTCAGGCCAATGGCTGCTGTCGCGCCGACCTCCTCCCAACTGTTAAGCTGTTGCAGTGCAGCGCGCAGCATCAGCTCTGCCCCCTTGTTGACAAAGTTGACCCCCTTGATTTCGATAATCATCTTAGCGGTACCGGCGCAGCGTATGCAGCATCTTTTTGGCCGAATAAGGCACCCGCTCTTCTGGATCGGGATAGCCGAGGGCAACCAGCATAATGACCCGTTCATCCGGCGCTAGCTGGAGCAGGTTGGCCATCTTGCGCTCCTGGGCCTCAATATCAGCCCAATTGATACAGCAAGAGCTGAGCCCCAGCGTTTCCAGAGCCAGCACAAAAGACATGGCCGCCAAGGCACCATCAATGTAAATGAGATGCCGATCGCGCTCGCTAAAATAAGCGCGCTGCCGTCCCACAATCACCGCCAGCGCCGGGAAATTGTGGTTGAACCCCAATGTGCCCAGCGCCAGGGACGCTGCCTGCTGCACCGTAATGTCGCTCTTGTCATCGAAAAGGTGAAATACAAATGGCTGACGGTTGCAGGCGCTGGGCGAGAGGGCCGCAACGGTAATTGCCTGGTCAATCAGGCTGCGCGGGACGCTTTGGGGCAAAAACCAGCGTACGGAACGCCGCCGTTGAGCCAGTTCCAGCAGCTGCATGTAGCTTACGGGAAGCGGCCGTTGCAAATCACGTTTGTATGGGGCTTTTACCACCGCCGATTCTTGCTTTAACGTCTGGGCTTCTGCCGCTACCTCGGCAAACGATTGCCGGGCATCTGTTATCACCGGATGCTCGCCAACCGCTGAAAAGTAATCGGTAAGCACATCGGTTGCCCACAAGATTTCTTCCAAATCACCGCTGCCTGCGGCGCATTCAGCCAACCGCTGCCGGTAGGTCCGCACCGTTTCGCCAATGTAATCCAGGGCAAAGAGAGGGCGGCGCGGTTTCATGATGAGCCCTTTTTCTAGTTGATGAATGTTGCGCCGCAGCAAATAGTGGCTGCCAGATTGGGAGCGATCATCCTGTTCATAAAACAACCGCCCAAAGGCGACTGCGCGATGCTCCCGCCAAAATGCTCTGGACAAAAATGTATAGTAAAAAGTGCTGGTTATCTGCGTCCGTGCTGTCAGGCGAAGCATGAAATAATCCATCGTCCGTAGGAAAGTTCTAAGCCAGGCTTGCATTTTTGGGGATAATAATTTTTTTAGTAAATTTTTCATTTGCTCTCAATTTTTGCCTTAAGTAAATGCCGGAAAGTTGCTCAAAAAACCAAAGGCCAAAAGGCATTTACTTATAAGGAGAACGGAAGCACATCTTGGCATTTGTTTTAAAGTTACTTTCCGTTCTCCACTTAGCGCAGCGCATTTCGCACAATGAAAAGCGGGGCAAATAAAGCACGGGTCATCAATTTGCCGGCAATACGCGTGCGCGAGTCAGTAAAGCAGGCCAGGTAAACGGCCGTACTATAAGAAATCAACGTAGCCACAGCTGCACCAACGCCACCAAACTGGGGTATCAGGATCAAATTTAAAATAATATTGGCGATTGCGCCTAATCCATGCCGCGTCAGCGAAAAAATTAGCAAATCTTCAACAATGAGCCATTTACTCAAAATAGGTCCCATAAACATGATGGGGCAGGTCCAAATGTGGATGGCCAGGATGAGGCCTGCTTCGCTGTAGGCATCACTGTACAGCCACAAGATCAAAAAGTTGGCTGTCAGGCTAACGAAAATGGCAATGGCAATTCCCAACCAGGCCATACTGGTGTAGGCGCGCTGTAAACGTTCCTGGTAAAGGTTGGCCATTGAGCCTTTGCTGTGGACAATGGCTGGAAAAATGGCGGTTGCTGCCAACGCAGGAATTACATACCAAACCTCTGACAATTTGACAGCTGCCGAGTAAATCCCCACCTCTGCTGCGCCTACCAGATTGCCCAGCATGATCTGGTCAATCTTCAAATAGATCAAAGAGCCTGCGGAAGAAATGATAAGTGGCCAGGATTGGCGCAGCAGTGACCGGGCCAGAGCACCGTTATATTCCCAGGCTGTCACTCGGTACCCACGATAGCGGTATACCAGCCACAAAGCAGCTGCTTTTCCCGCCTGCTGCAAGACAAAGGCAACACCAAAAGCAGTGAGGGAGGCCTTCGCCACAATCAACCCAATATAAATCAGGCCACCTAATATGATAGAAACAGAGCGAGCCGCAGCACTGAATTTATTTTCTACCCGTGATTGAAACCAAAAATCAACCACATTAAATGCATCAAATAGTAAGCTGGCGGAAATAATCACAATCAGCCAGCGGCTTGTCACATCAGAAATAAACAAAAAAGCGGCCGCCGCAATTAAACCAATGGCTATTAGCCCACCGCCCAGGCGCAGGACAAACACAGTCCCTAGCAGTCGCTGGTGTGTTTCTGGGTGTTTCACCAGATCGCGCGTCACGATGCCATCAAGGCCTAAATAAGATAAAAAACCAAACAGAGCCACAAAAGAAACGGCGTAATTGTAAATGCCAAATGCCTCCGGCTGAAGATAACGTGCCAGCCAGATTGCCACCACCATCCCTAAAACCAGGTTAAGCCCACGCTCCAGCAGCAGCCAGCCAAAACTAAAAAAATAGGCCCAAAGCTTATTGAGCTCCCATTGCTGTGCCAATTGTCTTATTTTTGCGCCCATACGTTAACGTTGCATCATCCACTTACGCAGATCGACTGACCTGAATCAAACTTTCTAAACAATAATCTTGTGTATAGCAAGCGGTATTTGTTTAGAACAATACTTTCGGGTCAGTAACAAGCTTTCTGTTGATAAAGCATCTTTTCTATTGACCTATTGTAAGAGTCAGGGGAATGGCTGGCTACTCATTTTGGAGATTTGTCTGAAACCACCCCCAGGTTTGCGCCAGGCCATCGGCTAGCGGCGTGGTGGGCTGCCAGCCCAGCAGTTTGGCCGCTTTGGCAACGGCCGCATAATTTTCCACAATGTCCCCCACCCGCCGCTCAGCATGGGTCAGCGCAATCGACTGCTGTGTCACCTGGGCAATTTGCTCCGTGAGTTCCAGGATGCTTGTTTCCGTGCCCGTGGCGATTTGGAACAGCTCGCCGCTAATGTCGCTCTCCAACCCCAGCTGAATGGCGCGGCACAGATCCCCCACAAAAATAAAATCGCGTGTCTGCTGGCCGTCGCCGTGAATGGTGAGCGGCCGTTTGGCCAAAATTGCCTTGAAAAATTGGGCCACTACCCCTTGGGTGTGGCCGCTGAACGGTCCATATAGATTGGCGAAGCGCAAAATAATCGTGCCCAGGCCCCACGAACCGTGATACGCCAGACAATACCCTTCCCCCGCCAGCTTGCTGGCACCGTAGGGCGAGATGGGCAGGGGGGCCTGTTCCTCGTGGGCCGGGGGCAGCTGGCGGCCCAAGGGCGCATTGGACGAGGCAAACACAAAGCGCGGCACCTCGGCCTGGCGGCACGCTTCCAGCAAGTTGAGCGTTCCCAGCACGTTTTGCCGGCAGTCATAAAATGGATCGGCTACAGAATCAGGTACGCTGGTTTGTGCCGCCAGATGGATCACACCGTCTACATCGTGCACGGCCGTTTCCACCACAGCTCGATTCAAAATGTCCCCTTCCACCAGCTCAATAGCCAACCCGGCCAAATACGTGCGCTGGCCGGTCGCAAAATTGTCCAGAACGCGGATGGCATACCCTTCAACCAGCAGCCGTCGCACCAAATTGGCCCCAATAAAACCCGCGCCACCTGTAATTAATACCTTCTTCATCTGGTTTAACCTTTTGCTCGCTTATACTGGTATCCGCCGCCGCAATTTGGCCGCCCTGGTACTCAATCTATAGCCGAAACGATGTCTTGAACCAAACGGTTATTATCGCTATACTCCATTCACTCACGTGCATATAAGGAAGATAATTAATCAAATGGAAAGAAAAGATCAACTATTGCAAAAAATTAATAAACACCAAGCTAGAATTGGCGTGGTTGGTTTAGGTTATGTTGGTTTACCGTTAGTTGTGGCCTTTGCCCGGGCGGGCTTCTGCGTTGTTGGCGTCGATGTGGACCCGGACAAAATAGCGCAGCTGCGGCAGGGACAAAGCTACATTGCCGATGTGCCCGCGGCCCAGATTGCCCCGCTGGTGGCCAACGGCCGTTTCCAACCCACCACCGACTATAACCAGCTGGCCGACACCGACGCCATCTCCATTTGCGTGCCCACGCCGCTGCGCAAAACCAAAGACCCGGACATCTCCTACATCATCGACGCCGCCGAAAATATCTCACGTATCGGCGCGACGGGCAAGCTGGTGGTCCTGGAATCTACTACCTACCCCGGCACCACCGAAGAGGTCATTCTGCCCCGGCTCATTCACAACGGCGATAGGGTGGGGACCGATTTTTTCCTCGCCTTCTCGCCGGAGCGCATCGATCCCGGCCGCACCGATTTTACCGTGTACAACACGCCTAAAGTGATTGGTGGCATGACGCCTGCCTGCCAGGAAACGGCCGTTGCGCTTTATGGCACCATCGTGGCCCAACCCGTGCCCGTCTCCAGCACCGCCGCTGCCGAAATGGTGAAGCTGCTGGAAAACACCTTCCGCGCCGTCAACATCGGTCTGGTTAATGAGATGGCCCTCATGTGCGACCGGTTGGGCTTGAACGTCTGGGAAGTGGTCCAGGCCGCCGCCACCAAGCCGTATGGTTTCATGCCTTTTTACCCCGGCCCCGGACTGGGTGGCCACTGCATCCCCATCGATCCGCATTATCTGAGCTGGAAGCTGCGCACGCTTAACTACACCGCCCGCTTCATCGAGCTGGCCGCTGAGGTGAACAGCGCCATGCCCGCCTACGTCGTCAGCAAGATTGCCGCTGGACTGAATGAGTTCCGCAAAGCGGTCAACGGCAGCCGGGTGCTGCTGCTGGGTGTGGCTTACAAGCCCAACGTCGCCGACGTGCGTGAAAGCCCGGCACTGGACATCATCCATCTGCTGCAAGCCCAGGGCGCAGCAATTAGCTACCACGATCCGCATGTTCCCGAACTAACGCTGGATGATTTCACCGCTGAATCCATTCCGCTCACGGCCGTTGCCCTACAGCAGGCCGATTGCGTGGTTATCGTCACCGATCACGCCGCCTTCGACTGGCCGCTCATCGCCCAACACGCCCCGCTCATCGTCGATACCCGCAACGCGCTAAAGGCTGCTGCGGTGAACGGCCGTTTGCTGACGCTTTAACCGCGGAGAACGCGGAGGGAATAAAAATCTCTGCGTCCTCTGCGCTCTCCGCGGTTATTCGGTCTCTAGTCTCCAGTCTCTAGTTTTTCGCAGGCCGCGTGGGTAATGATTTTTAAGACGGCCGTTCACCCGCTTGCCCCAGCCCAACACAAAACCATCCACCGCCACCGGCAGCCAGCCGTCTGGCCCGGCGTTGGGCACATCCAGCCCTTGCCAGTAAGCGGCGATTTCGTCGGAATCGGCGGCGAAATTAACCATGTCTGCCGCGTCCTCCGGCGTGAGCGCCAGCGCCAGAGCGTGATCGGGCCGGAAATACCCCTTGCGAATCTCGCCCAGCAGCAGCCCGTAGCGAATCAGATGCAGCCTGCCCGTTTCCAGGGCCATTTCCGGCAGCAGGTAGAGACGGCCGTTTACCAACAGCAACCGCTCTTCTGCCACTTCCATCCGCAAAAATTCTTGGGCAAAAGCCCACCAGACAGCCAACTCTTTTTTGCCAGGCCGGTGAAACTCGAAGGATTTGCCAAACGCTTGGGGTTTGCCGTCGTCCATACGCTGCATCACGGCGATAAAGTGCCCCTCGCCAGGAAATTGGTGTGGCCAGAGGCGTACGCTTTTTTGCAGTGTTTCGTCCGCCAGCGCATCATCCACCCATGACGGCCGTCCCGCACTAAATCCGGCAAAGCGGGGTGGGTCGATGAGCGCAAATTGGGGAAAGTCGCGCAAAAATTGGGCAGTCACCGCTTCATCCTCTTCTGGTGAGAAGGTGCAGGTAGCGTAGACCAGCCGCCCGCCCGGTTTTACCAGTTCGGCCGCGGTATGCAGAACGGCCGTTTGCCGCCGTGAACAAGCCAGCACCATCGCCTCGCTCCATTCAAACGATCCGTGTTTATCCGCAAACAACAGTTTGCGCAACATGCCCTCACCGGAGCAGGGTGCATCCACCAAAACCCGGTCAAAAATTGGGCCAAACTGTGTGGCCAACTGCGCCGGCTCGGCGCTGGTGATAAGCGTGTTGTCTGCTCCCCAGCGCGTCATGTTTTCCGCCAGCAGCCGGGCACGGCCGGTGTGGATGTCGTTGGCCAGCAGCAGGCCGCTGCCCTGCATCTGCGCCGCCAGATGAGTGGTTTTGCCGCCGGGCGCGGCGGCAAAATCCAGCACCAGTTCGCCCGGCTGTGCCGCCACCAATCCACCCACCACCATCGCCGATGGCTCCTGCAAATAATACAAACCGGCTGCGTGGTAGGGGTGGCTGCCCGGCTTGCTGCCATCGGTCACCAAAAATCCGGCCGGTTCGTGTGCCCCCACCGCTTTCAGCGCAAACGGCGAAAGAATGTTAAAATCGGCCACGCTCAGCTTCAGCGTGTTCACCCGCAGCCCGACGGCCGGCGGCTCGCTGTAGCTTTGCTTAAATTGAGCAAATTCATCCCCCAACAGCCTGGCCATCTTGGCCAGAAAGTCAGGCGGTGGCGTTTTTTGAGTTATTGACATAAAATTAATGTGTATTGGAAATAACGTTATGTCATGCAAAGGCGTCAAGATTTTTCTCTTTTGCGACTTTGCGTGAGACTTCTTAATTTCCGATATTTTCTACTTGTATGCTTTCCGAACTAAAACTACCACACGGAACCCTTCAACTACCTGTTTTCCTCCCCGACGGCACCCAGGGCGTGGTGCGCACATTGGACGCCCGCGATTTGGCCGAGGCGCAGATTCAGGCGGTGCAGATGAACGTGTTTCACTTGATGCAGCGCCCTGGTTCCTCAACCATTCAGGCGCTGGGTGGCCTCCACCAGATGGCCGGCTGGGACCGGCCCATCTTCACCGATTCCGGCGGTTTTCAAGTCTATTCACTTTTGCGCCAAAACGCGAAAAGCGGTTCGATTAACGACAAAGGAGCCACGTTCCGTCCCGAAGGCTCTGACCGCAAATTTAACCTGACGCCGGAAAAAAGCGTCCAGCTCCAGCTGAGCTACGGCTCCGACGTGGTGATTTGCCTCGATGACTGCACCCACGTAGACGATCCGCTGGCCGAGCAGGAAAAATCGGTGGCGCGCACGGTGCAGTGGGCGGCGCGCTGCAAGGCCGAGTTTGACAAGATTGCGGGGCAGCGGGAATTGGCGGACGAGGAACGGCCGTATCTCATCGCCGTGGTTCAGGGTGGGGCAGAACGCCATCTGCGCCGCCAGTGTGCCGAGCAGCTGCTGGAAATTGGCTTTGATGGCTACGGCTACGGCGGCTGGCCGCTCGATGCCGACAAAAATCTACTCACCGACATGCTGGCTTACACGCGCGAACTCATCCCCAATCAGTTTACCCTGCACGCCCTGGGCGTAGGCCATCCGGCCAACGTTGCCGTCAGTGCGCGGCTGGGCTACAACATTTTCGACAGCACCATGCCCACGCGCGATGCGCGACACGGCCGTCTCATGATTTTCACGACCGATCCGCGCACCAGCCAGCTGGATAATGCGGGTGACTTTTTCCGCTACATTTACATTAAAGACAAAAAACACGTCAAAACCAGCCTGCCGCTTTCCGAATTTTGCGACTGCTTTACCTGCACCCGCTACAGCCTGGGCTACCTGCACCATCTGCATAATCTGAACGATGTCCTTTACCAGCGGCTGGCCACGCTGCACAATCTGCGCTTCATGACCCAGCTCATGCAAAACCTGCGTCGAGAAGGGGGGAAATAGGACGCTGATCGGCCTGATTACCCTGATCTTTTTTATCAGGTAGATCAGGGTAATCTGCGTCCCATTGTTTTTTGATAGCTATGTCTGATGAAATGCTGGAAACGTTGACGCAACAGGTTTTGCGGGGGGCAAAGTATCGTGAGATTGCTCCGGCGCTGGTGCGGCGCATTGGGGCGCAGGAGCTGGCCAAGCGTCGCTCGCTTAAAGAGGCGGTGAAGGCGACCAAAAACAAGCTGCATCAGGTGGGCGGCGCTTACCAGCCGGGCCGGATTGATTATGAAAAAGGGTTAGAAATGCTGCGCGAAACGGCTACTTCGACTTCGCTCAGCACAGGCGTCTCCTCACCCCACTTCCGCGCCATTTGCCACAGCATGATGCAAGCCCACGCCTCCACCCGTGAACGCCTGCCCATCCTGGATGAGTTCTACCAAACCACGCTGGCCGACCTCCCCCCCATCCGCACCGTCCTGGATTTAGCCTGCGGGCTGAATCCGCTGGCCTACCCCTGGCTGCCTTTGCCGCCAGATGTGCAGTACACGGCCGTAGACATCTACGGCGATATGCTGGACTTCATTCAACAATTTTTTGCCCTTGCGGGGGTGAACGGCCGTACTGAGCAGCGGGACATCATTGGCAATCCCCCCACGGAACCGGCTGATCTCATTTTGCTGCTCAAAACGCTGCCCTGCCTGGAGCAGGTAGACAAAACGGCCGCTGCTAACCTGATCGATGCGTTAAACGGCCGTTTCCTGCTCATCAGCTACCCGGCGCAAAGTCTGGGCGGACGCAGCAAAGGCATGGTGGAGAACTACACCACGCAGTTTGAGGCGTTGGCCGACGGCCGTTCCTGGCAGGTGCAGAAGTTTGAATTCGTTACCGAGCTCGCGTTTTTGGTTACAACCGACTCTTAAGTGGAGAACGGAAAGTAACTTTAAAACAAATGCCAAGATATGCTTCCGTTCTCCTTATAAGTAAATGCCTTTTGGCCTTTGGTTTTTTAAGCAACTTTCCGGCATTTACTTAAACTGGCCCTCGCCCTTCGTTGATACAGCCCGCTTCCTCAGGCGAAAAGCCCTCTGGCCAGATGGTATGTTCGTTGTAGCGGGCCTCTGTTAAAATTGTGTCATCCAAATTGGCATCTGTTAACTTGGCCCAGCCCAAACGCGCTTGCTGCAAATTGGCACGACGCAAATCCGCCTGTGAAAAATCAACCCAGTTTAGATCCGCCCGAGTCAGATCAGCTTCAGAAAGATTTGCGTTTTGCAAAATTGCCCCATTCAGAATCGCTTCGGCTAAGTTGGCTTTTTCCAGATTGGCATTGGTCATGATCGAGCCAATCAAATTGGCCCGGAACAGGTTGGCTCCCTGCATCTGACTGTTGCTTAAATCGGCCCATTCCAAATGAGATGCTTCCATGTTAGCCTCTGTCAACTGCGAAGCATGAAGCTCAGCGCCTTGCAAATTAACCTGCGTCAGATCGCTAAAAGACAAATCGGTATAGCTGAGCACCGCATCTGCCAAAGGTAAATGGCCTGTGGCCAATTCATCGGCCAGACGCGCTCCGATTTTTTGGGCCCAGGCGCGAATGGCGTCCCAGTTGCGATAATCTCCCTGCGGACCATCACTAACCATAATTGCCTGGCGTGCCGGATCCAACGAGCCGGCAAAAAGCCCAAGTCCAATCGGTTTGATGTCGGGCGCAATTTTTACCAGAAGCGGCTCCATATAATCCAGTACCGTTTGCCGATTCTCTTTGGTGTCGTCTACCATGGTCAGGCAAGTTGTAAAGTAGGCAACCGGTCTTTCACCCACTTCGGTCTTGATGCGTTCTAAACAGGCAATGGCTTCCGGCAGCCAGCGCCCAATGCGGATAGAGCTGCCAATAACAATGCCCGCATAGGCGGCAATACTATCCACCACGCTGACGTTGTGAACGACGGTGGTCAGACCTTCCTTTTCAATTTCAGCGGCAATGGCTTCAGCCACTTCACGCGTAGAACCGCTGCCGCTGGCGTAAGCGACTAAAATTTGTGTATCCATAGGTTTTTCCTTGGTTTTGGTTAACTTTAAATGATGATCGTATTTTGTATGCGCAATTCTAGATTTACACTATACATGCCCCTGCTGAGTTCATCAACTTCACCTGGTATCTGCATAACCGAGACCTTTTTACATTTTTTGCAAGGTATTCGTTTTAGAATGCTAGACGGGAAGAAGGGAGTTGCATTCTCAGATGTTGCACCACTTGTTTGGCTAACAGCATCTGGGAATGCACGGGGTCTTCCAGGCCAATCGTGCTCGTCACAAATAATCTTGTTAATTTTTTTGTATATTCAAGCGCAAACCTGGCAGGTCTTTGCTATTTTGTGACATTTTATACCAGGAGGGTACTAAAGAATGGCGCAAAATTCCAGCGGGCGCTATTATCTTAACAAGTATCGTTAGCTTAAGCTGCCATGATTACTATTGGCGCAGTGCTACTTAACCAGGCAACCATGCCAGACAATTGTATTGTTATTGTTTGACTATAATTTACCCAAAAACCTTATGTCGCAACAATCTATAGGTGAACACACCGGATATCTTGCAGACCCGGAAGTAGGCCAAACCATTACAGATGACCTTTCCTATCGATCGGTTCCTTATTTGGAAGTGGATGAGAGAAAACAACCTGTTTGGCGCATTCGATTTTCCTTATCGGCCAAAAAGCATCAGCTTGGTCTGGAAATTAACGATGAGATTCATTTGGGACGGGGGAAAAATGGAAATGATCTCATCGATCTGACCCCGTATGAGGCTGAAAAGCTCGGAGTGTCGCGGCGACATGTGGCTTTGCGGCCCACCGCTTCTAACTTGTTTGTGGTGGACCTGGGCAGCACCAACGGCACGCGGCGCAACGGCCGTTCTATTGGCCTGAATACCCCCTACGCCTTAGCCGATGGGGATGTGTTGACCCTGGGCAACTTGCAGATGACGGTCCATATTGTGAAACGGCCGTACATGCAAACCACCCCCCTTAAGGAACGCCCCGACCTGGTTGATGCCCTGGCCCAAATCGGGCAGGCCATCACCTCCCAGCTTAATCTAGAGGAAGTACTCAACCAGGTGGTTAACACAGCCATGATTATTACGTTTGCCGGCGAAACCTCTATTTGGCTGGTGGACGAGGCCACAGGCGAGCTCTTTCTGGAAGCCCGCAAAGGCATTGACGATACCAAGCTGCGCCGCACCCGGATGGCCATCAATGAAAATACGCCAGCCGGCCGCGTCATAAAAACCGGCAAATCCATTCGCTCAGAGCCAGGGGAAGCATCGCACCAGGTGATGACAGGGTATCTGGTTGAAGCCCTGGCGTATGTGCCTATTGCGCTTGGCGGCGTTACGTTTGGCGTGCTGGCTGCGGCCCATCGGGAGCCGGGCAAATCGTTTGACGACTATGACGAACGCTTGCTGAGCGCCGTGGCTGATTACGCCGCCATTGCCATCCAAAATGCGCGTTTGTACCAGGCCACCGACCAGGCCTTGAATCAGCGCGTGCGGGAATTGGGCGCCATTAATGAGCTGGCGCGAACGGTTTCTGCGTCGCTGGACATGAAAGAGGTTTACGATGTTCTGGTAGAACAGGTGAAGCGGCACATGCCGGTAGCTGAGCTCCACATTTATTTGCGGGATGAAAAGCAGCCGGTGTTACGGCCGTTTGGCGAAGCCCCCGAACTGCCAGTTTATCCTCTGGAGCGCGGCATCCTGGGACAGGTCGTGGCGGAAGGCGAATCCATCATTACCAACAACATTGCCGCGTATCCCAGCTTTGATGAACAGCTGGACGCCATTGCCCCGCAGGCTGAAGTGCCGATGGCTGCCGTACCCTTAAAAGTGAAGAATGATGTTGTGGGCGTGCTGGTTTTGCACAGCCAGCCCGGCACCCTTTTCTCGGAAGAAGATGCGGCGCTGCTGCGATCTTTTGCCAATCCGGTGGCAACGGCCGTAGAAAATGCTCGCCTCTATGCCAACACCGCCCGGCAGCGCGGTGCAATTTTGGCCATGGGCAATACGCTCTCCGAACCGCTAACCATTTTGGACGACATCGGCAATGTGCTGGTCTCTAACGAGGCGGCCCAGCGACTGTTGGCAAACAACATGTCGCAATTTTTTGCAGCAATTAGCAACAGCGTAGGCCGCACCATTGAAGTGCAAATCGGCGACGAGACCTACCTTTCTACCACGGAACATGTCGAAGGTATTGGCACCATTGCCATGATGCAAGATATTACTTATGTTAAGCAGCTGGAGAAAGATCGATCCGAATTTATGCATATGCTGTCGCACGATCTTAAAAATCCGCTCATGGCGGTAACCGGCTATGCTAACTTGCTGGAACGGACGGAGACATTTGGTGAAAAGGGCCAACGGTTCCTGAGTGAGATCAATGTCGCGGCTGACCGGATGCTGGAGATGATTACCAAGCTGCTGGATACGGTTGCCCAGGATGATGCCATTCAGCTGGTGCAGGAAGTGGTAAACCTCCAGGACACGGTGGTTCAGGTCGTGCGTGATACGGAGGGGTCTGCCCTGTCGAAGTCGATTGAGGTAACGGCCGTTACTGAAGGCACCTCCTACACAATCAACGGCGATGGCCTGCGCCTCTACCACATGATCCTCAATCTGGTCGACAATGCCATCAAATACTCGCCGGAAGACACAAAAGTGACCGTGACAACCTGCTATGGTTCGGAAAAGCTGGTGATTCAAGTGGCTGATGAGGGGCCAGGCATTCCCGAAAAAGATTTGCCCCGCGTCTTTGACAAGTTTTACCGTGGCATTCAGGAAGGTTTGTCCACCAAAGGCTCTGGCGTGGGCCTGGCCGCCGTGAAAGGCATTGTCACTGCTCACCAGGGAACCATCCGCGTAGAAAATCTGCCAGAACGAGGCGCCCAGTTTACTATTGAACTCCCCGTCACGCTGCGAGCCAGTGATCAGTGAGCCAGTCAGTCCGTAATCAGTAACTGAATACTGTTTACCGATCTAAGGGTTCGTTCACAAACAACTTTAGATAAGGAAACGAACCCCAAGGCTTGACCGTTTACCGAAACTCAAAAGTTAAAAACGGTCAAGCCCTAAGGTGCCGTCATGGCGCAGCGGAAGCCTAAATTGTCTCGCTTCACGCTGGGGTCAAATGAGCTGCGGGTGACCACGCTCAGATCATCAGTTGAGGAGAGCCAGGAGCCGCCGCGTATCGCTTTGAATTCCCCTTCGGGCGGTCCAAGAGGATTGGTGTCCGTACTGCTTTCATAGTAGCGGCGATCGTACCAATCGCTCACCCACTCCATCACGTTGCCGGCCATGTCGTAGGCACCGATAGGGGAACGGCCGTCTACAAAACTACCTACCGGGGCCACAATCCTAAAGCCATCATCCACGCTGCTGTCCCGACCGCCTGAGGCGCAGCTGGCATCGCAAAAGTTCACCTTTGTGCCGTCAAACGCATCCCCCCACGGATAGCGCAGGACAATCGACTGGTTGGGATCAAAACCTGCGGCCATCTCCCACTCCGCTTCGGACGGCAGCCGCCCGCCGCGCCAGTCGCAAAACGTCTCGGCGTTATACCAGGAAACCTGGATCACCGGAAAATCGGCATAGTCCGGATCTTCATAGTAGCCCGGCGGAATCGGTGCACTGCTGCTGCCCGGTGGGGCACAGACGCCTGCCGCCACACATTGGGCATATTGCCCGTTGGTCACTTCTGTTTCGTCAATGAAAAAAGGATCCATACGCACCAGGTGAGACGGCCGTTCATCCGCTTCGCCTTCATCCGTGCCCATGCGGAACAAACCGCCGGGCATAAACACCATGCGCGCCCCCGTATCGGTGATGAGTGGTTCCGGGCTGGGGGTGGGCGGCAGCGTTGGCGCGGGCAGCGGGGAAGGCGTGGGTGCCAGGGACGTCATCGCCGCCACAATGGCCGATTCCAGCGTGGCGGTGGCTTCGGCTTCGGCCGTTTCATTCTCACCGCGCAAACCGGACCAGGTAAAAACGGCCCCGATGAGCAGCACCAGCGCCAGAATCACCACCAGAGCAACGATGGTGCGCTGCTCCATTTGCCGCCGGGTGCGCGGCGAGAGGCGTGGTGGCGGTGGGCTGCCCAACTGGCGCGCCGGGCTGCGGCGTGGTTCGGTCGGTTGTGGCGCCGGGTGGCTGTTGGGTTTGCTCAGGGCGTTGGCGAACGATTCGGCCGTTTCATACCGGGCATCGGCGCGCAAGGAAAGGGCGCGGTTGGCCACCAGCGAAAGATACGGCGGCACGTCTGTGTTCACCTCACGCGCCGGAATCAGGTCCGCCAGGCCAGTTTCACGGCTGAGGGCGTTGGGCGGTACCTGGTTGGTCAGCAGCGTGTAGAGGGTCGCTCCCAGGCTGTAAATGTCGCTGGCCGGGGAAACGTCTTGCTGCGCTTGCTGCTCCGGCGAGCCGTATCCCAGGGTATGCAAATGAACACCCATGCCCGGCAGCCCACTGTCTACCAAAAAGACGGTGCCCTCCGGCGTGACGCGGATGTTGGCCGGCTTGATGTTGAGATGGAGCTGGCCTTTTTGATGCAGGTAGGTGAGCGGTCGGCAGGCGGCTTGTAACCATTCAATGATGCGATCGGGGGGGAGACGGCCGTATTGATCCAGCAAACTCTGTAAATCAATGCCGTCCACGTAGCTGCTCACCAAATATTGCCCGCTTTGCTCAATGGCAAAATGGTCCAGCACCTGCGGCAGCTGCGGATGCGACAAATCGCTCAGGCGGCGGGCCTCCTGGCGAAACAGCTTTTGCATCGCTACCGAGCTGTCCCGGTACTCTTTCAGCGCCACGTCGCGGTTGTCCACCACGTCGCGCGCCCGGTAAACGGCCCCGTACTGCCCCTCGGCCAGCAAGTTGAGGATGCGATACCGCTTGTTGAGCAGCTCACCCGGATATAGTGGCATGGTTCATTACCGTCTTGAACCTCCCGGAGGCTTCATGTTTAAACAAACTCAAGCCCAAAACCTCCGGGAGGTTATCTTTTGATTACCCATCTAAACGCAGCGATACTTCCTCTAAACTGCCGCTTTTGCCCACAATTGTAACCCGATCCCCCAATTCAAGCTGCGTGTAGCCATGCGAAATGATAGTGTGTCCCTTGCGATGAACCGAGAGCACCAGCGTGTCCAGCGGCAGTTGCAGCTCGCGCAGGGCAATGCCATGCAGCGCCGGATTGCGCAGCTCGATATCCATAATATCCTGCCCTTCTTCCATGCCCAACAGCAGCGATGCCGCCGAAGGAGAGCGCACGAACTGTTCCAGCAGGCCTACCATCGCCGTGGCCGGATCAACGATGAGCGCGCCCAGAGCGTGGAACCGCTCAAAGTTAGTCCGGTCGTTGAGCCGCACCACCACTGTCTCGGTGCCAAAATGTTCGTAGAGCAATTCGCATATAGCATAATTTTCATCATCAGACAGCATAAGAACGGCCGCATCCGCCCGTGATGCATCCAATTCATACAAACTTTCTAATCCATAGCTGCTCACCTGAACCAGAGAGACATCATTTTCCTCAGTTCCGTTCAAGCCTTGCAACAGGTTGGGTTCCAGGCAGGCTACCTTTACATCCCAATCATGGCGCTGAAGCTTCCGGGCCAGCAGCAAAGATGGCCCTTCTACGCCAAAAATAATCACATCACGCAGGCCGTCAAACTCGGGCGTTTTGGCACGGGTTCGGGCTTCCTTCACATGGTTGATGGCCCATTTAAAAAAGAGCGGGCCAACCATTTCATTTAGCACCACCACGGCGATAATTAATGTGGAGAACTCGCTGCCCAAAGCGGGGAATTCCACAGCGGCTTCTTTGGCCAGACCCAGGGCCACGCCCGCCTGGGTAATAAACGCCATCCATTTGATGCGATTGTAGTGCATGGGGTCGCGGGCCAGCACGCCGCCGGTAAACGAACCAATCATGACGGCCACCACGCGCACCAGGAACAAGGCCAGGGCAATTTGCCAGGCGTTGGCCAACACGCCCAACTCCAATGATTCGCCCGTCAGGGTAAAAAAGGCGATGTAAACGTAGGGAGCCACATCTTCCAGCCGGCGGGCAAATTCGGTGCGCAGCGGACTGTAATTGTTCACCAGAAAGCTGGCTATCATGCAAATGAGCAGCGGTTCAATCAGCAGCTCAAACGGTAGATTGTCGTGGGAATAGGTGCGCAGCCAGTGTGACAGGACGAAGGTGCCATAGCCGGTGAGCAAAATCAGGGCGGTTTTAAGGGAGCCATCGAAGCGACGGCTTAAAATCCAGCGCAGGACCAGGGAAAGTATAAAACCCAGCGTGGAAACGATGATCAATTCGGCAGTGACCAGAAAGATGAAGTTGATGTTCACCGGGACATCGGCAAAGAGCGCATCAGCCACGGAAGAGCTGAGGGCGAACAGGATAATCACCAGAAAGTCCATGATGACGGTGACGCCCAGGGCCATTTGGGTAAACGGCCCGCGAGCTCGCAGCTCGGTGACAATGGCAATGGCTGAGGAGGGGGAGCGGGCGGTGAGGATGGCTCCGGCGAGTAGGGCTACAGCAAAACGGCCGTTTCCCCCCAACGCCTGCATAAAGGGAATGTACTCTGCCAGGAAATAGATCGCCGTCGTGACAAAAATAAGCGTCGTAATCACCAGCCCGGCCGTCACCAGCCCAATGCTGCGCAGCCGCCCGCGCAGCTCCGGCAGATACAGCTCCCGTCCAGCGGCAAAGGCAATAAATGCCAGCGAAATTTCATCAATAAAGCGCAGCTGCTCCAACGATTCTTCACTGGCAAAGCCCAGCACAAACGGGCCGACCAGCAGCCCCGTAAACAGATAGCCGGTAATCAGCGGCAGCCGCAGCCGCGTAAAAAACTCACCAATCTGCCGCGCTGCCAAAGCAATGACGCCAAAGGCGACAAGAATATAAACAAAATCAGGTAATTGGTTCATAAAGTTTAGTGCGGGATGTGTGAAATGAGATTGTCTTTCTCACGCATCACGTTGGTGCAGTCTGATTCTCAAAGCGCAGCATGGCTTCATCCAATTTATCGGGTGCGCCAAACAAGGTGACTTTGTCGCCCAGCTTTAGCTGGGTGTGTCCGTGGGAGACCAACGTCTGCTGGCCGCGGCGCACGGATAAAATCAGAACGTCCAGCGGCAGGCGCAGCTCGCGCAGCGTAATGCCGTCTAAAAGGGCGTTGCGCATCTCGATGTCCACAATTTCCTGCTGGTGTTCGCCACCCAGCAGCAGTGTCGATGAAGAAGGTGCCCGCACAAATTGTTCGAGCAGGGAGACAACGGCCGTATCCGGTTCCACAATCAACGCGCCCAGCTCTTGCAGCGCCGGGTGCAGCTCCCGGTCGCGCGAATGCACCACCACCGTTTCCGTACCGAAATGTTGATAAATCAGTTCACACACCTGCAAATTTTCTTCATCAGACAACATTAACACAAAGCTGTCTGCCTGGGCCGCTTCTAACGATTGCAGCGACGCCAGCGAAAAATCCGGCACCAGGCGTACGTCCAATGAATTTTCATCGAGCAGTGCCAGGCGCGTTTGCATGCGTTCATTGTCCAAAGCAGCCACACGCACCTGCCAATGATGCGCCTGAAGCTGCCGGGCCAGCGTCACCGACTGCGGCGTCAGGCCCAGCACAATAGCATCGCGCACGCCGTCGAAGGGGGCGGCCTCGGCCTGGACGCGCGATTCGCCCATGCGGTTTAGCGCCATTTTAAACAGAATCGGCCCCACAATCTCGTTGAGCACCACCATGGCAATAATGGTGGTAGCAAAAGCATCGCCCCAGCCAGGGAACTCGACGGCTACTTCTTTGGCCAGACCCAGAGCGACGCCGGCCTGGGTGACAAACACCATCCATTTATGGCGATTGCTCTTGCTGGAATCGCCCGCCAGTGCGCCACCGCCAAAAGAGCCGATGAGAATAACAACCACGCGAATAACGGCCAGGGCCAGGGCAATGGGCCACACCTGAGCCAAAATGTCCAGCTTAAGCCCGGTGCCGACCAGCGTGAAGAAGGCCACGTACACAAACGGCCCGACATCGTGCAAAATCTCGGAGAATTCCAGGCGGCATTTGCTGTAATTGTTAATGATAAAGCTGCCGACCATGCAGATGAGCAGCGGCTCCAGCAAAATTTCTACCGGGAAGTTGTCGTGGGTGTAGTCACGCACCCAGCTGGAGAGCAGAAAGACGCCAAAGCCGAGGAGGAGGATAACGGCCGTTTTCACCCACAGCCGCCAGTGCCTATTCAACACCATCAGCAGCAGACGACTCAACAAATAGCCCAGGCCTATTGACAAGGCAATTTCTACCGCCAGCAGCAAAAGCAGCCCCAGGTTTACCGACACGCCCGTCAGTACCGCCCCGGCAATGTCGGCGCTGATGGCAAACAGCACAATGACTACCACGTCTGAGATCACCGTAACGCCCAGCGCCATTTGCGTGAACGGACCCCGGGAGCGCAGCTCGGTGATGAGGGCGATGGCCACCGAGGGTGAACGGGCCACCATAATCGTGCCGGCCATCAGGGCAATAACCACCTGGCCGCTCACGGGGAATTCCTGCATAAAGGGAATAAAATCGGCCAGTACAAACACAGCCAGCGTCCCGCCGACAATCGTCACAAAAACAATCGAGGCCGTGACCAGCCCAATGCTGCGCAGCCGTCCCCGAATTTCCGGTAGATACAGTTCGCTGCCGGCGGCAAAGGCAATAAAGGCCAATGAAATTTCATCAATAAAGCGGAGGGATTCAATTTCTGCAACGGTGGCAAAGCCCAATATAAACGGTCCGGCAATGAGGCCGGTAAACAAATAACCGCTAATTTTAGGAAGTCCGAGGTAAGAAAAAAGGCGCCCAATTTGCCAGGAGGCAAGCGCCATGAGGGCAAAGCTGGTAATTGTGAGGGGCAGTTCTTGCAATAGTTCCATAATGTTTGTAATGTGTCTTTCCAAGGCAGCATGACGATTGAATCTTCTTTACGTCCTGCTTTGCGTTTAATTGTTAGAAATGGGGAAGTGGGCTGTCGGTGGTGAAATGTTTTAACTTTCACCTAAATCTTGGCGGCGCGCTCGCAAAATAACCGAATCAAAACAGTTTTCCTGAAAATCTGTCTGGTCCCGAATCTGCTGATTTGTAAGCGATTGACCCCGTGGAACCAGCACAAGTTTATCATCATTATCGTTCAGGCGGTGAATAACGGCAATACATTCTCCCGTAAACTGCTGTAAAGGCTTGCTGATATTCAGGATGTACACATCTAAATCGTCGCCGTCCGGGGCGGGCACGCCGGGCACATAACCATAGTTCACCGGGTAGGTAAAGCCCCAATCTGGATGCTGCGAATGCATGGGGCGGTCGATGACGGCCGTAACCATCTGTCCCAAAAACGAGGTTGCCATTGGATATTGTGATTTTGTCATTGAACCCTCGGTAGGGGCGCACCCCCGTGTGCGCCCAAACAAGGGCAGACACGGGGGTCTGCCCCTACTCAAAATACAAACGGGGCGCGCAGCGTGACCAAAATGACGTTTCACGCCTCACATATCATTCTTGTTCGCTGTTTCCCTAAAATAATCCAACAGCAGCAGGTGCACAAACATATAGCCACCGCCCACCTTGCGCAGCAGGTTGCGCTCGGCAGCGTAATCCAAAAAGTGGATGTAGTCGGCCGGGGCCAATTGATGTTCGCTTAACACGCGGTGCAGCCGCTTGTGCTGCAAGGCGGCCAACCCACCGTAAGCCAGCCCGGCAGAGATGCCCAAATAGAGGGAAATGCCCACGGCAAACGGCCAAAAGGTGGACGCGGCCAGCGGCAGGTTGACCCAGTTAGTGATGAGCCAGCCCAGGCCAAGAAATACGGCCGTTCCCACCCCGGTGATGATGCCAACAAGACGGCCGTTCTGCGCCGATCGCGTAAATCCCTGCCCTGGCGTGGTGCGCATCTTCATCTCGTCCCGCTCCAGCGCGTGGGCCACCGTCTGGCTGATCAGGCCGACCAGCGCCAGTAGAATCACCCAGCCGCCGGAGAGCGGCGGATCCAGGCCGCGCCCGGCCAGCCAGAGCAGCCCGCCCAGCAGGCCACCGCCAACCAGCCCCAGACCGCCGCCCAGCAGCGCCCGCAGCCAGCGCCAGTTCAACGTTTCCACCGTCTCAATGCGGAACCACGACACCCGCGCCCACACCAGCAGCAGGCGGAAAAACGCCAGCAGCCCACCGGCCACAAGCCCCGCGCCTAAACCGGCCAGCAAAGCGCGCCAATCGCTCATGAGCAGGCCAACCAATCCCGCCAGCAGCCCAACCAGCACAAAAACCCCGGCCAACTGGGTGCGCATGGTGCTAACAAACTGGCGCTGCTGCTCGCGCGGCAGCCAGTTGGGCTGCAAATTCTCCAGAAAAAAGATCGTCTGGTTAAACTGGGACATCTTCTGCGCCAGCCAGCCCAGCCATTGCACGGTTTGTTCCGGCTCGTAAATTGATTCGCCGCCACGATAGCGCACCATGCGCTCCACGTAGACGTCAAAGAGCAGCGTGCGACCCATTTTGCGGTTGCCCAGCGACAGGGCCACGTCTTCCGGCATACGGTAGTAGGCCAGGGTCATCATGCTGAGCATGAGGGGGGATTCGGCCAGTTCACGCAAGGTCTGGTCGGTTTGCAGTGCGGCGCGCAGCCCGGCCAGGCGCGGCCCCATGCTGCCCAGGTATTGGTCAATCTGCTCCAATGACAACGGCTGGAGCACAATCGCCTGGGCCAGGTTGAGTCGGGTGGCCAGCGCCTCGTAATCTTTCAGGCGGCAGGTGACCACGGTGGGCAGGGTGAGGTAGCGCTGGCGAAACTGGTTAATCGCCTGGGCGCAATCTACGCGGTGATCCTGCTCTACTTCGTCCAGGCCGTCCAGCAGGGGGAGCAGTTCGCCGTTTTTGAGCCACAGCTGCCCCAGGCGGCGCGGCACCTCGTACCGGTTGGCCAGCTCGTTGACCATCCAGTCGCCCAAGGGGATGTTGTTGGCCCAGCTGGCCAGGCTAAACACGACGGGAATGGGGTGACGGCCGTCCATCTGCGCCCGTAACAATAAATCACTCACCAACTGCAAGAGAATCGTCGTTTTGCCCGCGCCCGGCTCGCCCATGATGAGCAGCGTGCCTTCGGCCTCATCGTACACCTTGGTGATATTGGTGCCCAGGGGCAGGGGGGTGTCGAACACTTCGTCGGGCAGCAGGTTGTCCGGCTGGTGGTAATCGGCCGTCACGCGGCTGGCCACGGCGTTGGTGCGATAGGTCATCGCCAAATCAATCAGCTCAGCCCCGTGCAGCGACTCTTGCAGGACGCCGACGAGCCAATACGTTTTCACCCGCTGGAGCATGACCTGGCGGTTGTGGTTTATTTGAACTTCCATCCTGCTTAACCGCCGCATTCCTTAAGCGCAGCCAGTGCATCTTCCAAATTATCTGGTTGGCGCAGGCGGGTAAAAATAGTGACGGAGCGGCGGGCATGTGGCAGCCCTTCTTGCGGCCGTCCCTGACGCGCCAGTGCTTTGGAAAGAAAGCGATAACAATTTCCAATTGCCTCTTGCCGCCCCAATTTTTTCGACAAAGGCAATGCCTCTCGCGCCAGTGCTTCTGCCGTTGCCCATTCTTTGCGTTGCAGTGCAAGCTCAGCTAGATTGACTATACGAGTAACAATTAATTCACTTCTGTTGAGTTTCTTAGCTATTCGCAGAGACTCGCGGTAATCGCGCTCTGCGTCAGCGTATTCTCCTTGCTTCCGTTCCACATCGGCCAAGTCGTTCAATGCAATGGCCACATCCTCACTTTCCGGTGCGAAGGCTCTATGCAGACCAAGGGCTTCCCGATAAGCTTCAATTGCCGCCGCATAATTTTCCTCTAATTCATGTCCCACTCCGCGCAGGTGGATGGCCACGGATTTCTCCCGCGCACCAGTCCGCGAGGTCATTTCCCAATAGTCGATACAGCGGCTGGCGCAGGTAAGCGTTTCGGTTGCTTGCCTGCGCAACTGATATATCCAGCCTGCCTCATACACTCGCCAACCTGCCTCGTAAAAATCCCCGACGGCCAGCGCCTGCGCTTCCGCCTGCTGGCTGAGGGCAAGCCATTCATCCCAACGGCCGGAGAAATCAAGGAATTGCCCGAGCGCAACACACATCGTTTGCAGATGGTCGTTATCGCCGTTGCTTTGCGTCAACAGCGGCAGGGCGGCGGCAATTGTCGGCCATTCCATTTCCAGCTTTGGGAAGCGGTCATATTTCCGGTAGCCGTTAGCCAGGGCTAGGGCATAGGCGCGATCGGTCAAACGGTCGCCCGTCTGCGTCACTGCTTCTGGCCGCTTGCGCCGCAAAAAGGTGGCGGCCAATGGGGGCAGCAAAAAGTTTTCCAGGGCCGCATCCCCCACCAGCAGGGCGCGGTCGGCTAAATCTTCCAGTGCAGTTCGGGCCGCCATCTCAACCATCCCGGCTACCTCCGCTATCCATTCCACTTTGGCGGGCTGGTCAAAATGGACCAGCGCTGCCAGGACGCTTGTTTCGTTCTCGGTAAAGGTGTCCAGTAAATCGCCAAAAATATATTCCAGCGGGTCGTTGCCTTTGGGCGCTTTTTCTAAAAAGGCGCGGGCGTCGTCTACGGTGCGATTTTGGCTGCCCGGTCGACCCAACTGCCCCGCCAGCCAGCGGATGAGCAGCGGGTTGCCGTTGGTTATTTCGTACAGCTTTTCCCGTTCTTCATCGGGGGTGCGGCGCAAGCGGTTGTTGTTTTTGGCCAGTTCGGCCATCAGCGCCAGCGCCTCGTCGCGCCCCAGCCGGTCCAGGCGGATGGCGCGGGCGTCAATATCATCGCGGCGGCGGCTGGTGACAATTGCCTTGCAGCTCAGGGGCAGGCGGGAGAGGAATTGGTACAGGCGGCCCCGTTCTTCTTCGGGGAAGGTTTCCAGATTGTCAATAATGAGCAGGACGCGGGCGTTGGTTAACGCGCGGCGCATCGTGTTGGCCCGCTCATTGGGGGGAATCTTGGCCAAATTTGGTTCGCCCAGTTCATGGGCCAGTTCGGCCAGCAGGGCCATGTAGTTGGGCAGCATGAAATCTTCCAGCTTGCGCTCCCCCTTGGAGGTCAGCTCGCGCGCTTTGGCGGAGAGGAAAATTTTGCGATCAAAGTCGGCGTCGGGGGCCAGGTGTCCGGCGCGTACGGCCAGGGCGGTTTTGCCAATGCCGCCGGGGCCGTCGATCAAGGCACCCCAGGTGCGCGCCTCCGGCGAAATCGCTTGGGCAATGCTGGCCAGTTCCTTTTCCCGGCCAAAGAAGTAGGGCTGGGGCGGCAGGGTGGAGTGGCTGCTGCCAACCTGGGGCACATCCAACTGGCTGGCGTACAAATTATATTGATATTCATTTTTTTCTTTGACGTAATCGAGGAGATCGGGAATACGGCCGTGTCTGTTCGCCCTATCCAATATCTTTTCAATCATCTGCCCTTTGCTCATTCCCACGGCAAAGTTCTCTTTTACCTCAGGGAACCGTTCAAGAGCGAGCGTTTGAATGCCCTCATCGTTAAACGCGTCTGTCAGTAGTTGGCGTACTATGGCTAAGTCGTAAGCCATCATCCCTCCATGAAAATGTCCAAACGAAATACATTATCGAAACGATAATATGAATAAATCAATGAAGCCTGAGCTTGTCGAAGGCTGGCCTAAATCGCCAGCGGTGTCGGGCTTCGACAGGCTCAGCCCTCGTCTTAAGAGTGCGAAAGTCTTATTTATCAATGCATTAGAGCATATTCTTGTGAATACGGCCGTCCTTAACCACCAGCCGAATATTATCCACATCCTCCAAACTGCGAATGTCTGCCACCGGGTCGGTTTGGCTGACGATGACGTCGGCCAACTTGCCCGCTTCTAGCGTGCCGACCGTGTCCTGCCAGCCCAGGCATTCGGCGGCCGTTTTGGTGGTGGCCACAATGCTGTCCATCGGCGACAGGCCCACGCTGCACATCAGTCCCAGCTCACGCAGGTTGGTGCCGTGTTTCATCACCCCGGCATCCGTGCCCATGGCGATGTTGACCCCGGCTTTAAACGCCCTGCCGATGTTTTCGCTGTGAATCTCAATTACCTCGCGCGATTTACGCACGCCCCATTCCGGCATGTTGCCGCCTGCTTCGGCCTGTTCCAGCACGGCCAGCGGAGCCAGCAGCGTGGGCACCAAAAAGGTGCCCCGTTCCAGCATCAGCTCAATGGCTTCATCATCCACGTAAATGCCGTGTTCGATGGAATGGATGCCGGCGCGCACCGCGTTTTTGATGCCTTCAGCGCCTTGTGCGTGGGCCATCACCTTCACGCCGCGCCGGTAAGCCGCTTCCTGCACCATCACTTCCAGCTCTTCCGGGCTGAACTGGGTAAATTCGGGATGGTCGGTGGGGCTGAGGACGCCGCCGGTGGAGCACACCTTGATGACTTCGGCCCCGGCGCGCAATATTTCGCGCACCTTGCGGCGCACTTCCGCCACACCGTCGCACAAACCGCTAGGCCGGCCCGGCGTTGCGGGAATGAGGCCAAAGTCCAGGCCGGAGGGCAGCCAACTATCGCCGTGCCCGCCGGTGATGGTGAGGACGGAGATGCTGATTTGCATCCGCGGCCCTTCGATGAGACCCTGCTCGACGGCCTGCTTCATGCCTAAATCGACGCCGCCGGCGTCACGCACGGAGGTGATGCCCGCTTCCAGGGTGCGGCGCATCGGACCAATCGCTTTGTAGTAGTTGAGGGAGAATGGGGTGTTCATCTGTTCAACAAAGTTGACGCCATCGAACATGAAGTGAACGTGCGTGTCGATGAGACCGGGCAGGATGTGGCCGCCTTTGGCGTCGATCATTTGGACGTCGCTGTCGGGCAGGCGCATGTCGCTTTTGTGGCCAACTTGCTGAATTTTATTGTCGCGAATGAGGACCGCGCCGTTTTTTAGGGGGGAACGGCCGTTGCCATCAATCACGGTACCGTTGTGGATGAGGACATAAGACATGGGAACTCTCCAGTATGCTTGTTTGGTTGTGCTGCTTTGTTTTTGTTATTGAGATTTTGCCAATTGTCATTCTGAGTGAAGCGAGGAATCTTTTGACGGTGGGTACATAAGGATTCCTCACTGCGTTCGGAATGACAGTGGTAACTGTTTGTGGTTGCCGGAATTGACCAGGAAAGTTTACCGGATGTTGGGGGGCAGGGCTACAGCAAACTATTAATTACCTTTAAGGTGGCCAGAAAATGGGTAAAGCCAGCATGGTGATCAGCAGGACAACGGCCGTTAACGGCAGCCCCACTTTAATGTAATCGCTAAATTTGTAGCCGCCTGGCCCCATAATGAGGACGTTGGCCGGGTGTCCCACGGGGCTGAGGAAGCTGGCGGAAGCGGCAATGGCCACCAGCATCATGAAGGAATAGGGTGACGCGCCTAAATCTTGGGCGGTGCTGATGGCGATGGGGGCCATGAGCACGGTGACGACTGGATTGGGCATCACCTGAGAAGCCAGGTTGGTAAGCAGAAACAGGCCGATGAGAACGGCCGTAATCCCCAGACCTCCCCCCACGCCCACCACAAGTTCTGCCAAAAATTGCGCCGCACCGCTGCTTTGCATGGCAAGGCCCAGCGGCAGCATCCCGGCGATGAGGAAAACCGCTTTCCAATCGATGTAGCGGTACGCCTCTTCCATTGTCAGGCAGCCGGTGAGGATCATCAACGTGGCCCCAATGATGGCAGCAATAGCGATGGGCAGCCAGCCGGTGATGACCGGCACCAGCATCGCCAGCAGGGCCAGCACCGCCAGGGGCGCTTTCTCCAGCTTTGGCGGCGGCTGGGATTCGGGGTGCAGCACCACAAAGTCAGGTTCCTGCCCCAGCAGGTTCAGCTTTTCCCGTGCGCCGTGCAGTAGCAGGGCATCCCCCATTTGCAGGTTCATTTCCCGCAAATTGTGGCGGTACGGCCTGCCTCGCCGCCAGATGGCCAGCACGTTGAGACCGTACTTTTCCCGGAAAAAAATCTCTTGCAGAGTGCGTCCTTCCAGGGTGGTGTAGGGCGAGAGGATAACTTCCACCAGGCCAACGCGATCTGATTCCAGCGTTTGTGGATCGATGAATGCCTCGTCGGTTTCTAGCTCTTCCAGGCCGCGCAAAATGGCAATATCTTTTTTGTGGCCTTGTACCAGCAGGCGATCCCCGGCCTCTAGCAGCTCGTCGGGATTCGGCCGCAGATGGGATTTGTCCTGGCGCACGATGCCCAACACGGTCAGACCAAAGGCATCGCCTAACCGGCTGTCGCGTAAGGAACGGCCGTTCAGCAGCGAATCTTCCGGCAGGCGAATAAACACCAGACTGTCATCCAAATGATAAGCAGCCAATGATTGCGAGGGCGTGACCACAAAAGCGTTACTGTTTTTTAAGGCGTCTATTTCTTCCTGTGTGCCCTGCACCAGCAGCGTGTCGGCCGCTTGCAGCGGGAGGAGTTGGAAATTTCGCACCAGTACCTCACCGTTACGTTTCAGCGCTAACACGTTTGAGCCGTATCGCTGCCGAAAGCGCACCGTTTCCAGATTTTGCCCCAGAAAATCGGCCGTGGGCTTGGGCCGCGCTTCGGCCAAAATGATGCCAGACGCCGTAATATCTGCCAGAGAAGGCTGCCGCCGGGCATCGCCAAACAGTTGGCGCAAATGGAAGCTGGCCAGTTCCTCCTGCCGCCCCATCACCAGCAGGCGATCATTGGCCTTGAGCCGGGTATCCTCTTTTGGGGAAAGGATTGTGTGCCCGTTGCGTAAAATGGCCACCACGTTTAACCCCAATAAGGAGCCAATGCGGCTTTCGGCCAACAGAACATCATTGAGCATCCCATTTGGCGGAATGCGCAAGGTAAAAAGGCGCTGGCCCAAATGGTAAGCTTCTTCCAGAGAATTGTTGGGATTAATGGATTCGCCAATAACATCACGCCGGGGCAGCAGGTGGCGTCCGATCAGGATGGTGAACAAGATGCCGGAAAGCAGAATGAGCAGGCCAACGGGGGCGAAGTCAAACATGGAGAAAGGGGTTAGGCCGGCTTCCCGGAGGGCATCACTGGCCAGAATGTTGGGCGGTGTGCCAATGAGCGTGGTGAGGCCGCCGAGCAAGGCCCCGGAGGCCAGGGGCATGAGTAAACGGGAGGGAGAGCGTCGGGTGCGGTGGGCAATATCAATAACGACGGGCAGCAGCAGCGCCGCTACGCCCACGTTGTTCATGAAGGCAGAAAGCAGTCCGGCCGTCATCATGATAACAAAAATTAGGCGCACTTCACCTGATCCGGCAAAACGGAGCACTTGTTGACCGAGCCGATTGGCAATGCCCGTTTGAGAGAGACCGCCGCTGATAATGAATACAGCCCATACCGTCACAACGGCGGGGTTACTAAAGCCCGACAGTGCTTCGACGGGCGTGACAAGTTTGGCGATGGTGAGGCTGATGAGAACAAGCAGCGCGATTAGATCGACGCTGAGGCGTTCACTAATGAAGAGGATGGCGGCCAGGCCGAGGATGGCCAGCGTGAGGAGGATGGAAGCGGACACGGTTCATAAATCTCCGCGTATGATTAATACTGAGCAGGGGGCGTTGTCTATGATCTTGGGTGTGACTTGCCCCATCAGCAGGCTGCTTAAGACGTTATATTCGGCGCGGGTGCCAACGACAATCAAGTCGTATGCGCCTTCCTGTGCTTCGTCGAGGAGCTCATCGAGGACGATGCCCCGCCGCAGTTTTAGCTCGGCCAGTACCTGGGTTTGGAGCAGATATTCAGAGGCCCATTTGAGGTGCCGGGCCAGCGGCGTGTCGGTTTGCAGCAGCTCCGGCAATGTTTCTTCCATTTCGTCCAGGCCAGCATACATCGCGGGCATAGATTCGGCAACGTGCAGCAGGGTGACCTTGGCCTGGGCCGCCCGGGCCAGGGCGGCCCCGTTGCGAACCACAATTTCACTGTTTACATAACCGCTGGTGCAAATGAGTAGATGGCGCAGCTGTTTGGGTTCACCACGGGCCACCAGGACAGAAACGGTGGCCTGGTTGGCAACCTTGTGGGTGACAGATTGCAGGAATTGGTCCCAAAGGGTACGGATGGCGTGGGCGCCCACCACAATAAGGTCGTAACGGCCGCTTTCGGCTTTGCGCAGAATTTCTTTGGCGGGCGCGCCCAAGGTAACGGCCGTTTCTGCTACAGGCAGCTGAATTAATTTTTGTACCGTTTCCAGGGTGGATGCGGCCGTTTCTGCTTCCTCTTCATCGGTGATTACTTTCAACAGAGAAATTGGATGCCCTAACAATTTTGCCATGAGGCTGCCCATCATCACCGTGCTCTGGGCATGAGGCATACTGCTGACACAAATAAGAACGTTCATATTTCTTTCAACCATCTTAAAATTCTGGCATTCCCCCGCCCAACAGGCGAATAATGACCAAAAGTGCGCCAATCAACGGCAAAATCGAGAAAAATAGACGAATGCGTGGTCCGGCAAAATACCGCGTGGCCATTGCCCCAATTTGGGCACCGATGGCCGCGCCAGTGTGCATCACCAGCGCCATCAGCACGTCCACGTTGCCCTTCAGGGCATGGGTAAGCGTGCCATAGCCCGCCGAAAACACAATTTCAAACAGATCGGTGCCGACGGCCACATGGGTGGGTACGCCCAACAGGTAAATGAGCATGGGCATACGGATAAAACCGCCGCCGACGCCCAAGGCCCCGGCCAATACACCGGTAATCAGGCCTACGCCCAGCACAACCCACAGAGAAACTTCAGCAATGCCTGAACCGGGCAGGGAGATCATGGGCCAGATGCGGATGGTGTGGACACGGCGCGAGATGTTGGCAAAGGCCAGGACTTCTTTGACGGCCATCTTTTCGGTGCGAATCATGCGCATGGCTTTAATACTTTCCCAGGCAGTGAAAATGCTGATAATGGTTAAGATGACAATGTAGGTGATACCGATGACTTGGTCGATGTTGCCCGCGTCTTCCAGTGCTTCGATGATATTTGCGCCAATTTCCACGCCAATAATCGTGCCCACAACCATAAGCGCGCCAAGTTTAATATCGACGTGACCCAGGGTGCGATGGCGTTTGGCGGCTACAATTGACTTGCCCGTCATGTGGGCCAGGTCTGTGCCGATCACAAAATTCATGGGCACGCCGGACCAAAACATGAGCGGCCCGGCCAGAAAACCACCACCCACACCAAAAAAGCCGCCTAACAACCCAACAAGAAACCCGATGCCGATCAGGAAAAAAGGATTGATGGTGACGCCAGTTATGGGGAAGTCCATGCCATTACTCCATTTTTTCCAGGCCGAGGCGGGTAATAAGGAAAGAGGTGATCCATTCCAGGAGCACGCCCTGAGCGACAATCAAGATGAGCGTGGCGATGGCGTAAACGAGCGGATTAAGATGGAAGATTCGGTTGAGCGGTTCGCCCAAGAAGCGCAGTGCTCCCCAGAAGTAAAGGACGAGCAGCAAGGCGTAGACAATCAATTCGATAAGGAAATTTCTGAGCAGAATTTTGTGTCGGGCTTTCATGATACCCCCCAGGATGATGAGGCTTTTCTGTTCACCAGAAAACAGAAAGATAACTGCGAAGTGGACTTTAGCGCCTATTTTAGCATTTTTAGACTGTATTCTGTCAAGCAAATTCCCGCATTTCTGTTGATAACCTATAACGCCAAACGAGACCTCGTCTTGTATCAACAATTCTTTCGGGCATACGCTGTAAGCTTACGGCCGTACCCCACCACTAAAAGTCATCGCTCACTAAGAAGTTTATGGTACACATCATCCAGCCAGCGATCTTGCGGGGCCACCACGGCGGGCTTGGGCTGCAAATTGGCCCAGAACGGGGCGAAGATGTGGTTGTTGTCGCCGGGCAGCGACCAGCGATCCGGTGTGGTTTCCTGGCAAAGCAGGTGAACGTAGAGGCGGGTTTTGTGTTGGCTCAGGCTTGCCTCTGGCAGCCAGCCGTTGATGTACAGGGTGATGGCCTGGGGATCGGGCAGCCGATCGTATTCCAGGTAGGTGATTTGGCGGAAACGGCCGTTTTGCTGCCCAATCTTAAACGTGTTCCCTCGTGTAAACAATGGTTGAAACGGGATCGCTTGTTCGTCCGGCTGGCTCAAAATCTGGCTGTCCCGGTTGAGAATTCTCTCATCGGGAGCCAGCTCATTTTCAATCCTGCCCAAATAGCGCTGGATGGTGAGCTGGGTCAGGCCGGTTTCCTCACGAGCTTCGCGCAGTACGGCCGTTTGCCAATCTTCCCCCTCATCCACCGTGCCCGCCGGAATTTGCACTCCCGCCTGCGGATGCTGAAACAGCAGCAGTTGGGGCTGACCTTCCGGACCGATGCGGGTGATGAAGGCGGTCACTTTATGGACGGTCATGGTTTATGCTGCGTGAGGCGTGAAACGTAAGAAAGTCACGTGTCACGCCGGCGTAAACTGCTCAAAAACCCCAATAATAGCCCGGCGGCCAGCCCCAGCAGGCCGGTCGCGGCCGGCTTGCGCCAGCGGGCGGGCGGCGGGTTGGCGCCTGCTTCATCTTCCGGGGGAATGGTGACGATGCGATACACTTGAGCCTCTTCTTCCGCCTGAGAAATGCCGGTTGCTTCCCGGCCCCGCCAAACGGCATTTTGGGTGGGTCTCAGGCGGGAGCCGTGCTTGTTGGCATACACCTGGGTAAATTCGGCACCAAACAGAAAAATCTGGGCCGAGTAGTAGACAAAAAGCAGAATTGCCACCAGCGACCCGGCCGCACCGTAAGCCGATGTGGAAGAACCGTATGTGAGGTAAAGCGTGATGAGGTAGCGTCCCAACATGAAGAGGAGCGTCGTTACCGCCGCGCCCAGCAGTACGTCTTGCCAGGTGAGGTGGGCATCGGGCAGCACTTTAAACAGCAGGGCAAAAAGTATGGTGAGGATGACCACAGAGGCCATAATGTTGATTTGCGGCAGCAGCGCGCCAATACCGGGCAGCCAAATGGAAAGGCGGTCGCCAACGGCCGTAATTGCGATACTCACGGCGAAAGAGAGCAGCATTAACAAACCGACGACCAGCACCATGGCAAAGGCCAGCGCCCGCTGGCGAATGACGTTGAGGATGCCCGACTCCGGTGCCGGCCGCAGCCCCCAGATCATATTCAGGGCGCGGCGCAGCTGAGCAAACAGCCCCGAGGCGGCCACCAACAGCAGTGCCGTGCTGGCCACCGTGGCAATCGGGCCTGTTTCTGACTCGCTGGCATTGCTGATGAGATTTTGGATGACCGTTGCTGCTTCTTCCCCGACCTCATCCTGAATCTCGGCCACAATTTCGTCTTGAACGGCAGCATCGCCAAAAACCATCCCGGCCACCGCCACGGCAATCACCAGCAGAGGCGCCAGGGCAAAGATGGTGTAATAGGTCAACGCCGCCGCCAGCAGCGAGGCATTATCGCGCGACCAACCTTGGCCGCTTTCCTTCAAAATTTCAAAAAGACCGGAAAAGAACGCTTTCATACCCTGATCTTAGGCAGTTCGGTGCCACGGCGCAACCTTTCATTGCCGGTAGATTGGACTAGCACTACACTTACCATTTTGAACCCTTTAACCTTGTTCAGGGCGGGCTACGTGAGGAATCTTGCGACCGGCAATGGTGAAAGGTTTCTCTTATCCTTGGCATGACAAATCAGATTGCTAAATGAATGAAGGAGAAAACAACGTGAAAGAGAAAGCAATGTGGCTGCTGCTGCTTCCGCTGGCCGTTGGGGTGGCCGCCACGCAGACCGATTATTTACCTTTTAAGATGGCTGTGCCGGGGCTGTGCGCTCTCATTTTGCTGTGGGCTTACCAGGGGCAGTCAGCATATCGGCTGGATGTCACTGCCATTGTCCTCGCCTTCGTCTTTTCTCTGGTAGGCGACTATTTTTTGTCCAACAAAAGCGGCAATGAAATCTACTTTGTTGTGGGGATTGGCATGTATTTTGTGGCGCACCTGGGCTATCTGGCATATGCGTGGCGAAACGGCCGTGTTCACCGTGTCGTCCTGGGAGTTTTGCTGCTGGGTTACCTCATCTATTACTTCGTGTCCCTCAATCCAGCCATTGACGATGCTGTGCTGTCTGGGGCAGTGCTGCTGTACCTGCTCATTTCTTGCCTGGCACTGGCCACCGCCGCAGGCATGACGCTCCCGGCTGAGCAAAAATGGCTGTATGTATTTGGCATCGCCATGGTTGTGCTTTCCGACACCGCCATCTCGTTTAATGAGTTCCTGGGCGTGCGCACCTTCAACTGGCTCATTTTGCCGACGTATTACCTGGCGCACCTCACGGTATCGCTGTCGCTGCTGCGCCGGCGACAGGAACTGGCATGGCAGCCAGCTGCCTAACCGCCACGCGCTCGTGGCGGGCAAAGAGCAGGAGGGGGTTGCTTAAGGCGTTGCTGTGGGCTGCGGGGCGTTCGGAACAGGATTGGCAAAGGCAAAGCTGCCAATCTGCTGCGGGTTGGCCGGGTCAGCCACGTTCACAATTTCCAGCCCATTCCAGCCAATAAGGTAGGCGATATCTCCCTGCACGGTGAGTTCTTGCAGGTAGTTATCGGTTTCATACTGGCCTAGCAAAACCGGTGCGGCGGGTTGGCTGATGTCCAGCAGATGCAGGCCGTCACCTAGCAGACCGTAGGCAATGTTTTCTTGCACCACAACTTTGGCCGGAAAGAGAAGGTCTTCAAATTCAAAACGGCCGTTTACCGCCAAATCTTCCTCATTGGCCACATCCACTATCCACACCCCTCTGCCCCCGATAAAGGCATGGTCACTGGCTACAACGATATCCTGGCCGGGCAGCTGGTCAACGGTGAGATCGCCTGCGGGATACGGCCGTACCGGGTTGGTAACATCATAAATGTGCAAAACACCCTCGCAAAAGCCGGTGCGGAAGCTGCAACCCCCGTGGCTGGCATAAAGCCGCGCCCCGCTCACAAAGACGCTCCTGGCACCGCTTGCTATGGTAAAGGTCGCCGTGGGATTATCTTTGTCGCTCATATCTACCACTGTGATTAGACCCCATTCGGACAGGTAGGCCACATCTCCCTGAACCGCCACATCGGTGGGGAAGTCTGCCGTACGGAAGAAGCCGCGCCGGGTTGGCTGGGTTGGGTCGCTAATGTCTACAATTTGCAGCCCGGAATCTGGTGGGCCTTCAGCCGCAGGCAACACACCAGGTTGATGCGCAATGTAGAGGAAACGGCCGTCGGCCACCACCTTCATAACTTGCCCCGGCAGCGTCACATCGGCCACCAACGCAGGCTCCGCTTCATCAGCGATGTTGAGCACCAGCACCCTGTTTTCACTGGCGATATAGGCAAAATTCTCTTGCACAAAGCCCATGGCGGCCGGTTCTTCGTTTCGGCAAGCAGTGATAAAGAGCAGCAGTAAAAAAATGATCCAGCGTCGCATAATATTTACCATTAACCATTTGCCATTAACAATTAACCATTCCTAAAGTTTGTTCAGCACCCCTTTCAAATCATTAATCAAATCCTGGGCGTTTTCAATGCCTACGGAAACGCGTACCAGGCCAGGATCGATGGCCAGTGGAGAATCGGCGACGGAGGCATGGGTCATCGGTGCGGGCAGCTCGATGAGCGACTCGACGCCGCCCAGTGATTCCGCCAGGGTAAACAGCTGCGTGTCGCGAGCCACCAGCCGGGCCGCTGCCTCGCCGCCGTGCAAAATGAAGGAGATCATCCCACCTGGTCCACGCATTTGCCGTTGGGCCAGCTCATACTGCGGATGGCTTTCCAGGCCAGGGTAAATCACCTCGGCCACGGCAGGATGATCGGCCAGGAATTGGGCAATTTGCAGCGCGTTGCGGCAGTGCTGCGCCATGCGGATCGCCAATGTTTTGATGCCGCGCAGGGTGAGGAAGCAGTCCATCGGCCCTGGTACGGCTCCGATGGCGTTTTGCAGGAATTTGAGCTGTTCGTAAACGGCCGTATCGTTCAAAACAATCGCCCCGCCCACCACGTCGGAATGGCCGCCGATATATTTGGTGGTGCTGTGCAGGACAAAATCGGCCCCCAGTGCCAGCGGGCTTTGTAGGGCAGGGGAAGCAAAGGTGTTATCGACGCCGAGCCAGGCGCCGGCAGCCTCGGTGATCCTGGCAATGGCGGCGATGTCAGTCAGGCGCAGCATGGGATTGGTGGGCGACTCCAGCCAGACGAGTTTGGTGTTGGGCTGGATGGCGTTAGCAACGGCCGTTTCGTCCGTCGTGTCGGCAAAGGTGAACTCAATGCCATAGCCGGACAGCACCTTATCGAACAGGCGGAACGTGCCGCCATACACATCATTGCCAGACAAAACATGTTCCCCCGGCTTAATCAGCCGCAGGATCGTATCAATCGCGGCCATGCCCGAGGCAAAGGCCAGCGCGTGCTTGCCACCCTCCAACGCTGCCAGCGCGCCGTGCAGCGCTGTGCGTGTGGGATTGTCTGACCGGGAATAATCGTACCCTTTGTGCTGGGCGACGTCGGTCTGGGCAAAGGTGGAGGTTTGGTAGATGGGGGTCATCACCGCGCCGGTTTGCGGGTCTGGTTCGACTCCGGCGTGCACGGCCAGAGTTTCTAGGTGGAAATTAGTGGATTGGGTCATGGGTTGCTCCTATAAGAATTGCTTAACGCAGAGCCGCGGAGGCGCAGAGGGAAAGGTTTCTGCTTTTCGGTGTATCTGCGTTAGATTTTGTTTTCGGTGGATTGTACCAATATTCCAGTTGGTTTGCTGGCTCTTGTTACCAATGCCGCCCCGGAAAGGGTACAATAGGCGGCGTATGGACACTGAACGTCATCTGCCAGCTTCCGCGTCTTCTGCCCGACTTTCCTTTTTCTCAGCCCACCTTTCTTTTTTTCTTCTGACCTTCATTGGCTGGCTGGCGGCGAGCCGCATTTTGTATGAGGCATTGTTCCCCCGCTGGCTGTGGTTGGGACGGCCGTTTATCACCCTCACCCTTACCGCTGTTTTCACCTTTGTTACCTGGCTGCTGTGGCAGCGCGGGCCAGAGCGATTGGTTTCGCCCGTAGTGCTGTCGCCGCTGCTGCTCAACCTGGTTTACCTGGCCGATCCGGCGGTGGATTTGGGGCGCAGCCGCTTCATTTTTGGCGCGGCGCTGTGGTTGGTGCTGCTGTTTGGGTCGGCAAGGCGGTGGCGGGCGCAAGCGGCCGTTTGGCGCTGGTTAGGTCCGCTGCTGGTGGGGCTGGCCCTGCTGCCAGTCTACCTGAGCACCATGTCGCGCACGGTGGGGCAGGCGGACACGTTTGAATTCCAGGTAGTGGCGCCGCAGTTGGGCATTGCTCACCCGACCGGCTATCCGCTCTATTTGCTGCTGGGCAAGCTGTTTAGCCTGCTGCCGTTTGGCTCGGTGGCCTGGCGGATTAATGTGGGTACGGCCGTTCTGGCCACCATCGCGCTTATCTTCTTTTTTAAGTTTTTGTGGGAATTGTGGGGTGAGGCGGAAACGGCCGTGCTTGGTGCCGTCGTCATGGGCCTCACTAGCACCTTCTGGAGCCAGGCGATTGCTGCTGAGGTTTATGCCCTGCACGCGCTCATCATTTGTGTGGCGCTTTGGCTCATGCGGTGGGCTGGAGATTGGAGATTGGAGATTGGAAATTTGCAGGGAATTTCAAACCCTCTGCGATCCTTCGATGATGCTGAGGATAAGCCTCCGCGTTCTCTGCGGTTAAATCTTTTGCTTCTGGCATTTGTGATTGGTTTGGGTTTGACCAATCATCTGACCACTGTTTTTTTGCTGCCACCGGCAGTGCTTGCCGTGGTTTTGGCTCTGTGGAACGGAAAAAGCGGAACGCAGAGTGGCGCAGAGAAGGCACAGAGTTTCACAGAGAAACTGAATACTGTACGCGAAGCGGTCGCGCAACGACATTACCGATTACTGATCACCGATCACCGATTACTGATAAAAATAGCCCTTGCTTTCGCCGCGCCGCTGCTCCTCTACCTCTACCTGCCCCTGCGCTGGCAGGCGGTGAACGGGGAGCCGATGGGATTTGGCCGCTTTGTCGATTGGGTGGTGGGCGGCCGTTTTCAAGGGGCACTGCAATGGGGAGCATGGCTTAATGATTTAGGCCGCTACGGCATTGTCGGGCGGCTGTTTGTAGACAATTGGGGCGAGTTCAACCTGGTGTTGGCGCTGCTGGGATTGGGTTATTTGGCGTGGCGGCAGTGGCGGCTGGCGCTAGTGCTGGGTATTACCTGGTTGGGCTTTACTTTTTACTGCCTCAACTATTACGTACCTGATTTGGCTGTCTTCCTCATTCCGGCACAGTTAGTTGTGGGACTGTTTTGGGCCAGCGGCGTAACGGCCGTTTTCCACCTCATCACCCAGCGCCTGAACCACGACAGCAAGCCATTGGTGCCGCTGGTGCGCACGGCCGTTTTGCTCCTCATTCTCCTGCCCACCTTACTGCTGGCGGTGAACAATCGCGCCCGGCTGGACACTTCACAGGCTGACGGCCGTACCGCGTGGGGGCTAGGCGTCTTGCAGCAGCCCCTCGCCCAAAACGCCGCTATACTGGCCGACAGCGACAAATTCCCGCCGCTCTACTATTTGCAGCAGGCCGAAGGGCTGCGACCCGACCTGGAGATTATGGTCCTGCCCGATGAAGCAGCGTACCGTGCCGAGCTGGACGCGCGGCTGGCCGCCGGGCAGACGGTCTATTTGGCCCGCTTCCTACCGGGATTGGCGGGCATCTACCATTTACGTGCCGTTGGCCCATTAACCGAAGTGCGTACTGAACCGTTGCTGGAACGGCCGTCCACCGTTGACCCCGTGCAGATAGATTTTGGTCCCATGCAGCTCGTTGGCGTGGGCATTGAGCTAGAAGATCCGAGTGATCCGACGGCAACGGCCGTTACCCTGGTGTGGCAAACCGAGACGCCCATCACTGAAACGCGGCACATTTTTGTGCGCTGGGTTGGAGGCAGTTACGTTGGCGAACCAGACGTGGCCACTGGGCAGCACGCCGTCCACAACAACTACCCTACCGTCGCCTGGCGGCCGGGCGAACTGGTAGTGGATTTACACAGCTGGCCCCGCCCGCTGCTGGCCGAGGCGCAAACGCTGAATTTGCAGGTGGCTGTCGTCCCGCCCTTCACGCCACCGAGCGAGTTGGATTGGCAAGATGTGACCAGCCACGGCTTCGGTACGGCACCGGCACGCCAACTGGCCCAGCCGGTGCGGGCGCAGGTGGGCACGGCGCTGCTCAACAGCATAGAAATGCCGTCGCAAATTCGGCCGGAGTCATCGCTGCCGGTTTTGTTTGCCGGGGATGGTAGCTCAGCCAGCCTGGATTTTTCGCTGCGGGAAAATGTGCTGCCCCTGCCGCAGCCGGGATTGGCTCCGGAAATCATGGTGCCAGCGGGACGCTCCTTTACCAACCAGTTGAGTGTTGAGACGCCAACGGCAAACGGCCGTTACCAACTCCTGGCCGAACATCCCTCAGGACAGGCGCAGTGTGGCTGGATGCGCCCCGTCACGAGCTTTTGCGTGGTGGGCGAGGTATTCGTGAGCGGCGTGCCGCTGCCTGAAGGAGCCACCAACTTTGAGGACAAAATCGCCCTGCTCGGTGTAGACTTGCCAGACAACACTTTGCAGCCGGGCGGCTTGCTGGACATCTCGCTCACCTGGCAGGCACTTGCTCCGCTGAAGGAAGATTACACCGTTTTCGTTCAAGTGCTGGACGCCAATGACCAGATTGTCGGGCAAATTGACAGTTGGCCGGTACAGGGTACATTCCCCACCAGCCAGTGGACGCCGGGCGAACCGGTAGTGGACCATTACCGGGTACAGTTGGCCGGCGAACTGCCGCCAGGGCCGTACCGGGTGCAGGTGGGTTTTTACCTGCTGCAAACCCTGCGCCGGCTTTCTGTTTTGGATGGCACAGGAACGGCCGTTGATGATAAACTGCTCATAACCGGCCTGACGGTGGAGTAAAAGATTCACCGCGGAGAATGCGGAGTTTTTTAATTTCTTCTCTGCGATCTCTGCGCCCTCCGCGGTAAAAAAACCAAATGCACACAAGAACACAAAAGCGAAATCAGCAAAACAGACACGGTCGTATACGGCGGCTGCGGGCCATTTGGCGGGATACGCTGCTGCTGGTGCGCGAATTTATACGGCCGTTAACCTTCTTCGCCCTGGCGATCATTGGTGGTGGGCTACTTTACTTTCAATTGGCTCGTTTTTTTGGCGAGGATGTGGGCAGCAATAATTTGATGGAAGCCACCTACCAGGTGCTGGGTCTGACATTTTTGCAGCCGCTGGGCGATCATCTGCCGGAGCATGTGCCGCTGCAGCTGTTTTATTTCATCATGCCCTTGATTGGTATCTCTATTCTGGCCCAGGGGCTGGCTGATTTTGGACTTCTCTTTTTTAATCGGCGCGAGCGCAGCAAGGAGTGGGAAATGGCCGTAGCCTCGACTTTTCAAAATCATATTGTGCTGGTGGGCCTGGGGCACCTGGGCTACCGGGTGACGAAAAATTTGTTTGAGCTGGATCGGGACGTGGCTGTGATTGAGCTAAACCCGGACGAAGATTTGATTGCCGAAGCGCAGGCGATGGGCATCCCCGTTTTGAAGGATGATGCCCGGCGCGAGGTGGCGCTGCACGCCGCCGGGGTGCCCAAAGCGCGAGCCATCATTTTATGCACCCAAAACGACAGCATGAACCTGCAAATTGCCTTCAAGGCGCGTCGCCTGAATCCGCAGATTCGCGTGGTGCTGCGTATTTTTGACGACGATTTTGGCCATTCGTTGCAAGATCAATTTGGCTTCCGTGCCATGAGCGCCACGGGCATGGCCGCCCCCACTTTTGCCGCCGCTGCCGCTGATGTGGACGTCACCCGTCCCATTACCGTGGAGGGGGAGGCGCTCAGCCTGGCCCGGCTCAAACTGGAGAGTGCGTCCGGCCTGCTGGACCTTTCGGTGTCTGAAATTGAGCAAAATTATGATGTGAGCGTGGTGCTGCTGCGGGAAGACGGCCGTTCCGACTTCCACCCCGCCGGCGCGCGCAAACTGCAACAAGGGCACGTCCTCGGTGTCCTCGGTGGCCCGGAGCAAATTAACCGCCTGGTGGATGCTAACTACGAACGATAAAAGAGAGTGAAAAGTAAAAAGTGAAAAGTGACCACCACTTTTTACTTTTCACTAATCACTTTTCACTGTCCCTCAAATCTACACGAGCTATCACAAACCTCTACACATTGCCTACACATTTGCCTGTTACGCTTTTTGCTGTAACTGAAACCCTCAGTTGTCATTCCCGCGAAGGCGGGAATGACATATAGACCAGTGAGGTTTCTAATAAAGCGGAGGTAGGAAATGCGTAAAAGAATTAAGCGGTTGATCAAGGGATTGTTGAAGACAGGTGCTTTGTTTGTTCTTGTTGGTATTGGCGTCATCATTGGTTTGATAATCGGCGTGAATACGGCCGATCGCGGCGAAACGATTGTCATCCGTGGTGATGGGTTTAGCCAACTGGGAAATGAGCTGGCGCCTGTGATTGAGCAGCGTGTTGAAGAACAGGTTGTACGCCAGGTCGAAGAGCGGTTTGAGCAGCGGATTGAGATTCCACCCATTCCCACGATCCCGCCAATCCCGACCGTCCCACCGATTCCGGCCATTCCTACCATTCCACCTATTCCTACGATTCCGCCCATCCCGGAGATAGCGCCACATACCATCCATATTGAGCATGCCCCTTCCTTTTTAGAGGTGGTAAACGGCATTGGCACCGTTCTGGCTTCGCTGGGCTTGATTGGCTTGGGCGTGGTGATGATTGTGCGCGGTCGGCGCGCGCCGAAAGAAAAGACGCCAGAATCGCTGAACAAGTAAGGAAGTTACCAAACCTGACAGGCTTACACAGGAAATTAGTGGGAAATGGTTCTTTGCAATGCAAAATAAGCCCGATTTCACGCTCGTTTTGTAAACCTGTCAGGTTCATCCCCCAATCTCTTATGATAAAATCTCCAAACTGATGAGCGATAAAATCCTGATTGTCGAAGATGAAGTACGGATTGTGCGCACCTTGCGGCTCTATTTGGAGCAGGCAGGGTTTGCTGTGACGGCCGTTCACGATGGCGCGCAGGCAGTTCCGGCATTCCGGCAGGAACGGCCGTCGCTCGTTTTGCTCGATCTCAATCTGCCCGGTCAGGACGGGCTGGACGTCTGCCGCAGTTTGCGCCGCCTGGGGGACGTGCCCATCATCATGCTCACCGCCCGGACCGAAGAGATGGACCGCCTGATTGGCCTGGAGCTGGGGGCCGATGATTACATCAGCAAGCCGTTTTCGCCGCGCGAGGTGGTAGCCCGGGTTCGCGCCGTGCTGCGTCGTACGCAGGGCAGCCTGACCAACGCCAACCTGCTGCAAGCCGGGGCGCTCCAGCTTGATTTGGCCGCTTACCGCGTCTGGGTCGATGGGCATTTGCTGGACCTGACGCAAACCGAATTTGAGCTGTTGGCGACGCTGATGCGCCACAAGGGGCACGTGCTCAGCCGGGCACAATTATTGCAGGCGCTCCAGGGCGTGGCTCACGAGGAGCTGGAGCGGGCCATTGACCAGCACATCAAAAATGTGCGGCGCAAGCTCAAAGAGGCGGTGGGGGATGTGACCATCATCAACACGATTTATGGCGTGGGCTACCGGCTGGACGAGGTGGAGCTGCCTCATGCGTGAGCGATTGAACAAATTACGGCCGTCTTATTGGCTGCGTCGTCTATTTAAACGGCGGCAGGGGCGCGGCGTCTCGCCCAAAGAGTGGCGCTTCGGCGATGAGCTGATTGTGCTTAAAGAAGAGACAACGCGCTTTGGTCGGCTGAGACGGCCGTTTCGCTGGTTGAGACGGCCGTTTGGTTGGCTGTGGCGCATACTGGGCTGGCTGTTCCGCTTGCTGCACCGCGCCTGGGGCCGCTTCCGCTGGATGACACGCAGCCTCTGGTTCCGGCTGATGGGCGCCTTTGCCGTCGTCATCTTCCTCATGCTATTTATTGTGACCAACGTAGTGGGAGAAATTACCTCACGTGCCTTTGGCCAATACATCGACCAGCGCAACAACTACATTCGCACCGTTTTGCCCACCATGGTTGCCCCAGACAGTTTAGATGATGCCGAAATCATTATCCGCGGCGACCAGGTCATCATTCAACGTCCTCAATTTGAGCCGCTGCCAACCCTCGAACCGCTTGAAGCCACCGAATCGCGTGAACTTCTGCCGGAAAGCGACCTGCCTGAGCTCTCTCCAGAAGCCGTGCCAACGATTGCTCCCAACTTTGAACCAACTATTGAAGATACCAGAGTCGTGGCCGAAATCGGCGAGCAGGTTATTGTCGAAGAGGTGATCAACATTCCTTTGCTGGATTTGCTGGCTCCCAATTCACCGGAGGCGCTGGGGCTTTCCTTTTTGTCTGATGTGCAGGAGGCGGCGCAAACGGCCGTTATCGCCGCCGGTGCTGTCTCGTTAGTCTTAGGCACGATCATCTTCTGGCAAATCACCCGGCCCATGTCGCAGATGCGGCGCGCCTCGCAGGCGCTGGCCGCGGGCGAGGCCGACGTGCGCGTGCCGGTGCGCTCACAGGATGAGCTGGGCAAAGTGGCCGAAGCGTTTAACCAGATGGCCAGCAAGATTACCCAGCAGGAGCAGCAGCGGCGGCAGATGGTGGCCGATGTTGCTCACGAACTGCGCACGCCGCTTACCGTCATGCAGGCCAATCTGGAAGCGATGCTGGATGGTCTGCTGGAACCCAATCCCACTGAGCTGCAAGAGCTGAATGACGAGGTCCACCGCCTCAGCCGTCTCATCGATGATTTGCGTTTGCTTTCCCTGGCGGACTCTGGCCAACTGTCGTTGGCTTTGCAAAAAGTGGATGTGCGCGAGGTGACGGCAACAGTGGTGGCTCGATTGGCTCCCCTGGCCGACAGCCACAATGTGCGGCTGGTGGATGATGCCCCGGCGCAGCCGCTCTTCATTCAGGCCGATGCCGACCGGGTGCAGCAGGCGTTGACCAACCTGGTGGCCAACGGCATTCGCCATACGCCGGAAGGGGGACGGGTGCGGGTGACGGCCGTTCAAGAAAAACAAACCGTCCACCTCTCCGTCATTGACAGCGGACCTGGCATCCCCGCTGCCGATCTGCCCTACGTCTTTGACCGCTTCTGGCGCGGCGACAAGTCGCGCAGCCGCCACAGCGGCGGCTCCGGCCTGGGGCTGGCCATCGTCAAGCAAATTGCCGAGCTGCACCAGGGACAGGTAGCGGTGCTTTCCCCGAACAACAGCGGCGCGATTTTCACCATTTCATTGCCTGCCAACAATTCCTGAAACAAACCTGTAGGGGCGGGACGGCGCGGTATGGTCTTGGAATAACAAAACAATCTGTTTCCGCGCCGTCTCGCCCCTACAAACGCTGGTTATGGCAGCGGTGGCGGCGCGAATTTCCAGACGCTGTTGCCTGCCTGGTTGCTTACCCAAACGTTGCCCATCGAATCAAACGCTACGGCCACCGGACGACTGAAACGGCCGCTATCCCCGCCAGTCCAATCAGTAATAAATTCCCCATCCGGCGTGAAGATTTCTACCCGGCCCCGGTCGTAATCGGTGATGTAAAGACGGCCGTCGGCATCAATGCCAATCCCTTCCGGTGTGCCGTTGGGATTGACTGCCATGCCCCAGGCCAGCAGGAAGTTCCCCGCGTTGTCAAACTTTTGCACCCGCTTGGTTTCATAATCAGCCACGTAAACGTTGCCTGCGGCGTCCACAGCGATGCCGGTGGGGTGCTGGAATTGGCCTTCGTCTGTGCCCCGGCTGCCAAACTTGCGTAGGAAATTGCCGTCATTGTCGAATACTTGGATTTCGGGACGGCCGTCATCGGCAATGTACACGTTTCCAGCGGCGTCGATGGCAATACCGATGGCCCGCTTAAATTGGCCGTCGCGCAATCCTTCGCTGCCCCACTCGGTCACAAAATTGCTGCTGCTGTCGAACTTTTGAATGCGGAAGTTGCCGTTGTCCACCACAAAAAGGTTATCGTTGGCGTCGATGGCAATGCCGCCGAAACCCAGCGAGTTGAATTCACCGGGACCGCTGCCCTGTGTGTCCCACGTTTGCACCAGCGTGCCATCACTGCTTAGCTTGAGCAAACGATCATTGCCCGCATCCAAAATGTACAAATTGTCCTGGCTGTCTACAGCGATCCCGTACGGATCTTTCAGAGAATCGGGGGCATCTTCAATGGCCAGCAGTTCCGTGAAGGCCGGTTCAGGGGTTGGGGTCATGGTTGGTTCCTCGGTAGCAGTTGGCGCAATGGTTGCCGTGGCGGTGGGTACAGGCGTGCTGCTGGGGGCAGCAGTGGCCGTTTCCGTTGGCTGCTCAGTAGAAGGGATGGTTGGCTCTGGTGTGGTGGTTGTTTGGGAAACGGCCGTTTCCGACCCACTCGCCCCACAAGCCAGCAAACCCGGCACAAGCAGCAGCGCCGCCCCAAAATAAAATATAGCTCTCCATTTCATTCGTACACTCTCCAACTTATTGCTATGATCGAACAATTGCTGATGGTAACGTTGGCTTTGTGAAAAAAATGGTGCGAATTCGTACCAATTATTTGCAGAAGGAACCAGTAATAAGTGAAAAGTAAAAAGAGGGCACTTTTCACTTATTACCTTTTACTTTTCACTCAAAAAAATGCGCGATCCAGACCAGTTCACTACAAGGCTTAATCAATTTGTCCAGCGCTCGATGTACACGCCGGGGCAGCTGGCCAGCCTGTCTACCGTGCCTAAAATGACGATTGTGAACTGGCTCAACGGCCGTGTGGTGCGGCCTCGTGGTTGGCAGGGTGTGGTGGAATTGGCGGCAGCGATGCGCCTGACGGAAGCGGAAGCCAATCAGCTGTTGGCCGCAGCCCAGCAGCCGCCCATTCAGATGTTGCGGCTTGAGGCGACAGAGGCAAGGGAGCGCGAGCTGTTGGGATTTTGGCAAGCGGCCGTCTCGTCGCCACCGTTTCAAGCCACTGCTCTGCCGCCCTACCTGGTGGGGCGCGACGACGAGCGAGCGCTTTTACGCAAATTATTGACGGCCGAACGGCCAACGGCTGCACGGGCAACGACCGTCACTTGCATACACGGCATGGCGGGCGTGGGCAAAACCAGCCTGGCGGCGCAGCTCGCCTATGATTTACAGGATTATTTTGTTGATGGCGTCCTCTGGGCCCGGCTGGACAGCTCCGACACCATGTCTATTTTGGCGACTTTTGCCGCCGCTTACCAGCAGGATGTGAGCCAATTTTACGACGTGGCCAGCCGCAGCCGGGTGGTGCGGGATTTGCTGCGGAACAAACAGGCGCTCATCGTTTTGGACAATGCCCAGACAAGTGACCAGGTCGAGCCGCTGCTGCCGCCCACGGGCCGTTGTGCCGTTTTGGTCACCACGCGGCGGCAAGATTTGTCTGTTTTGGCCGGGGCATGGCGGGTTGAGCTACGGCCGTTTGCCCCCGATGCCACCACGTCCCTCACTTTATTTGAGCAAATTTTAGGCCGCGAGCGCGTGCAGGCGGAGCCAGACACACTGCGACAAATTGCCGAGACGTTAGGTCATTTGCCGTTGGCGCTGGTTATCGCTGCCAGCCGGTTGGCCTACGAGCCGGGCTGGCAGATTGGGCAGTTTCAGCAGCGGCTGGCGCAGGTGGAGCGGCGGCTGCCGACGCTGCGCTACGACGTGCAAAACGTGCGGCGTTCTTTTCAGCTGAGTTACGAATTGCTAGACACGCCGGCTCAGCAGCTTTTTGCCACCGTCGGGCTGCTGGGACGGCAGGATTTTTCCGTGGCCGCGGCGGCCGCCCTGCTGCCCGGTGACGAGGAGGCCGTTACCGATGATTTGCGGCAGCTTTTTAGTCTCTCTTTGTTGCAGGCTGGGGTAAACGGCCGTTACCAGCTTCATTCCTTGCTGCACGATTTTGCCCGCAGCCTGCCCGCGCCAGACGGGGCAGCCCGGCGATTTGTGGTGTATTGGGCGGCGTTTGTGGCCGAAAACCGTTTGGTGTATGAAGTTGTGGCGGGGGAGATGGGGCACATCGAGGCGGCGTTGGCTGTGGCCGTGGGGGAAAGATGGCTACGGCCGTTGCTGGAACTTTTAGAAAATGTGTTGCCCTTCTGGCTGGTACGTGGGGCTTACCTTCAGGCAGAAAATCACCTGACCCAAGCGCAGTCGCTGCTTGAATCAGCCGGTGACGAGGCTGATTTGAGTTGGGTGCAGCTATGGTGGGGCCAGCTGGCGCGCCAGCGGCAGGAACTGGACGCGGCCGCGAGCTATTTGCAGGCGGGTTTGCAGCTGGCCAAAGAACGGGCAGATGACCGGCAAATTGCTCGCTTTTTAGCTGAGCTGGGGGTTGTGCACAACTGTCGCGAGGAATATGCGCTGGCGAAGAGCTGCTTAACGGATGCGCTCTATTTGGCCCGTACAGTGGAGGATGTGGATTGTTTGCTGCTGCTGTTGGAAGAGCTGGGCATTTTGGCGTTGATGGCGGGGGAAACGGCCGTATCGCAACAACATCATCAAGAAGGGTATGATCTGGCAACTGCTCATAATCGTGAGGCGGAGGCGGTTTTGTTCCTTAAAAGTTTGGGGGCGTTGAGCCATTTGGCCGGGATGCCAGAGAAGGCTCGGCAGCAGTTTACTCAGGGGTATGTCCTGGCGCAGAAAATTGGTTTCCGCAAAGGGATGATGCTGTTGAGCAATAATTTGGGCGTGGTGGCTTATTACGCGGGGAAGATGGCGCAGGCGGCCGATTATTTGCAAGCATCTCTAACCGAGGCGAAGCGTTTGAACGATCGTCAGGCGATGCGCCTGGTGCAGGCTAATTTAGCAGGATTGGCCCGGCAAGACGGCCGTCCCCAAACCGCAGATCCCCCCGAACATCTCAAAGTGTTTATTTGACCTTGCTGTATTTACCCTCTATCGCTTTAGCAAATCTCTCAACGCACTCTCTAGCTCAGGGTATTTGAAGGTGAAACCGTCTGCCTGCAATTTTTCGGGAACGGCGCGACGGCCGTCTAGCACAATGGCGGCAATTTCCCCCAGCACCAGCTTCAAAACAAAGGCGGGCACAGGGAAAAGGGAAGGGCGATTCAGGACGCGGCCAATCGTTTTGGCGAAATCTTTGTTTTTCAGCGGATTTGGGGTGCAAAGATTGTACGGTCCGGCGGCTGTCTCGTTTTCAATTAAGAAACGAATGGCGCGCACCGCGTCTTCCAGGTGAACCCAGGGCCACCACTGCTGGCCGCTGCCCAACGGTCCGCCCACAAAAAAGCGAAACGGCAGGACGGTAATCGGCAGGGAGCCACTTTCCATGCTGAGCACCATGCCACTGCGGATGATAGCCCGGCGCACGCCCATCGCTTCCACGGCAGCGGTCGAAGCTTCCCAATCAACCGTAACGCTGGCCAGGAAGCCATCGCCGTTGGGGGAGGCTTTGGTGATGATCTGGTCGCTTTGCACGTCGCCGTAATAATCGGCGCCGGAGGATTGGATAAGCACTTTGGGTTTGTTTTGGGCGGCGGTGATGGCTTCGGTAACGGCCGTACCCGCATCAATCCGGCTTTGGCGGATGCGACGTTTTCGCTCTTCGTTCCAGCGGGTGGGGATGAGCCCGGTGCCGGCAATGGGTGCCCCGGCCAGATTCACAATAGCGTCTGCGCCGTCGGCCAGGTGACCCCAGCCTGCGGCCGTTTGACTGTCCCACTTTTCGCCGCGAACGCCGGCAGGGAAGGTGTGGTTAGCCGGATTTCGGCTCAGGACAATCACCTCATGCCCATCCGCAGCCAGATTTTTAGATAAGGCCGTGCCAATCAGGCCGCTTCCCCCAGTAATAATGATGCGCATACCAGACTCCTTTTGCTTGCCTAGAATTTTTACAAGCCGCTGCTAAAACTTTTTACCAATTACATGACCCTGTACATTACATTTTCAGAATCAACGCTGCGTGCTTGATTTTAATTCAGAAAGAGCGTTCCGTCCATGTTTTGAACAGATATTTGAGAAAATATGAACAAGCTTTCATGGTTTGGGCTCGCCGAATGATAAGGAAAGCCGTTGCTAAATTCAAAAAAATCATCGAATAAATCGGCCATTTCGCGTATAATTTTTCTGGTTACGCGTTTTTGCAGGGCCAGAAATTTTCCGCATTTACATACACATACAACTACGGAGGAGAGCATTATGAAACAGTTGTACTCACAACAAATTGGCCGGCTTGTTTTAATAGGATTGTTTGTATTATTGATGGGAGCTGCTTGTGGCGGTGAGGAAGCAACCCCAACGCCAACGGCCGTTGCCGAAGTTGCCGAAGAGCCCACTGAAACTCCTGTACCACCCACTGATACACCTGCGCCGACGGATACACCAGTTCCAACAGACACACCGGAACCAACGGAAACGCCGTCACCAACCAACACGGCTATCCCGACAAACACCCCGACCCCGGTTCCCACCGACACGCCGGAACCAACAGAAACGCCCACAACGTCACCGACCAATACCCCGGTTTCGGCAACCAATTCCCCGGCACCGGCTGCCACTGCTACCCTTGAAATCGAGGGTGAGGGAGGACCATCAGATAGCGATGATGACGGTGAAGAGGGTGACGATGGCGAACCGGAAATGATAACAGTCTATTATATTTCCAATCCCAATGACATCCTGGGCGTTTTCCCCGAACTGCCCTTTGATGCCGAAGGGTTAAAGGCGAACATGAACAATATCAACCGTTCGCTGCAAACCATGCGTGGCAGCATTGATGGCGCCCATGCGGGCGATCAGGCGGCGTGTGACACGTACGTTGGTGCCTACAACAACATTTTGTACTCCGGCGTTTTCTACAAAGACGTACCGGGTGATTGGGAAGAGATCGATTTTGTCTATTTCCTTTCCTTCATCTATTCACTGGACCGCACCCGTCCTGCTTACCTTTCCTGCGTCAACGCCGGAACGGTGGATGACTTTAACTACAGCCTGGCTTTGACGGCGATTAATCAGACACAGACCTTTATGGAGCCGGCGCTCAACTCAGCTAATTCTCGCTAACAAACGTAACCGCGGAGAGCGCGGAGGACGCAGAGCCAAACTTTGTAGTCTCTGTGCTCTCTGTGGCAAAAATTAGAGCCGGAAGCGGCGGGGATCGCCCAGCCGTTGTGCCAGGCTGTCTGGCGTGAAGTTGGTGTGGCGCAGCACCCACTCAATTTCCGAGGCCAGCGTGATATCGAAGGTGCCAGGATCGTCGGTGCAAATGCACAGGTTGACGCGGCTGGCCAGCAGGCGGTGAATGGGATGGTGTTCTGCATCCGGCACGCCACCGATGCGCAGGTTGGAGGTGGGGCAGCATTCAATGACGATGCCCGCCTGGGTAAGCTGATTGAGGACAAAAGTTTGCCGCTGTCGAATGTCCTGGAGCCGTTGGGGAGTGTACGGCCGTTCCACCCAATCATCTAGCGCCAAACTCGCCAACGAGCGCTGTTCCGCTTTCAGTGCGGTCACATCAACGGCCACACCAGCCTGTCGCAGTTGGCGGACAAAGCGCAGATCATACGCAATCTGGTCCAATCTTTCGCTCACCAGTTCCGCCTCATGCGCCTGCGGCCTGCGGCTGACGGCCACAGCCGGGTCCAGCCCCAGAGCAATGCAATGCCCCAGCCGTTTAGCCCCCAGCAGCGCCGCCTCATGGCACCAGCGCACGGCGCTTTCTAGCGATTTATCAAAAAATGATTCGCCGACGTGGTAAACGGCCGTTAACTGCTGCGCTGGATTGGCTTCATTGTCCTGGTGCAAACGCTGGAACAGCGGGCCAAACAGTCGGGGCGGGAAGCCTTCTTCCTGGCTGGAAAAATCCAGCCCGACCAGGATACGAGACAGCTGCGGCTGTTCGTGTAAAAGCTGGCGTACCGCCAGGTATGTTGGCAGGGGATCATTGCGCGGCAGGGGCACGATATAGTGGGCGGTGAACTGTTCATCACATTCGCTGGCCAGCGCTTCGGCGCAGATTTGCATCTTTTGGCGTAGTTCGGTTGCTTCGCCCCAAAAGCCGGCGCGGTACTCTACAAAATCGAGCCCTTGCCGTTTATGGTGTTCCACTGCCTGACGAATCATGGCAACGGCCGTTTCCCACCCCTGCTCCCAACCATACCCCCAAAGATGAGAAAACAGCCGGTATTTCCACATGAAGCGGTCAAAGTCGCCGCTGTCATCTGGTCCAAAAACGTAGGCGGTTTTGAGCCGGGCGAAGCCGTTTTCCGGATCGGCCAGGGCCGCGGCAAAGAGTTTTATGGGATCAAGTTCGGTGTCCAGGCTGTTATTGTAGCCATCCAGAAAGTCCCGGTCGGTCCAATCCACTTCGCGGAAAATAGGTGCGCCGATGGCCAGCAAATCCTCGGCATAAAAAGAGCCGGCCAGATGCACATGCAAATCACAGCCAGAGAGCAAACGGGTTTCCATGGCTGGCAATTGTAACAGAGATGAGAAATGATGGACGGCCGTTTCCAAATCTTGTATGCTCGATAAACATCGATTAGTAAGCAGAGAGGCTACGGAGGAAAAAATGGGCAGAAGAAAGCAAACGCGAGGGAACTGTGTTTTTTGTGGTCGAGAGATGGCAAAGAGTGGCTTGTCCAAACATTTGCAAAGTTGTGAGGCGCTCCAGGCTGCCCAGACAGAGGCTAATAAGCAGCGAGGTAGAAACCAGTCAATTTACCATTTGCAGATTTTAGATGCTTACAGCGGGGATTTTTGGCTGCACCTGGAGATGAGAGGCAATGCAACGTTAGAAGACCTTGATGCTTATTTACGCGCCATTTGGCTGGAATGTTGTGGGCATCTGAGCGCGTTTCATATTGGCCCGAATCGTTATACTCAGATATTTAACGATGGCTGGTCTGTTGGCGACGAAAAGCCGATGAATGTACAGGTACAAAGGTTATTTGTACCAGACATGGCCATCCCTTATGAATATGATTTTGGCACGACGAGTGAACTGACGATTAAGGTTCTAAACGTGCGCGATGGAAAACCGCATACCAAACACCCCATCTTTTTAATGGCCCGCAACCGGATGCCAGACATCCCCTGTATGGAATGTGGCGAGCAGGCCACGCTGATTTGCCTGGACTGCCTGTATGAAACCGATGGTCCCAGCGAACTGTGCGACGCACATTGGGAAACCCATCAACACGACTGTGAAAACTATGGTGGTCCCATGCCTCTGGTCAACTCGCCCCGTACCGGTTTATGTGGCTACGTGGGTCCGGCAGAACCGCCTTACTAACGTTAATACTGCGTGTCATTCCCGCGAAAGCAGGCATCCATTTGCTTACTAATCTGTGGATGCCTGCCTGCGCGGGCATGATCAGGTATAGATGTGGAGAAGATTAGGAAGATTATTTGGCCAAGTATGCCCGCACGCGCTGGCCGATCAGGGGATAGGTGTATGTGTAACCTTGTAAGTTGCGAACGGCCGCATACAAAGCCACCCCAATCGTTACAAAAAAGCTGAGGAAGATTAAGCCAAAAATGCAAAAGGGAAGAAAAAAGCCGGGTGGCGGTGCGTCTGGTGGCATTTCTTGCAGGAAAAAAATCGTGCCGAAGACCAGAAAGAAGCTGCCGACATACAGCATCATCCCGCCAAAAAACAAACACACTTGCAACATTTGCCAGGCCAAGGCCTGAAGCGACTGCTGCCGGATATACTCTGACTTTTCGCGCTGTGTAGACCAGATCAACGCCGGCACAACCAATCCCCACAGCGGCAAAAGCGCCGCTGCATGGGCCAATGCGCCGACAACTTTATCGTCCTGAGACGGTGTTTGTGTTTCGTTCATGGCTTTGCTCCTTGAAAACAAATCTCCCGTAGGTTCCTGATAAGGTGATGACCGTGTACGAAACCTGCGGGAGGTTGCAGACTTTTAAACTATTGTACTACGATGGCCTGAACGAATTCAATTATTTTGCCCTACGGCCGATTGTTTACCAGGATGCCCACCGCTTGCAGCCAGGGCGGATCGGGGAAGGGATTGTGCTCAATGGTCATGCCCAGTTTGTGCATGACGGCCTGTGAGGCCAGATTGTCGTATTCGGTGGTGGCAATGATCCGGTGCAGCCGCATTGTGCCAAAGGCGTAGTCGATGAGGGTTTGGGCGGCTTCGGTAGCATACCCTTTGTTTTGTTGAGCCGGATCAATGATCCAGAGCAGACCAACTTCCGGCGTGGCCAGGCAGTTTTGCTGGCTACCAAAATAGGGCAGTTGGCCATATAGATCCAGGCAGGGGACAAGCCCGACGGAGCCGATGAGTGTGCCCTCTTCTTTGAGCACGACGGCTCTGTCGCCATAAGGCGGTTGATCGAGCTTGGCTAATTGCTCTGTGTTGAGAATCGTCCAGTTTAGCCAATGTTCTTGCAGGATAAATTGCTGTGTTTTAGAGATGTGTGGATTGACCCAGCCGACGTTGACTTTAAGCTGGTGCACGGGTTCGAGATCGATCTTTAGGAACGGCCGTATCCGCAATCGCTCGCTTTCTAAAACAGGGATCTCTCTCATGACAAACTCCCATTTTCCAGTCGTTTTTCAAAAGCCAGCCGGGCAGTGATTTCCCTAAAGCCCAGCTTATTGTTCAACACCAGCATGGGGTTGTTCTCCTCGTTGCCCGTGCGGATGAAGGCGTATCCAGCGTCCTTCGCATAATCAATGGTGCGCACCTTCATGGCCGTGGCCAGCCCGCGTCGCCGGTAAGCGCGATGCACGCCGGTAAAGCCGGTGCTCAGACCGCCCGGTGCGCTGCCTTGTTCCAAAAGGGAGAGGCCAATTGTTTCGCCGTTTTTAATGGCAATAAACCAGCTGGGCAAAATGACCCGAGGATTATCCACAACCAGCTTTTTGTATTGTTCAATCGGTACTTTTTGGGGCGTGTACGGTAATGGTTGGTCCAGCATGAGCTGCCATTCCAATTCATATAGTTTTTCCAGCCAGTGGGGATCTTGTTTTTGCAGTCGGGGTAGGGTAGTCAATTCGATGCCCTGTGCAGCTAGTTTGTTGAAAAGTGGTGCATAGGGCGTGGCATCAAAGGCCGGTAGATCAAGCCGGGTGATGACCCAGCGCATCACCTGCCGGTAGTCGCGCTTGTGCAAGAAGCGCACGGCCTGATCATGGTGCTGGTAGCAGCCTGTTTCCACAATGGTTGGCTGGGCGTCGCGGCTTTGCAAGGTGTGCCAGATCTGGTTGTAAACGGCCGTTCCCACCCCACGCCCTTCAAACTCTGGATGAACCGTAATATTGAAGCGGTAGCGACCAGGCTCTTTGAATTGCGGCGGCTGGCTGGCGCTGCCGAAGGCGATGAGACGGCCGTCTTCCTCCACCACCCACCGCTGAAAAAATTGCTCTGGTTTGCGATTGGCGTCGCCATGTTTGAACTCGGCTACCGTATCGGCGTTTTCGGGATAAACTGCTTTTTCGACAAGATACATTGCTTCATATTCGGCGTCGGTTGGTTGAAACGGACGAATCTTGAACATAGTTACTCCAATTCTGTGGCCAGGATAGAAAAGAACCAGTCGTCGACGAAACGGCCGTTGTCATAAAATCGCGCCCGCAAATAGCCTTCCTCCGTAAAACCCACCTTGCGCAGTAAATTGGCCGACGCCGGATTTTCCGGGTCCACAATGGCCTCAATGCGGTGCAAGCCCATCTCGGCCAACCCAAAGTGCACCGCCGCCCGCACCGCCTCAGACATGATCCCCTGCCGCCAGTAAGCTGAGTGGAGCTCGTAGCCAATCTCTGCCCGGTGATGATAAGCGGTGATGTCGTGGTAGCCGCAGGTGCCCAAAACCGTGTCGTCATTTTGAAAAGTGACGGCCCAGCGCAGGGCGCGCTTTTCGCTAAATGCTTTAGCGTACCAGTTGATGAGCTTGTGCGCTTCGGCCACGTCTTTGTAAACGGGCTGGCCATGTCCAGCCATCACTTTGGGATCGCTAAAGACGACAAACAGCGCAGCGGCATCATCAGGCACCAATTCGCGCAGCCGCAGCCGCTCAGTTTGCAGCACGGGGAAGGTTTTGAAACTGTTTGTCAAATCAAGCATGTTGTACCTTTTAGTTAACCTCCCGCAGGTTTCATTTAGAACCAACCTCCTGCGCGAAACCTGCGGGAGGTTTTGAATTTACCAACCGCTGCCGATGGGCAGCACGTCACGTGCCCGGCCGATGTGGACCATGAACCAGTCCGGCTCGTCGGGGTAGCGCAGGCCGCCGAGCAGCCATTGCAGCTCCAGCGTGCCGGCCCAAAAGCGGGCTCGTTCAATCTGTTGGCCAATGTTCGGATAAGTGGGTGCCATCAGCCGCACAAAGGTTTCGCCAAACTGATCGATGAGGCAGCCAAAATCGGTGGCCGGATCACCCACACCGGCCGTGCCAAAGTCGATGACGCCGTTGAGCCGCCGCGTTTCGGGATTGTAGAGCAGGTGATAAGGACCCAAATCGCCATTCATGAAAACGGGTTCGTATGCCATAAAGTGGGGATTGGTCAGCACGGGGGCAAAGTGCTGCTCGACCCAATCACGGGCAAAGGTCATCAGGTAGGGGAAGAGCATCTCTTTGACGTCATCGTACAGTTTTTGCCACTTTTCCGGGGTGCGGTTGGTGACAGACGGCCGTATCCTCACCTTCTCCACTTCTACCATCGGAACGGTGTGCAATTGATGCAAAAACGATGCCAACTGCTCGGCAATGGCCTGCTGATCGGCCAGCGGCAGGCGCAGCAGCGTGTGCCGGGTAAGCGCCTCGCCGGGAATCCAGTCGTAGGCTGTAAACGGATAGCCTAACTGTTCACTCTCGTAAACTGTCCAGCGGGGCAAGGGCATGTCTAAATGCTGCCGGGCCAGCGCCAGGCAGTTGGCCTCCTGCCGCAGGTGGTCAATAGCCCAATCATGTTTGGGGAAACGAAAGACGCGACGGCCGTTTACAATCAGCACGTCATTCACCAAACCTTCGCTGTTCATTTCCACGGTCTGCAACGACAGCTCTGGTTCGACCCGGGCGATTTCATGCCGGTAGACGGCCGTATCCTGCTTAAGCTTCATGGGCGGTCACCTGGGTAAAGTCAAAGTCGATATACGGCCGTTCCGCGTGAATAATCTCCCGTCGTCCGCGCATAAAACTGGCCGCCCAACCGTCACCGCTCAGGTCAGGAATATCGCGCCGGATGACGCCATACAGATCAATTTCGCGCAGCTTCATAAAGGGCAAAATCTCTTTGAGCCAGACGGGATCGAGCCGGTTTTCTTCACAATACCCTTGCCAGAACAGCGGCCAAAATCGGGTGCAAAATTCAACCGGCTCTGGATGGTTGGTGATGGCGTAAAAAACTACCATGGCGATGTCGTAGATGAAGTGACCATAAACACAGTCGTCGAAATCAAACAGGGTGATCTGGCAGTTTTCATCAACAAACAGGTTGCCGGTATGGGCGTCCTGGTGGATGAGGCCAAAAGCGTCTGCCGGGGTGGGCAGGCTGCGCAGGTAGGCAAGGTTGGCGGTGTTTAGCGCCATTGCTGTCGGATCGAGCTGGGGCAGGGCGCTGGTGGTGTCGGTCATGATGGGATCGTTCCAGGACGGCCGTTGCCACGCAGCATCGGGCAGGCTGTACTGTTTGGTGAGCGCGTGCATTTTGCCGATGAGACGGCCGTAATTCAGCATAAACGGTTCGGTCCAGCCACCATTTTGCCAGACAGGCCCACCGTTGGCCCAGGCAAACGCCGTTGCCAGAAAATGCTCTCCCTGTCCATCATCGATGAGCTCTACCAGATTCCCCGCTGCGGAGTTAACGGCCCCGGCAACGCCAGCGCCACCGCGCGCCAGATGGTTGATCCAATCCACCTCGCCACGAATGAGGTCCGGGCTGCGGCGCAGGCTGTGCCCCAGCCGCAGGACGTACTTTGCCCCATCTTTTTCAAAGCCATAGATGAAGCTCTCAAAGCCGCCCAGCTCTTCAATGTTGTCGGCGGCAATGGCGTAGCGCTGCCGGGCTTCGGCCAAAATGGCGTCGTTAAAACGGTTACGAATCTTTTCTTCCATGCTGTTTTCTCCAACTGATGATTTCACTGATTTGGCCGCGGTGTTCGGTTTCGTGCTGGGTGAGATGATACAGTACCCACTCCGGCGTGACATGGTATTGGGGCAGCTGGCGCGCCCGGCGGAAATCGGCCAGGGTGAGGTCGGCATAGATGTCCAGCAGTAATTGTCGTGCGGCGTCTAATCTTTGCAGATGGTCGGTGAGGGAAACGTTTGTTACCGGAAACAGCCGCCCATCTGCATCGCGCACCGGATGAGGCAGGAGTGCCTGCGCTTCCGCCGAAAATTCCTGTTCCAGCACTTCACAAAACAGCCAGTCCAGCTCAATGGCGGCGATGTGGTATAGCAGCGTACCCACGCTGTTGCCGCCGGGATATGGTTCCCAATCCAGCCAGGCAGGATCGAGTTTGGTCAAAGCTTCCTTTAGACGGCCGCGCGCGCCTTCTAACCGTCTAAGCGCTCGGCCAATTTCAGGATCAAGTGCAGGCATTGGTTCGATGCGCAATTGTTCAACTTCTAGCTGTTTTTCAGGTAAATTGCTCATTTATGCTCCTTCACGCCAGCTTTTCTTGTGGCGCTGGTTATAAAATCGCTGAAGTTTTGGCGGACGGCCGTCACCACGTTACTGTCCCATGCGCCAGCCGCCGCCGACGTAAATGAGCTGACCCGTCACCCAGCGCGCCTGCTCTGAAGCCATGAACAGAATCACATCTGCCAAATGGTCTGGTCGGCCGATGCCGCGCAGCGGCGTGTTGGCGGCGATGTGGGCTTCGGCTTCTGGCTCGATGTAGCCGGTTTGGATGGGGCCGGGGGCGACGATGTTGACGGTGATGCCATATTTGCCCAGCTCGGCCGCGGCGGAACGGCCGTAAGACTCGATGGCGTGTTTGCTGGCAGCGTAATGCACATTGGCCTCATGGGCATGGGCGGCATCGGTGCTGATGAGGATGATTCGGCCCCAGCCAGCCTGTCGCGCCAGGGTGCGCTGCACATATTCGGCCATGAGCAAGGCGTAAGCGCGGGCGTTGATGGCAAAATGGCGGTCGGCCTCTGCCGCGCTGATGAAGCCCACCGGGAAGCCCTCGGTTGTCACCGCGGCCGGATCAAACGTTTCCAGAACGCAGTGGGTGTGGTTGCACACCAACACACCCACCGGCCCTAGCTGCGCTTCACACTGATCAAACAGTAGCGGGATGTTGTTGGCGTCGGCCAGATCGGCTTCGTGGGCAACGGCCGTTCCGCCAGCCGCCGCAATTTCCGCCACAACCATCTCTCCGGTTTGCTGCTGGTTGGCCGCATACAAAGCTGGCCCGCCCGCGCCGCGTTTTTGCGCCTGGGTCATTTCTTCGGCGGAAAAATCTGTTTTGCCCCGAAAATAGGTGATAAACACCTTCGCTCCCTGCGCGGCAAACGTTTTGGCCGTCGCGGCACCGATGCCGTGATTGGCGCCGGTGATCAAAACAACTTTGCCATTTAATTTTGGGTCAATCATTTTATAAATTTCTCCGGTGCTAAATCTTATTAAGTCGTACCTTTAAAATCTCATAAAGTCGTATCACAAAACGTCATGGCTACACTAACTCTAGGTGAAACTCCAGAGGTAGGTGGTCATGATGA